>JBKCPG010000152.1:0-8793 GCA_046309395.1 Cyanobacteriota bacterium | reverse complement strand
TTGCTGTGCTTAATGAATAGGTATTTTTCACGAATAGCTGGTTCAGAATGATTCCCCTTGAGACATGTGTGCTCGTGTTTGCTCAGTCGAAAGGCCACTTGGATGGCTTAGTGAAACACAGCCTCAACTCGCGAAGGATCTATTGAACCGCTCGTGTCATGAAGAGACGGGACTGGCGATGATGCCCCCGCTTGAGACAAAAAGTGTCGAAGCAAGTCGATTTCAGTGACACAAACCGACATAAAAGAGGCAAATTCCTAGGCAAGTCACGGGGAGGACGCTGTCATTCCAAGGGGTTTGAACGGTCTTGAAAACCGGCGACCCGCAAGGGTCCGTGGGTTCGAATCCCACCCCCTCCGTTGTTGAGTGTTGTTGGGATTGTCCTGGCAGGATTTGGGGCCAGGTATTGGGTGGCACCGAGTGAGTCAAGGTTGGGCGCAGCTTTACCAATGCAACGACCATGCGGATCACCGCGACCACCTTGGCCAAAGGCGCTCAGCTAGCCACCCGCAACACCGCCGGCTTCAATGCGATCGCCCTGGAACTGATCCATCCCTGGACCGCTGACCGCGGCAAGCACCCCTGATCCATGGACCTCCCCGGCATCATCAACGCCAAGACACACCCATCCAGGAGCGGACACGTTTCGACGTCAAAGGACAACCAACAGTGAACCAAGGAACATCGGCACGTAGGTAAAGAGATCGCCCGACTCAATGTGTGCATCGAAAAACAGAACCGATGACGACAAAATCAAAATCGGCTCTAGGCTTCCCCACATGCCAAATGCGGCGCAACTTAAATACTGATTACTCACAATATAGCTGATATAGGCGAGCGTCGTGATGAACCATAGGCCGATAATGACGAAAACCCCCTCGAGCGAAGTTGTAAAAGGCTGAATCCTTTCTATTTGAGTCACCACACAGATACAGGCCAGGGGCATTAACAACCAAAATTCGCCAACAAGGAGTTGGAGCGAAGTCACGCCACGCGAATGCAACACTCGGTGCAGCAGAAAATAGGCTGTCATCACAAATGCTTGCACCCATGTCACCCAGGAGAGAGAAGTGTGCACCCATAAGTCATGAATCACTCCAATCGCCGCCATGCAAACACCTGCCCACTGATGACGTCGTAATCGCTCACCAAAGAACATTAAGCCGCCAAATACCATCGAAAATGGAAAAAGCAAATAGGCTTGAGCGACACTCGTTCCATAGCCATGCAAAAAAGCCCAGGCAAACAAAAAGAAGCCTGTGCCAATGCATCCTGTCGCCAATAGAATGAGCCTCGGATTGGAGCGCAGTGAGACGGTCAATGACGAGGCTTCACTGGGAAAGAAAACCTGAAGAAAAAGTGTCAAGAGAAACGTGGTGCCGGTGATGCGAATCCCCAAAATGCCAATGGCGCCCATCTCTGCCGCCAGCTTCACCATGCCGATTGTGGCCGTAAAGAAAACAGCCGCGGCGATGGCCGCAAATGTTCCTATGTGGCGGATGGGAGGTTGAGCCATGGCACGGTGATTTTGGTGGTGTTGGCCACAGCGTTCATCTCTACAAAATCCATGCGAAATTTATGACCCATAGATCATGGCCTCGCGGAAGGCCTGGATCCAGGCTTTCCCCCTTGGATTAAGGCGGTTTCCATCCGTAAGATGGTCGCGAACCAAAAGACGACCCAGCACATCCTGGCATTGAATTTGATGGCCAGTGGTTTCAGGGACCCATAAGCCAAACCCAGGATGATCCATCACATCCCGCACCGCAATGGAATCCCTAAGCTGCCGCAAGCCACCACCATCAAGGGAATACAACCCTTTCTGGGGAAAAGAACGCAAGCTGGCTGGCAGATGATCCAGCTGCTTCAGGATCAAGCATGTGGTCAAGCCGACATCTTGAGGATCCGACCAACGGCGATTCAAATCCTCCACATCCAGACGGGCTCCCTCTCCCTCATACTGTGCAATATGTTGGGCAATGAGCGGAGGAAGACCCAGCTCAAAGGCCGCTACATTCGACAACGGCATCATCCCTGTGCAGCGAGCATTCTTTTCTTGATACATAGGATGATCAGAAGCGGGACACAGCAGATAATCATCTCCTGAATAACCAAAATACCCAGGGTGTCTCCGCTGGACGACGGCGGCGATCTTCAGACTAGCCTCCCTTATTTCTCTGACAATTCGCGGAGCGATCGCGCCATTGCCAATCACATTTCCGCACCAACCATTGGGATTGGGAGTCAGCTCGGGGATGCCAATCAGGTCTAGGGCTGGCATGCCGATCACCGTACCCGCATCCGTCATGACCGTTTCGATGCAGAGTGACTGAGGGTGAATGATTTCTTGCGTCAGGCGACACTCCTTCGCTGATTCAATCAACCTGGCATGGGTCTTGTAGTCGGCTTCATTCCTGATCAAAAAGGTGCCTTTGCCAGAATTTCCTTGGGGAATCTGCACAATGATTTTTGGGCCGATTCCCGCATGATCGGCAAGATGACGTAAATGATCATAGCCATTGACCTTCGCGAGTTTGGTGGGCAACAAGCGCACTCCAGCGGCCATGGCCATTCGCACAGCCTCGCACTTGTCCTCTAGGGCGTCACGTATGCTGGAGAGTGGAAAACAAATCGGCACTCCAATTCTGTGGAGAAGATGCTCGATCTCCTGATCAAAGAACACGGCCAACACCCCATCGTGACCGATAATCGTATCCATGTGTTGTTCAAGAAATGCCGGGCCATACTCGGGTGAGCACAATTGTGTGGTGCCTGGCAATTCCTTCTCCAGTCCAATCCAGTGCATGGGGGTGCTGGAGGACAGCACATAACGACCTCGACCCATAACAACTCCCTTAGGATTCTAGAGCGCGTGCATGGCCGCCCTGCGCCATTGGAATGAAAGGAGCGGCTCCAATGGCGGTGATCCTCATGACCGATCTTTCGAAAGACTAGGGTCGGGGTCTCACTCTGTGGATCAAGTCTTACGAAACGTCACGACGACTTGGACGCAACTGCCAACGCTTTGGGAAAGGATGATTTCTCAATCCTGATCCTCAAAAACTCGATCATGTTTTGTTGTATGGGCAGCAACGATTCCATCGATCAAAGGATCCACTCACACCTGCCTGGCGCTCAGCTCGCCACCAGGCGATTCACAAGCCAGGAGTTGTCTCAACACACCGAAGGGACCTCCATCACGGCAGGCTCGCCTCACTCAGGCGTCCCCGCGATGCTCATTTCGCCCTGCTGACCAGCTGGAGAGAAAGCCCATGGGCGTCGCCACCAAAGAGGCCGATGGTGGGGCCTCAGTCGATCGCTGGCTCTTGCCTGACAGGCATGCCCCACAGGCTGACCACTCAATGAGCGTTCGCACTCCGGTTGACGATTCTGACCCGCAAGCCCGCGGGGGCCAGATGGTCCACATGGGCCGTGGGCGCTTTCGCGCGATGTCAACGCTATGGGCATCTTGCTCTCCATGGATGGGATTCACCAGCGGAGGGAAGGTGCTGGCCGCCGATCCGTGAGATCCACGTGCTGGCTCACCAAAGGGCAAGCCAACCCACGACCATGGGCACAAGGGGAAGTTAGCTTCATCCGCGAGCGTGCGGGCTCCAGGCCTGTCTCCTAACCGGTTATTGGCTTGCGTCAATGAAGGCCAACCAACAGCCATGAATGCCACTGGGATGGAGTGGAACATGGATGAGCAAGGTCAACGCTGATCCCCCAGCCTGTGCCTCACCGATGATCCGCGGGAGGCCAAGGATCTTGATCCTGGGGGGAGCGATTCAAGCTTGAAGACGGATGGCAACTTCCGGCCTTAAATCAGACCTTGACCCGAAGTCCGCACCGCTCCACCGCTCGGGGCCCCTCCTCGGAACGGCGGAGAAGGGTCCCGATTCCCTGGAGCGACGATTCGGCGAACACAACGAAGCGATTCGGTCACGGCATCGTGTCCAGCGGTTCGCTTCGGTGTGTTTGGTCTCAGGGCCAGATGAATCCCAAAGCCCTCGACCTGACAATCAAGAGAGGAGACAGGCGCATGCCCCCATCGGCCCGGGACTCCGCCAGAACCCCCTGGAGCGGCGTCTATGGAGCGGGCGCTCAACAAATCCTTGGCAGCAGTTCGCCCGTGGCGGGCACGAGCAGCCGCTCACTGCCGTAAGGGGTGCGGGCCACCACCCTCGGCGCCCCCTGGCGCACCTCCCCGATCCAGCGCCCCCCCAGGGGGGCCAACAGCTCCTCGGCGGCGACGCGGTGGCCGTCGGGCACCACCGCGAGAAATCGCCCCTCGTTGGCCAGATGGAGGGGGTCGAAGCCCAGGATGCCGCAGGCGTTGGCCACCGCCGGCAGCACGGGCAGCCGCTCCTCCTCCACATGGAAGGTGACCCCGGCGGCGCTTGCCCGCTCCCACAGGGCGCTGGCCAAACCGCCCCGGGTGATGTCCCGCAGGCAGCGCAACTCCACCCCAGCCCCCAAGCACGCCTCCACCTGGGGCCACAGGGGCGCGCAATCACTGGCGATGGGGGGGTCCAGCTCCAAACCATGGCGGGCCGCCAGGATCGCCAGTCCGTGTCGGCCCAAATCTCCGCTCACCAGCAGCTGATCACCCACCTGAATCGCCCCCGGTCCGATCGGCGTGGGGCTCTCGATCACCCCCAGTCCGCTGGTGGTGATGAACAGCCGGTCGGCTTTTCCCCGCTCCACCACCTTGGTGTCGCCCGTCACGATCGCCACGCCGCAGGCCTCCGCCGCCCCCGCCATCGAGCTCACGATCCGCCGCAGGCAGGCCAGCTCCAGTCCCTCTTCCAAAATCAACGCCACGCTGATCTGGTGGGGACGCGCCCCCGCCATCGCCAGATCATTGGCGGTGCCGATGATCGCCAGGGAGCCGATGTCGCCACCAGGAAAGTCGATGGGATGCACCACATAGCTATCGGTGGTGAAGGCCAGATCGCCGCTGGGTCGGGCCAGAGTGGCGGCGTCGTGCAGCAACTGGGCGGGGTCGCGGTAGAGACGGCGCAACTCCTGATCGATCAGGGCATGCGTCAACGTGCCGCCGCCGCCATGGCCCAGACGGATCCGTTCCCCGGAGTCGCTCATCGGCGGTAGCGGTACCAGGCGGCGCAAGCGCCCTCACTCGACACCATCGGCGCCCCCAACGGATGCTCGGGGGTGCAGCTGGTGCCAAAGGCTGGGCATCGCGGCGGGGTGGCACGGCCCTGGAGGATGGCGCCACTGATGCACACCTCCCCACAGGAGGGGCAGGCGGGTTCGGCGGACCCCTCCAGGCCCGGCAAAACAAAACGTTGGCGAGCGTCGAGGGTGTCGTAGGGCGGTCGCAGGGCCAGTCCCCCCAAGGGAATCGGGCCCAGACCACGCCAGATCTGATCCACGGGAACGAACACCTCCTCCAGGAGGGCGCGGGCGGCGGGATTGCCCTCGGGGCGCACCACCCGGGCGTAGGCGTTGGCCACCCGAGGGGTGCCAGCCTCCAACAACTCCACCGCCCGCGACAAACCCGCCATCACATCCGCCGGCTCAAAGCCCGTCACCACCACCGGGACCGCAAACCGCTCCACCAGCGCCTCCAACTCCCCGGTGCCGAGCACACCGCACACGTGGCCCGCCGCCAGAAACGCTTCCACCTCGTTGGCGGGATCGGCCAGAAGAGCCGCCATGGCGGGCGCCACCCGCACATGGGCGATGAGCAAAGACAGGTTGGCCAGCCCCAGGGCCCTGGCCTGCTTGGCCAGCAACGCCGTGGCCGGGGCGGTGGTTTCAAAGCCCACCGCCAAAAACACCACCTGTCGCTCCGGCTGCCTTTGGGCCAGGGCCAAAGCCTCGCCTGGGCTGGTGAGCAGCCGCACCTCCCCGCCCGCCGCCCGAGCCGCCAACAGATCGAGCCCAGGCTCACTCCCAGGCACGCGCAACATGTCGCCGTAGGCGCAGAGGATCACCCCCGGCGTGCGCGCCAATCGCAGGGCCCCATCCAGGATGGCCGCTGGCGTGACACACACCGGACAGCCCGGGCCGTGGATCAGCCGCAGCCCGTCAGGCAGCAATTGGTCGAGTCCCCAGCGCAGAATGCTGTGGGTTTGGCCGCCGCACACCTCCATCACCGTCCAAGGGCGACGAACACGGCTGGCCAAACCCTCCGCCAGGGCGGCCACCTCGGCGGGGGACGAGACGGAGTTCACCATGGGCCTGGCGCGTCGATGGCGCTGGCTGGCTCGTAGGTTTGCAGCACGCGCATGTACTGCACCCGTTCGTAGTCGAGCGGGGTGGGACAGCGCAATTGACTCATGCAGCCGATCAGCTCCGCCACCGATGGGTGATCGTGCTCACTCAACCAGCGCGCCAACTCCTCTTCCAGCGTGCGCAGCCGGCCGGGCCCATGGCGCAGCAGCGCGGCCACCACCTGGGTGACGCGGGCGCCGGCCATCAGCAACCGCACCACGTCGGTGCCGCGATGCACGCCGCTGGAGGCCGCCAGATCCAGATCATGGCGCCCATGGAGCAGGGCGATCCAGCGCAGGGGCAGCCGCAGGTCGTGGGGGGTGGAGAGCAGCAGGTTGGGCCGCACCTCCAGCGCCTCAATGTCGATATCGGGCTGATAGAAGCGATTGAACAGGGTGAGGCCATCGGCGCCCACCGCCCGCAGGCGCTTGGCGATCGCCCCCACATTGGTGAAAAACGGGCTCAGCTTCACCGCCAGGGGCACCCCCACTTCCGCGCGCACCTCCCGCACAATCTCCACCACCTCCGCCTCGATGGTGGCGCTGTCGCGGTCGGGATCGGTGGGCAGGGAGTAGATGTTGAGCTCAATGGCGCTGGCGCCAGCGCTCTCCAGCTGGCGGGCGAAGCGCACCCAGCTTCCCGGATGCTGACCATTGAGGCTGGCGATCACCGGGATCCCCAACTCCGCCCGGGCCCGCTCCAGATCCCGCAGATAACGCTCCGCGCCCACATGGAACAGGGCGCTTTCCGGCACGTAGCTCAAGGATTCGCCGTAGCTCTCACAACCCAGGGTTCCCAGGTGATGCAAGTTGAGCTGCTCCTGTTCGAGCTGCTCCTCAAACAACGAATGGAGCACGATGGCCGCCGCCCCAGCCTCTTCCAGTCCCCTCAAATTGGCCGGATCCTCACTGAGGGGGGCGGCGGCGCCCACCACCAGGGGGCTCCGCAGGGGCAGGCCCAGCCAGGTGGTGGACAGATCCGGCTGGATCAACATGTGCCAGGCCTGAACAGGCGCGGGGGGCTCCCCAATTCTGGTGGCTTGGACCTCCGATGGCTGCCCTGTCCCCAGCCGCTTGCTCCGGGGGTTCGACATGATGGGGTCGCTGACTGTTCCCCGTGCGTCCGCCCCCCCAGCCCCTATCGGCGCCCTGGCGGGGTGCGGCCGCTGTCTTGATCAGCGTGCTGGCCCTGCGCTATCTGCCCTGGCGCGTTGGCGGCACCCTCAACCTGGAGACACCCCTCAGCGTCGGGCTGAGCGTGCTGGTGTTGGTGGCGGAGCTGATGCTCCTGGGCCACGGGCTGTTGCAGATCGGGCTGGGGGCGTTGGGGGGATCGGATGGTCGGCGGGAGACGGAGGCGGCGGCGGCCCGGCTGGCGGCGGATCGGCTGGCCCATCCAGAGCGGGTGCCCGAGGTGGCGGTGCTGGTGCCCAGTTGGGGGGAACCGCCCGAGCTGATCGAGCGCTGCTTGCGGGGCTGCCTGGCCCTGGATTACCCCAAGTTTGAGGTGTGGCTCCTGGACGACAGCGGGCGGGCGAAGCTTCGGGCGCTCTGCGATCGGCTGGGGGCCCGCTATCTGGCCCGGGAGGAGCGGCGCCATGCCAAAGCGGGCAACCTCAACCACGCCCTGCCCGGGATCAGGGCCGAGCTGATCGCCGTGTTTGACGCGGATGTGGTGCCCCTCAGCTCCTTCCTCAGCCGCACCGCGGGCCTCTTTCACGACCCGTCGGTGGCCTTCGTCCAAACCCCCCAGACCTACATGGGCGCCGATCCCCTCATGCGCAACTTGCGCTTGGAGCGCTGGTTGATGCCCGATGAGGAGTCGTTTTATCGCTGGATCGAGCCCACCCGGCAGCGCCTGGGCGCCGTGGTGTGCGCCGGCACCTCCTTTGTGATGCGGCGCCAGGCCCTGCTGGAGGTGGGTGGCTTTGAGACGGGCACCACCTCAGAGGATCTGGCCACGGGCATCCGCCTGGTGGCCGCTGGCCATCGGGGCGTGTACGTGCCTGAAAAATTGAGTGCCGGCCTCGCCCCCCAGTCCATCGGAGCCATGGCGGCGCAACGGTGCCGCTGGGCGAGCGGCACCCTGCAGATCCTGCGCACGAGCGCCAATCCCCTCACCATCGCTGGTCTCAAGCCCCTGCAGCGACTGGCCTATCTGGAGGGCATCGTCCATTGGCTGCTGGTGTTCCCTTTCCTTGTGCTGCTCACCGCTCCGCTGTTGTTGGCGGTGGAGAGGTTGGCCCCCGTGAGGCTGGAGCCCGATGGGCTGCTTGAGTTCGCCGTTCCCCTCTTTCTGAGCCAACTGCTGCTCATCCGCTGGCTGAGCGATCAATCCCGCGGGGCTGTGATGCCGGAGCTGTACCGCTGGGTGCTGGCCTATCCCCTGGCGAAAACCGTGCTGCTCACCCTGATGGGACAGCCCGTCGCCTTTCACGTCACCCCCAAGGCCAGCGCCCTTGCCCGGGGCGGCGGCGCCAATCGCCAGCTGCTGTGGCCGTTGGCGGTGGCCCTGGCGGTGCAGGGGGTGGCGGGGGTGCGCGCCCTTCAGGGG
>JBKCPG010000151.1:0-3606 GCA_046309395.1 Cyanobacteriota bacterium | reverse complement strand
TGGAAGCAAACCCGGGAGGGATGATTCTCCGTTTATCCACCAGCCCAGGCCAGAGCCTGCTGCTCACTGGCGGAAGGAAGCCACTCAACGCTGCAGCAGGCGATGAATCGCATCCAGCTTGTCAACCACTTCGGGATCGATTGCAGCGACGGGAAGGCAATCGATCAGGCGATGGAGATCTCGCTTCCGCAACAGAATGGAACTGCCGGTGGCAGCGGCGAGGGCCCTGAAAAACGCCTCTGCGAAAGCGCTGAGTTTGATGGTTTGGGTTTGCGCTCGCCAGAGCGTGGACTTGGTGGCGGGATTGGCCTCTCTGAAATTCGCAAAGTCGCTCTCATTTCCGGCAAAGATCATCTCCTGGATCAGCTGATCGAGAGTGGCTTGCCGTAGTTCTTGAAACAGGTCGGATTGCGGTGGCTGGGCCCAATCAATCAGGAGCTGCGGTGTGATGAAGTAGTTCTCCAGCTCATAGCGTCTCCAGGGCAAACGTTCAAAGCCACCATCCTGGCTGGGTTGCAGGCCGCGATTGTCATTGTCAATGATCTCGAGCCCGCGTAGATTGGGAAGGATGCGCTGCAGAGCGAAGAAGTGATCTCTGGCTCTTTGGCCGTAGGACCCTTCAACAGCATCCAACAGTTCCTCAGGGGATTGGCCGGGGGCGGGGCGATTGTCTTGAAGGTAGTAGACATTGAGCTGCGAGCCATCGGCGATCTGATCGCGAACGGGATGTTGCAACCGGTCCGCGAAGGCACGAAGCATGGCGAGATCGGTGCTGCCTTCGAGGTAGAGCACGTGGCCTGCCTCACGGGCGCGCACGTAGTGGGCGGCGCCAAAGCGCTTGAGGGATTCCTTGATGTCGGTTTTGCTGGCCAGGTCATCGGCTTGGCCGTCAAGGATCAAGGTGAGATGGGTATCGAGAGCCTCCTGCATGACCACCTCGGAATGGGTGGCGATCAGCACCTGGCAGCGGTTGCGATCAGCGATGATGCTGAGCAGTGAATAGATCTGTTGCTGCCGCAGGATTTCCAGATGGGCATCGGGTTCATCGATCAGCAGCACACTGCCCTTGTGGGAATAGAGGTGGGCGAGGATCAGCAACATCTGCTGGAAGCCGCGCCCAGCCAGGGAGAGATCCAGGGGCCGATCAGCCCCAGGCTGTTGATAGGACAGATCCAGCGCCCCTCCCTCGTTCTCCTGTGGGGTGGAGAGCTGCACCTGAAACAGGCGTTGCATCAGCTGGGTGATCTCCAGCCAGTCGCCGGGATTGTCCTGATGCACCACAAGGCATAGGTTGCGGAGCACTTCCGCGGTGCTGCCGCGGCCCATGTGGTAGTCGATCCGATTGCGGGTGATCAGCGGTTCATCCGCCGAGATGCCCGACATGGGATAGAGCAGGGCCACATCCAGCTGAGCGGCTCTGGTCAAAGCCTGGGGGTTATTGGCGGTGGCAGGGTGCGGTTCGGCATAGATCAGCTCATCGCTGGCGTGATGGCGAAACACCATCGTGAGCGGTACAACCGCACCCTCCAGTTCCAGCCCCAGGGAGATCTGCAGCTCGTGGCCGGAAACCTTGAGATTCTTCCAGAAGTGCCGCGTTTTCGGAACAGGAACGGCTTGTATCGCGAGCCGGTTGAGCGGTTTGCCAGTGCGTGTCTTGGCTTTGGACTCTTTGGCATTCAGCTGCCAAGTGCGCACGGCGGTGGACCAGAGAGCAATGGCCTGCAGGGCGGTGGTTTTGCCGCAGTTGTTGGGGCCAATCAACACCGAGGGATGCTCCAGCGGGATGCGCCCGGAGCTGCGGTAGCCCTTAAAGTTGCTGATCTCCAACCAGTGGAGGATTCTCACGACACCGCCTCCAGCAACACCTGTCCATCGGCCTGCACTTCGCGGGCGGTGCCCCTCTCCAATTCCCGCAACAGCTGCTGCTCAAACCGCTCCGGCTCCAGCTCGGAAACGGCCAACAGGGCGCGCTCGCTGAGCGCCCCACACTCCCGCAACAGTGCGGCGAGAAAATCAGGTGGGACTGGGGCGGCATCGAGAGGGAGTTGATCCGGGTTGGCTGCAGCCTTGGGGCGTCCACGCCGCGAGGATCTGCCCGCACCAGCCTCCGCCTGACGGGCCGCCCGCCTCGTCGCAGCAAGTCGCTCCAGCAGCACGCTGGCCGGTTCGTCGTTGGGATCCTGGGGCACCAGCTCGCCGCGGAAGGCCTTGGCCAGCAGGGCTGGGGTGAGGCGATCGACGATCTTGCGGGCGGCATTGAGGCGGGCTTCGAGTTGGTCGGCGAGGGACAGAAGGTCGTTGATTACGGTAACGATCTTTTCCAGCTCATCAGCAGGAGGAAGCTGAATGCTGATTGACAACAGACTCTTCTGGGAAAGGTTGCGCATTGATAGTTGATTGCCGCTAGACAGTTTTTCAATCTGCTTGCGTCCAGCAGGAGATTTCAGGCACCAGAGAAGCCACAGCTTCCATTCCTGAGGCATTACCAGTCGCAGCACCTTATCCGACAGGTATAAATTGCGGCTTGTCTTATCGACAAGAACACATGAACCAACCAACTCGATGGTATTTGCCCTGGAGATCAGGAAGTCGCCAACTTGAATTCGGTTCTTCTCCAAGACAACAGCACTTTTACTGAGCGTCTTGCTCTCTTGCTCATCATAAATACCCCATGTAACGGCGCTAATCTTAACAAGGCCTCTCTCGTGGTCTTCGGGAGGCCGCTCTTCGCATTGCACGTTGAGACCGGCCTCGATTGCTGTTACGACATCTTCTACTCTTCGATGTGCCCAGTCATTCAGGCTTCCGCTCCTCTCCTCCCGCCACTCCCGCGTCAACTCCCCCGACGTCGCCGCCGCCAGCACGGCCTGGCGAAAGCGCTTGAGGATCGCCGCCACGCCATCGAGCCGCTGGCGGCAGGCCTCAACAGCGGCGAGGGTGGTGTCGAGCTTGGCGGCGATGCGGCGTTGTTCGTTTAGCGGGGCGAGGGGGATTTCAAGGCTTTTAAGGATGGCCTGATTAAGATTGACCATTGTCGACCCAACGGACGCGCCATCTAAAGCCGCCACGACTGATGGGGAGCTCAGAAATCTCTGTAAATAATCCGGAACAATGGAGCCAAGCTGACGAAGAATCAATGATCCGGTTCCACACAACCAGCCAGTCTCTAAGCCTCGTACAACAGCAGCTCGCCCCATCACACCCCTTCGACCCAATACGACATCGCCTTCTTCAAGCCTGAACTCTCTGAGGCGATCAAGGACGTTTTGGCTTACTGTCGTTCTGGGGTCAGGAACAATACTCCCATTGATGAGATGCATAGGATTGACAACGGGAGTGGCGCCAACTAGATAGTCGGATTTATGAAGTGAGCTCCCGAAAGGGCCTGTTTTTAGGCTGACAACGCTGCCCAACTTTTCAGATATCCACCCCACCGGCAACTCCCGCTCCTCCATCACACCAACGCCTCCAGCTCTTCCCCCAGCTCCGCCAGGATCGCCCGCAGATCCTCCAGCGCTCCTTCCAGCTCCTGCATCGCCTCCTGGGCGAGCGTCGCTGGCTCCGGCAGGTCGGCTCCGTCTTCGGCGGCATCATCCTTCAACCAGG
>JBKCPG010000150.1:0-13169 GCA_046309395.1 Cyanobacteriota bacterium | reverse complement strand
TTGTACCCTGACACGATATCCTTGCGCGCATGCATCCCCCTGATCGCCCCCCCGCGCGGCCCCCGGCGTTTGACGACTCCGCCCTGCGCGACGCGTTCGACGGTGTCGTCCGCGCCCTCTATCCGCGGCTCGCGGCGGCGGTCCACCAGGTGGTGCGTGATCCGGTGGCCGCCGAGGACATCGTGCACGATGCCCTTCTCGCCACGTGGCGCAACCGCACGGCCGTCGACATACCAGACGGATTGCCGGCCTCCCTGTATCAGGCCTGTCGCAATCGCGCCCTCAATTACGTGCGAGACCGACGGCGTCAGGACGGGACCATGGTGAAGGATCCGGAACGCGCCGAGCAGGTGGCCACGCGCACGGCAGGGGTGGAGGACGAGGTGATTGCCACCGAGTTGCAGCGTGCACTGCAGCAGGCGCTCGCGCGGCTGGCCCCCGGTGCCCGTGAGGTCTTCCTCCTCAGTCGGGCGCGCGGGCTCACGTACAACGAAATTGCCAAGATACTGGACGTGTCCGTGAAGACGGTGGAAACCCAGATGAGTCGCGCCCTGCGGGCCCTCCCGGCGCCGCGGCAGGGCCCGCAGGAGGCCGTTCACCACGGGGCTGAGCCGTTCCAGGCCCCCCTCGCGGGCGAGCCGCACCGTGGTGTTCACCGCGGCGGCGGCGGGGACCCGTTGAAGGAAGAGGAGTTGATAAAGGCCCACATGGAGCAGCCACCGCAGCTTCGGGGGCTGCCGCTCGGCCGGCAGGCGCCCGAGGGCGGTGATCCAGCCATCGAGCAGGGCCCGTTGACGGATGGCGCCGCGGACCAGATCCGTGGCGAGGGCGCGATCGCGAGGGCTCAGGGGGGTGTGGCGGAGGGCCCGATCGAGGGCGGCATCGGTGTAGGCGCCGGCGGCCACGGCCTGAAGCACGGTCCAAGCAAGGCGGCGGGGCGCCAAACCGCCGCCTGAATCGCCCGAGTTGGCGGGCGGTTGAGCGGGCGACGGGGCGGGAGGGCTCCCCAAGGGATCGGGCCGGAGGGAATCCCCGTCCTAGCGCCAAGCGGGCACAATGCGGGGACTTCACGATGAGGCTCCACCGATGCCGTCGTCTTCCCTGGCCAGCCGGATGGCCCGCTGGGGCGTGTGGATCGTGGCGATCTATAGCCTGGCGGCCCTGGCCACACCGTTGCTGCACCACCTGGGGATGCTGGCCGACCCCAACGCCGGCCTGGCCAATCCCCAGGACGCTCCACCCTCCTGGAGCCACTGGTGCGGCACCGACCGCCTGGGCCGGGATGTGTGCTCCCGCACCCTGGCGGGCAGTGGAGTGGCGCTGCAGGTGGTGCTGCTGGCCCTGGGGTTGGCCCTGCTGATCGGCGTGCCCCTCGGCATGGTGAGCGGCTATCTGGGCGGTCCGGTGGACCGGGTGCTGGTGCTGTTGATGGACACGCTTTACACCCTGCCGGTGCTGCTGCTGTCGGTGGTGCTGGCCTTTCTGCTCGGGCGGGGCCTGTCCAACGCCGCCGCCGCCCTCTGCATCGTGTATGTGCCCCAGTACTTCCGCGTGGTGCGCAACCAAACCGCTCAGGTGAAAGCGGAGCTGTTTGTGGAGGCGGCCCGATCTTTGGGGGCGGGGACGTTTTGGATCCTGCGGCGCTACTTGCTGCGCAACGTGATCACCTCCGTGCCCGTCTTGCTCACCCTCAACGCCGCTGACGCGGTGCTGGTGCTGGGGGGCCTGGGTTTTCTGGGACTGGGGTTGCCCGAAACCGTGCCCGAGTGGGGAAGTGATCTGCAGCAGGCCCTCACCTCCGTGCCCACGGGCATCTGGTGGA
Organism: Cyanobacteriota bacterium; assembly: GCA_046309395.1. Lineage (GTDB taxonomy): Bacteria > Cyanobacteriota > Cyanobacteriia > PCC-6307 > Cyanobiaceae > Cyanobium. Next base: position 11,347 of record JBKCPG010000150.1, on the reverse strand, counting down.
CGGCGCTCTGGCCCGGCCTGGCCATGTTTGTGCTTGTGCTGGGCCTGTCCTTTTTGGGGGAGGGGCTGGAGCAATGGCTGTCATCGTCCCCTCAACAATCCAGCTAAACCATGGCCAACGGGATTCCTCTGGAGTTGAGCCTGCCCGCCTCCTTTTTTTTGGAGCGGGAAGGCGGCATCGATCGCCTGCTCACCTTTTCCGACTGGGACTCCCCCGCCGCCGAGGAAGACATCCGAGCCGCCATTGAGCTGAAGGTGCCCGTCGGCTGCGCCGCCGAGCTGATCCGCCTGGGCGGTTCCGGGGATGGGGCCTACCTCCTTCCCGACCTGCTGACGGGGGTGGACGCTTGCTTTTCCCCGGGGGTCTCCGACCAGACGGCCTTTGAGACGGAGCTGGCCGAGCGCTACGGCATTCCCTCCTACCTGTGCGACGCGTCCGTGGACGCCAGCCAGCTGCGACTTGTCGAGGGCCTGCACACGTTCACGCCCCAATGGTTGGGGTCGTTCAACGGGGGCAACACCATCACCCTGGATGCCTGGGTGGGCTCCAGCGCCCACGCCGAAGCGGGCTCCCTGCTGTTGCAAATGGATATCGAAGGTGCGGAGTACAACGCCTTGCTGGCCTGTTCCGACACCCTGCTGAGCCGCTTCCGCATGGCCGTGATCGAATTTCACATGCTGCCTGCCCTGGCGAGTGCCCGCTTTTTGCACATGAAGTTCTTGCCGGTGCTGCGCAAGCTGCATCTTCACTTCGACGCGGTGCATGCCCATGCCAACAATTGCTGCGGCACGGTGGAGCTGGCCGGCTGGGAGGTGCCCCAAGTGATTGAACTCACCTTTCTGCGCAAGGCCGACAACCCTGAGCCGAGGAGACGGCGCATCCCCCATCCCCTGGACGTGGTGAACGTGCCGTCGCTGCCCCCCTTGCCGCTTGGACCTCCATGGCGCGAGGCGGACGAGACAGCTTCCTAGAATCAAGATCCCTCACGCCCCCGTCCGATGCCCTGGTGGATGGATCTGGTGTTGCTGTTGGTGGGTTGTGTGCTCTGGATCGTGGGCGACAACCACGGCGACGACGCCATTGGCCTGCTGGAAAAGATCCTCGCCGTCGCCGCCGTGATGGTGGTGTTGCTGGGGGGCCGCTGGTTACCCCTGGAGCTGGCCGTTCTGGGCCTGGCCCTTTGGCTGCCGAGCGCCTCGCGCTTTGAGCAGGGGCCGAGGGGTTAGCAACGCAGCCGAACATCCCGCGGCAAGGGATCCAGGATCGCCCCCTCCGCGTCCAGCGCGGGAAAGGGCCGGCCTTGCTCCCGGCACCAGCGGGCCACCTCCGGATAGGCCCAATGAAAGAGAAGCTCTCCATACCGCTCCGGCGGCACACCCTCTCCCCGCTCGGGCACCAGGCCAGCCACCTGGCGCTGCCGCAGGGCCTCGAACAACAACGTGGCCGCCGCCACCGACACGTTCAACGACTGCACCATCCCGCGCATCGGAATGAACACCGCCTGATCCACCAAGGCGGCCACCTCCTCGCTGAGGCCCCATTTCTCGGCTCCCAACACAAAAGCGGTGGGCCCCGTGAAATCACAGAGGCGGTAATCGAGGGCCTCCACCCCCAGGTGGGTGCCATAGAGCCGAAAGCCCTGGTGTTTCAGGGCCGTCAACGCCAGGACTCCATCGCCATGCACCCGCAGCGGCACCCACTTCTGGCTGCCCTGGGCGGTGCTGTTGAAGGTGGGCAAGCGCCCCTCCCGACAAATGGCATGGGCCTCCAACACCCCCACGGCGTCGCAACTTCGCAGGATGGCGGAGAGGTTGTGGGGCTTCTCCACCCGCTCCAGCAGCACCGTGAGATCCCCCATGCGCCGATCCAACACGGCTTTCAAACGGGCAAAACGGCGGGGCAACAGGGGCATGGGACGCGCGTCTGAGGAGCCATCACCCCCCGATCTTGCCCGCTCACCCGTGCCAGCCACCTTTGACCAGCGGGTGTACGCCATGGTGGCCAGGATCCCCGAAGGCCAGCTCGCCACCTACGGGCAAATCGCCGAGCTGATCGGCGCCTGGGGACGCGCCAGGCAAGTGGGCTGGGCGTTGCGCCGTCTTTCCTTGCCCTCCGCGGTGCCCTGGCACCGGGTGGTGAATGCCCGCGGGCGGATCAGTTTGAGCCTGGCCCGCGAGGGAACCGACTGGATGCAGGCGGAACTGCTGCGGGCCGAGGGCATTCCCGTGGATGGCCAGGGGCGACTTCCCTTGGCGCCCCATCACTGGCGAGGGCCTGACGACGGGGGATGACTTCACTCCCGGGGCGTGGGCGCAACCCATTCTCAGCACGTGGACGATAATTTTTCGCGAATCCATGTTAAGGTTTCAGGTTTTCGGATTTCCGTCCGTTCGGATCAGGTGAACTGCTGTATAAGTGTTTACGGAGTCTCTCATTTCTTCCCATGCGTTCTCGCACCCAGCTCCTTCTCCTTGAAAGCCTTCGTCGCCGCCGCAAAGGGCTGAGCAAAGGTTTCACCCTCATCGAACTGATGGTGGTGGTCGCCATCGTCGGCATCCTCGCCGCGGTTGCCATCCCCAGGTACCTCGGCGCCCGTGACGCCGCGGCCGCGGGGGCCAAGATCGGCGAAAAAGTGGGCTTCGCCAAAGAGTGCGCCACATTTGTGGTGTCCCAGGTTGGCGCTGTGCCAACCAGCACGGGCGACACCTGCGGCGCCACTGGCGGCTCCTACGTCGCCACCTGGGCCAACTCCGCCTCCAACTTGAAGTGTCTCACCGTCACCAACGGTTCAGGCACACGGGCCACGATCACGGTGGACAGCGTCGGTGCCATGACCTGTTCGTTCGGCTGATCTTCACTTGAGCGGCTCAATCTTGAGCCCCAAAAAAAGGGTGGCCAGTGGCCACCTTTTTTTGTGCGGCGCGCGGGTGTCTTCAAGGGCACTGGGCCCCCGCCTCCAGCACCGCCACGAACAGCTCGGTCACCTTGGTGGCGAGATCGGCCCCGTCAAAGAGCGGGCTGGCCAGCGCCTCCCGTTGGCGCCGCACTTTGCCCTCACGCAGAGCGGGCAGGTTGGCGCACAGATTGGCGACAATGGCGGTGATGGCCGGGGAATCATCGCCGATCCACTCGCCGCGGCCCAGACCCCTCACCAGCCCACTGCTCATGCGGGAGGCCATGCGGCTCCCCCGGATCGGCACCAGGGGCACCCCCATGCCCAGGGCCTCAAAGCCAGTGGTGGCGCTGCTCCAGGGGGTGGTGTCGAGGGCGACGTCGAGAAGGTTGTAGTGATCCACATGGTTGTGCCAACCCGCCACCGGAGCCAGGAAAGTGAGACGGCCCGGCGCCACGCCTCGGGCGGCGAGGCGATCCTGCAGGCGCTGCCGCACGTCAGGATCCTGCAAGCCTTTGTCTTTGAGCACCAGCAGGGCCTCCGGCACCCCCAGCAGCACCTCCGCCCAGATCGCGAGAGTGGCGTCGGAGATCTTGCCCATCTGGCCAAAGCAGCCGAGCACCGGGCGCTCGGTTTGCATCAGGGGGGTGGCCTCAGGAAACTCCAGGTGGCCTGGAAAGGCCAGCCAGGGCCGGGGCAGCCGCCAGAGACGCTCGGAGAACTGCTCCTGAAGTTCCGGGGCGGCCGTTTCCTCATCGCCGATGAAGGCATCGATCGTGGCCAGGCCCGTGGTGGCGTGATAACCGATGTAGTGGGCCTGCACCGGGGCGCAGCGCTCCGCTAAAAGGTGAATGCCCGTGCCACCTGTGTAGCCCGAGGTGTCGACAATTAGGTCGTAGTCGCGCTCCCGCATCAGGGCTCTGGCCTGGGTGTCCGGCAGGCCCTCCAAGCTATGGAAGCCTTCAGCCATGGCGATCAGCGCCTCGCTGTAGCTCTCATAACGCCGTTTCATCGACAGGAGCTCCAGCTGGCAACGGGCGGGATCGTGATGCCGCAGGAGCGAATCGAGAAACCAGCCCACCACGTGGGAGCCGATATCGGCGGAGAGGAGGCCCACCCGCAACGGACGCCCCGAGGCGCGAGGGGTGGCCGGGATGGGGGGCGCCTGGGGCGCCGCCTCCCGGTCCTGGGCGCTCCAGAAGCGGCGCGCGGTGGCCAACACCTCCGCTGGAGTGGCCACGTCGCTGATGGAGGTGGTGAACATCCACTGACAGAAGGCCCCCAGGGAATCGGGATCTTCCTCCAGCACCTCCTGGAAGATGGCCAGGGCAGCCGCACTGTCCCCCATGCAGCGCAGGGAGGTGGCCAGCACGAGGCGGCAGTCGGTGTGGTTGGGGTTGTGGGTGAGGGCCTCCCGCGACACCCGGGCAGCCTCCTCATACATGCCCTGATCATTGAGGGCCAGGGCCAGGGAGGTGGAGGCTTTGGCCAAGGCCGGCTCGATGGAGAGGGCCTGGCGAAAAAGGATCATCGCTTGCTCATGTTGCACCAGGCGCACGAGGGCGATGCCGTTAACGCACAACACCTCCGCGCTGTCGGGGGCCACGGCGAGGGCGTTCATCAACCAAGGCATGGCCTCCTCCATGGTGCCGCGATCGCCCAGCAACCGGCCGATGGCCAGCAACGTGGGCACGTGGTTGGGGTCAAGGGCCAGGGCCTGGCGGTAGGCCTCAAGGGCCTGCTCATGCCGCCCCGCCTGTTGCTCCGCTGAGGCGAGCAGGCGCCAGCCCTTGACGTCCTCCGAATCCGCGTCAATCCGCGCCCGCAAGGCCTCCACGGCCCGATCCAAGTGGGAGATCCCCTCCTCCAGCCGTCCGAGGCGCATCTGAAAACGGGCCTGCTGCAAGTGGGCCTCCCCGTCTTCTGGATAGTGAACCAACAGCTCCCGCCCGTAGGCCTCCGCCCGCTCTTGCTCCCCAGCTTCCAGCGCGTCCACCTGAAGGTTGAGCAGAAGTCGCTGGGAGAGGGGCTGGCCAGAGGCCTCCTCCAGCAGGCGGGCTTGCTCAAACCAAAGGCGCCGCTGGGTCCGATCTCCCCGCTCCCCGCACAGCACCCCCAAGGCGATGCAGGCCAAAGGGAACCGGCTCCCTTCAGCCACCAACGCTCTCAGCCGAGCTTCCGCCTCACGCTTGGAGCCACTTTCGGCCAGGCGAACGGCTTCCTCACAGCGCCGCGAGGGATCAGACGCGTGTGTCACGGCGGGATTAGAGGTGAACGATCCGGTCGTAAAACACAAGAACGTCTCCGTCGTAGATCGTGACAGTCTGGCTGCCGTTGGTCAGATAGCAACGGGTGCGGCTGCAGGGTTTGTTGTTGTTCTGATCAAATTGCAGTTTATTTTTCTTGAAGTCGTCATACCGGCCCTTAAGAAACACCACATCTATGTTTTCGATGGACGCGGGACCTTCACAGCCATCACCTTTCTTCCCGCAGCGATTCACGGTGAAGGTGCCAGTGGCCGGGAGGTTGTATTCCTTGATGGAGTTTCGGCGCAGCAAACCATCGACTGTCGTGATGGGTTGGCATCCTTTCGGTGGCTCCGCATTGTTGGTGTCGCTATTCAGGGTGGTGACGCAGTTGGGATCGCCGAGGATGTCGATACCGGGATTGCGGTTGGCGCGGATCTGGGTGTGATACCCCTGAAAGGTATCGGGCGGGGGGTAGGTTTGACCCTGACGACGGCTAAGGGAAAGGCTGAGTCGAGCGTTTCGATCTCGCCCAGAGGTGATGTCGTAAAGCACCACCTGAAAGGGGTTGTCCTGGGCTAACTGATCAGTGATCACCATTTCCTGATAGTTCGTGAAACTCAACTTTCCATCGGAGCCACCGCGCGAGATCACCAAATTGCCCTCTTCAGCGGCGGCTTGCAGATCGGCCGCCGTGGTGGTGGCTGGAGGGGTGTCTCGAAGGGGGGGGCCGCAGCGCACCAGCACATTGTGGCCGCGCCACCCTCCCGTGCCTGGATTGGAGCGCACGCCATAAATCACCGTCCAGAGTGGTTTGGTGGGATCGTCCCTTGTATCCGGGGGCCCTTCCAGCACCAGGAGGTTGGTGGGAGCCACACCCCCATTGCATGTTGACGGGTAAGTGATGGAACTGGGGAGGTCGGTTCGAATCCAGGAGGCGTTGTGGGCCTCATCACTGATGAAATTCAGGGTGCGGCCCCAGCTGTCGCGAAGGTTCTGACTCACCTCGGCGTTTTCCCCCAACCGGAGCTCGGCCAGCAAGGCAAGGGCGGCCAAGGAACCCACCACCACCACCGAGAGGCTGGCGCCAATCACCAGCTCAATCAGGGTGAAGGCTCCCGAGCGACGCCGGGGGCGGTGGCGCCGGAGGGACACTTGGACGGGACGGGGAAGGGGGCTCATCTCATTCCTCAATCGCAAATTGGCAAGCGGCCTCAACGGAAGAGGCAACACCCAGATGAATGGTCGCCAGGGGGGCCCGCACATCCACGCACCAAAAAGCGTTAGGCACGTCGGTGGAACCCAGCCTCACCATGGCTCCCTTGCCCAGGGTGCCCCCTGGGTTGAAGATCAGGGGAAAGCCAACGGTGGTGGCGGTGAGGTTGCGGCTTCCGGACAGGGCGCGCAGATTGATCGAGGGAGGGAGGACACTCTCGAGACAAGCATTGTCTGGAAAGCTTTTGCTGGTGGTGGGGGCAAAGATGGGAAGCGTGGAATCCGTCAAGTCGATTTGGCATCGGCTGTTTTCGGCGTAGGCCACACTTCGGGCCACCTGCAAATAGCCGGAGAGTTCCACGGCGGCACTGCGCACCTTGCGCTGTTCGGTGAACATCATCACCGATCGTAATCCGATGGAAGCGAGAAACATGAACAAGAAACTGGCAATCGCGATCTCCACAAGGGTGAACGCCTTCGCTCGCCCGCGGGGTGAAGACATAGCGGTGAAAACATGGGTCATGAGCTCAACACCCGTACTGGGCCTCCACCTGAACATCCGCTACGCGACGGAAAGACAGATCTGGCACATCGGCACCAGGGGCCTTCTCAAGCACATAGTTCAAACGAATCGTGAAGGTCCTGCCGTCAGGATTGGCAGGGTCAAAATTCGTGGGCACCAAAACTTCGCGTTTCAACACATATCCTGGAACCTGCTTGAATTCAGGTTTGGCCCCTGCGCCTGACGCCGTCAAATCAACGGTGTAGGGAGCCAGATGAGTTTGCGGACCAAAATGAGCTTTGTATTTGTCGAGGTCGGAAGTGAACTGGAACTCTAAATTGCCACCAATCCAACAGAAATCGCCAGCTTCATAAGTTGTGGATCCGCGGTTGCTCAATGGGTTAGCAAGAGTTGTCGTAAGCTTTTTATCGAGAATCTTGCCGGAATAGGGACCACTTTGGACTTTCCATTGGCCAGCGAACTGACGGAAAGTGTTGACATCTTTAATCACCAGGGCTTCCAGCACATCGATGTCACGGGCTCGGCGCATCTGTTCACGATGGAGATTCCAAAGCGGCACCACGCAAGCCATAGCGGTCATGGCGACGCCTGTGGCCAGCACGGCCTCCATCAGCACGGAAGCGGGAGGCCTCTGGCGTTGGCGGTGGCGGTGGCGGGCAAGCTTGAGAGTCATGGCTCAGTACACGCTCCTGATGCGCAGCATCGTTGGATAAACAGGAAAGCGAGAATCAACGGTGAACATCCCATTCTTGACATATCCTCCGGGAAGAATGGCCGCCAGGGCATCAGGATTTCCATACAAAGGCAAGATAAAATTCATCTTGCCGCTGAAGTTGATATCGAGATTGCACACCCACCAGGACGATAAGATCCCGGAAGGGGAAGGGGCGGCTTCGGTGGGGAGGCCATAGGTGAGATCACCGTCTGGCAGCCAAAGAAAGGCTCCGGCAAGGCTGGTGCTATTCGACCCAACGAAATTGGCCCGAATATAAAATTGCTGACGCGGTGCGGTTGCAGAAGTTGTGCACTGGCCAACAGGATTAGGATTCCGGCCAAAGATGCGCAGCCGATTCCAGTTCAGCCGGCTGCTCACATTGGTGTGATCAAACGCACCGAAAACACCATCAACCGTATGCTTGTGGTTAATAGAGACATAACTTTTATCAGGGTTGATGCCACTGCCTACATCGCCGAGAATGATCAGGTTGACCGGCCTGAGATTGGTATTGACATCAAGAGTGATTGGTAGAGGATTAGGAACAGTGAGATCTGTTTGAATCGTGTCGATCCAACAATCAATCTCACCTGGACGGTTGGCGTCGATGTCTTCAGACTTCTTGCATCCCGTCTCAAGGGAGGTCAAGGAAGGGGGAGTGGAGGTAAAGGGATAATTGGGTTTGCTTTGAGTGATCACCGCACGGGTGACACCTTTCGGTAGTGATACCTTGGCATTGGTGGTGTTTGCGCTAAAAGGAAATTCCGGTAAATCGTTATTGGCATACGTCCCCGTGGGAAGGGTCGTCACCTTGTCGGACGGCGGCGGGTTGCAAGCGCTTGCGGTGGGGCAAAGCGGACGCAACTTGCCAAAGGTGTCACTCAACCCCACCGGGTCTTTGTCCGTTCCGAAGTTCGCGTACACCTGGCTGACGAGTTTATTGAGACCACTGTTTCCGGTCGACTCGATCCGAAGGGCGATCGGATAGCCAGGTCGACGCGCCAACAGCCAAGAGTCGTCGAGAGTCGCCATCGGCGAGCTCTCGACATCCACAGTGCGGGCGAGGGTGTAGCTGGCCACCTCTCGACCATTGCGCCACACCGTGCCTCGCACGGAAATTCGCGCGGTGCCCCCGGTGAGGGAATTGAAGTACTGTGTGCAGCTCAGCGTCTTGGCGTCGTTGGCGTCGAACACCTTCGTCGGCCCTTCATAGTTCGTTACCTCATAGCGCGACTCGGTTTGGCTCGACCCAGTGGTGCTGGTGCCCACCGTGCCTTTCATCAACTTGCTCAGGACAGAGGATGACGGGGGCAGCTGACCGCCCGGCCCCTGTTCGGTAATCCGACAGGCCTTCAAGTGACTTGCCACCGTCGTGGGCGACATGGCGGTGAGTTTTGACCACCCCCCGGTCAATGAGGAGCCCAGCAAGTAGCTGATGTAGGGGTCTCCGGATAACTTGTTTTTCGGGTCAGGAGACCCTTTGCCGTAAGGGTTGAGAGCGCTGAGCACCCGGTTCATGCCGCTTTCCGCCGCCTGCCTCGCCGCCTGGGCCTCCGATTGCTTGATCGACGCCGTGTAGCTGTTCATGGAGCGGTTCGCCAGGGTGACGGCTCCCAAGAGCAGCAAGATCACGACTGGAAGCACCAGGGGCATGGCGAAGCCAGGCACCCCTTGGTGCCTGGCCCAGCCCCTCTGAAGCAACTCGTGGTAGCGGCGCTTTTGTCCCACAGTCTTCGCGGATCCTTCCATTTGTCACCATAAACACAACCCACCCCCCCAACCGACTTTTTATAGTGGGGTTTTTTTGTTTTAGAATTGCTTAATTTTTAGGGTGTCATCGTTCCCGCACGCGTCTCAAGTCCCACGGAGACCAGCCCCCCACCGCGCAGGGGAATACCCTGGCGCAGCCGCAACTTCACCACTCCCGGCGCCTCCCGCTCCACCTGAAGGCCCTCCTGCTCCAAGCCATCCAGCACCACCCTGTTCTGCGCCGCGCCCCCGCTCAGCTCCCCCTCCAGCCCATAGGCCGGTCCGCAGCGCATCAACACCCGTCCACGCCAAATCGAGCTGGGGGCCTCCCCCACGCTGTAGGTGATCCCGCGGTTCTCCAACTCCATCCGCAGCACGGGTGCCCTTCCGCCCAAAGGGCACTCCGCCCCAGCCCCCGTGCCCAGGCCCCAACTCCTGGCCGCTTCCAGCTCAGCGCGCATCAGCGCCAGCACGCGCCGCTGAAACGCCCGCTCCCGGCGAAGCAAGGCCAGCCGCTCCCCATCGCTGGTGAGCGCCATCATCCCCCGGGCCACAGCGGCGACCAGCACCAAGGCCAGCGCCAGCGCCACAAGCGGCTCCACCAAGGTGAAGGAGCGGCACCGTTTCATGGGGTGGCCTCGGACTCGCATCCGCTCGGCCCCTCCCGTCCCACCCGGGTGATCCCCAAAGGCAAGCTCACCACGACGCAGCGCACCAGGGCCGTGCCCGGGCTGCGCAGCCACACCGTGCCACCATCCAGCACCAGTCCGTTGCTGGTGAAACGCACCACGTCCGGCAGGTTGTGCGTCAAGTTGAGCTCCGCGCCGCCGCCCTCCACACCCATTCCCAGGCCAGAAGCCACTCCCTCGCAGGCGGGAAGGGAGGAGGTCTGGGGTGGCCTCCAGCCCTCCGGGCCGAGCCGCAGCGCGCAGGGCTGGCCCAGACGCATCGCCGCCGCCCGGGCCTCCTCCAGCCCACCCACCACCCGCTGGCTCGCCACTCGCAGCCGCTGCCGGGCCAGGGCCTCCGTTCCATCCCGGAGGGTCCAGGCCGCCAACAGGCCCAGCACGCTCACCGCCACAAGCAGCTCGGGCAAGGTCTGAGCCGGCATCCGGCCCCCCCGACGCCGCCATCCCCGCTCACGGGCCATGGCCCCCCTCCCGGCAGAGTCCCAGGGCGGACACACTGAGCAGCCGTTCCCGTCGCAGGCCGCCCGCCTCCCAGCGCACATGCAACACGCCCGAAGGGCTGGGTGGCAGGGTGAGGATCGCTCCCGGTGTCGCGGGCAGCTCCCGCAGCTGGCTTTCCAACCGCTCCGCCACCTCGGGGCAAGCACCCGTGGTCGTCAGGTTGGTGGCCCAGGCCCTGGCCTTCCCCTCACTGGCCAGGAGCAGGGCCTCCAGGTTGTGGAGTCGTTCCTCCCGTTGGGCCAAATCCCCGCTGGCGCGCAGGGCCTCGCCCCACAACCGGGCCGCCGCCGATGTGCCCAGCATCAGCACCAGGGCCGCCATCACCACTTCCATCAGGTTCATGGCAGGGCTCCAACAAGGGCGCGCGACCGCGGATCCACCGCCTGGGGAGGCACCCCCACCAGCCGCGTCCCGAAACGGCCCCGGCGGGCCGAGCGTCCCGGCCCCCGCTCCAGCTCCAGCTCCAGCTCCGCGCTCAGGCCGTCGGCCCCCGGCCGCCAAGCCAACAACCGCACGGGCACCGCCAGCACCTCCGCCGAACGCAGGGCCGCCAGCTCATCAGGGGTGGCGCAGGCCCCCCCCTCAACGTCCCAACGCGCCATCGGCAGCACGAGCAGACAGTGGTGCGGCCCGTTGAGGGCGGCCAGCCGCTGGTGGGCGGCGGACGCCAACAGATCCTCCTCCCGCCGCAGGCGCTCCAACGCGCCCATCTGCATCCTCTCCCGCATCACCAGGGCGTGCACGGAGAGGCTCAACGGCAGGAGCAAGGCCGCGGCACCCACCGCCAGGGGCATCACGTGGGCGGGGGCCCCAAGC
>JBKCPG010000149.1:0-4667 GCA_046309395.1 Cyanobacteriota bacterium | reverse complement strand
CTGCTGTGGCCGGCGGCGGTGGACCCCGCGGGGCGGGTGAACGGCGGCGGCGAGGTGGGGGGGGTGGCGAGCGCGATCGACTTTTGCCTGACGGCGCCAGCGGGGGATGGGGCCGGGGCGGAGGCGGAATATCTGGCGCCCCATCCGAGCCGGTGGTTGGAGGTGGGGGAAGGCGAGACGGGATGGACCTGAAAGGTGCTCACGGCCTGAACGATCCCGCCGGACGTTTGCTCAGGGCGCTGCCTGTCCTGGTTGTGTTGGCGGCGCCGCTTCCCGCCGCCGCCCGGGGCCCTTGGAACGACGGGAGGGTGATGCTGCAGGGCTTCTATTGGGAGTCGTACCGCCATGGCTGGGCGCGGTTTCCGCGGTTGGGCCAAACGCGCTGGTATGAGGTGGTGCGGGCCAAGGTGCCAGAGATCGCGGCGGGTCGATTTGATTTGATCTGGTTGCCGCCGGCGGTGGACGCGGGGGAGTTGAGCGCGGGCTACAACCCCAAGCGGTATTTCAAGTTTGCCAACAGCTATGGCGGCGAGGCGGAGCAGCGGCGGCTGTTGGCGGCGTTGTTGGCGAGGGGGGTGGAGCCGGTGGCCGATGTGGTGATCAACCATCGGGATGGGAGCAAGGGATGGGCGGATTTCCAGAATCCAGCCTGGGGCCCGAGGGCGATCTGCCAGAGCGATGAGGCGTTTTCCAACCCCGCCTCAGGCCTCATGGGGATCCCCCGGGCCCAGCGAGGCCAATGCGAGGAGGCGGTGCCCTATCGGCGTGGGGGCACGTTCAACTACGAGAGTTTTCGCGACATCAACCATGGGGATCCCGCGGTGCGGACCGACATCCTGCGGTATTTGTCGAAGCTGAGGGCGATGGGGTATCGGGGTTGGCGGTACGACATGGTGCATGGCTACAGCGCGCGGTGGGTGGGGTGCTACAACGCGGTGACAAAGCCCACGTTCGCGGTGGGGGAATACGACTGGGACAAGCAGGGGGAGATGCGGGGGTGGATCTGGGCGACGGCCACCGAGCCGGAGGTGAGGGGGAGCGACCATCTGCGCGGCACGAGCTATGTGTTTGATTTTCCTGGTTTCTTTCGCTTGAGGGAAGCGATCAATGGGGGGCGGTATGGGGAGCTGATGGGCTTCGGATTGGGAGTGGGGGTGATGGGCGACACGACGGACGGGATGCCGTGGAAGCAGCGGGCGGTGACGTTTGTGGAAAATCACGATACGGGTTATCGCACCAACGAGGACGGCACACCGCAACAGGGACATCAGTTCGACAGTTTCGCCAATGGTTGGCGGGTGGAGCAGGCCTACGCCTATGTGCTGACTCATCCCGGGGTGCCGAGTGTGTATTGGAAGCACTATTTCGATTGGGGAGAGGGGTTGCGGCGGAAGATTCAGGCCCTGATCAACGCGCGCAAGGTGGCGGGGGTGCATGCGGGGAGCAGGTTGCATACGCAGCACAACGCCCGGGAGGCGGGCGTGTATGGGGCGGCGGTGGAGGGAAGCAAGGGGAGGTTGTATGTGCGGATTGGCGGCGATGACGGCAACTGGCAGCCGTCGGCTTCCGGATATCGGGATTATCGGGAGTATGGCGACGGGCAGGGCTGGAAGGTGTGGGTGGGGCTGCCCGGCAACCCCCCCGCGCGCACGGCGCCGATGGCGGCGGCGCTGCCGCCGCCCGGGCCGGAGCAAGGCGTGCCAGCGGTTTTGCCGGCGCTCTGCGGGAGGTGATCAGCTCACCCGTTGCATCAGGGTGGCATGGTCCCAGGTGAGACCATTGGCGAATTGAAACTGCTCGATGCGGGAGATGGGCAGCAGTTGATTGGTGAGGGTGAGGCTGGTGGTGGCGCCGAAGTGGAGCTTGAGGGTGTTGCCGCTGCGCTGCACGCGGGTGAGATTGGCGGGAGTCAGGTCGTTGAAGACCACGAGGTCGGTTTCGGTGGTGCGGCGATCACTCTCGGAGATGCGGTCGTGGCCCCCATTGGAGGCGAACAGGTAGCGATCTCCACCTTCGCCACCTTCAAGAAAGTCGTTTCCTTTGCCTCCATTGAGGGTGTCGCGGCCCTGATGACCGGTCAAACGGTCATTGCCCTGAAACCCTTCCAGATAGTCGGCCATGGCTCCACCGATGATGGTGTCATTGCCGGCGAGTCCCTGGAGTCGGTTGGGGCTGGTGGACTCGCCGACGAGCTTGTCGTGACTTGCAGTGCCTTGGACAGGGGCCTGTTGGAGGAGGACGGTGTTGTGATCCCAGATGACGCCATCAGCGAAGTGAAATTCCTCGATGCGATGAAGTGGGTTGAGCTGGTTTTCAATGACAGCGACCCTGTCATCCTCAACATAAAAATCAATGTCCTGTCCCCATCGTTTCTGATAGATCTCGCTCGATGTCACATTCCAGAAGATGACGCGATCACTCTGTCCAGCTTCACTTGACTGATCGAAAACCTTGTCATAAATGCCAGGTTTGTTCTGGCTGATGTAATAGGTGTCTGCCCCTGCTCCCCCATTTAATAAATCCCTCCCAGGTCCACCATGAAGGGTGTCATTGCCAGCGTCTCCATTGATGTTGTCGTTTTCATCGCCACCTTCGATAAACTCATCCTTGGTCGTGCCTTGAATGAAGTCATAGTCACTGGTGCCGGCGATCCATTCAGATGGAGAGGTGATGGGCAACTGCTGGCGCATGGCCCAGGCGAGGCGATCAGTACCGGCCATGGCTGTTTGTCTAAGGGCATCAAAGAAGGCCAGACCACCGGTACCACGATGGGCCAGGATCCACTGAATCATGGGAATGAAGGCTGGATCTGGATCGTTTTGAAATTGGTTGCGCAGATGGGCGACAGACTCCGTTAGGTCCATGGAGAAAGAGCCATGGATGGGGGTCTCCAGAGGTGTGGCGAGGTTGATGAGGGGCTGCACATGCACCTGCTGGCTCAGCATCATGTCGATGAGGAGTTCCAGCTCTCGGCTGAGATGATGGAAGGCATTGGCTTTGTTCAAACCCATGACGATGGGTGTATCGGGCATGGCTTGGCCCATGAGTTTTTCACCGACAGCCACCTTTTTTTTGATGAGTGGGTCCAAGGAGACGATGTGTCTGCTGGGATTGACCAGGGGATTGTGATCCGCCTCAGTCCATTGAAAGAGGAGATCCTGTCTGAGGTTCATGCGTTGTTGGCGTGAGGCGCCAAGCCATTGCGAGAGGGTGTGACGCAGGCTGGTGCCCGTTGGGGCCATCAGGGCCTGATGCAGGCTGGGAACGATGCCCATTCCGGGCAGATCTGGAAGGGCCGCTGTTTGGGCGTCGACTGGAAGGGTGTGGAGTGGCTGGCTGTCGATGGGGTTTTTCGCAAACCACACGTCGGTCAGGTCGGCGAGTTGGTCATCTTGTTTTTGGTAGAAACCTTTTTGCCTGTGTTCATTGCCATTGGCGTCTATGTCTGTGCTGGAGGTGTATCTGAGCAGCAGGGCTTTGACGTTGACCGCTTCCAGTGTCAAGATTTCACCGGGGTCGCTATGCCCATTGCTGTTTTCATCTTTCCACACCCGTAAATGGTTCCAAATAGGATCCTTGACATCAATACGCTGATCTCCATTCAGGTCATAGATGGCCAAGGCTTCAAAGCCATTTCTGGCAAGTTCCCCATTCCCCAAACGTGTGTGGTTGCCAAACAATTCGTTGCCACCATCCACGGTTCCATTGAGATTCAGATCAAGGATCAGCAAGCCATCTTCTGAGGACATCCAACCTGTTTTCTCCGCAAAGCCATTGGCATCATGGTCGAAGTAAATGCTTGTCGTCTGGAGAGAGAGTGTTTGGACGCCATCGCCATTCAAGTCCAGGACTAGAGGGGAAGTCAGCAGGATGATTGAGGCAAATCTCCCCTCAAGTAGTTCATGTAGTTTTTTCGCAAGTGTGCCTCCTCCCAGGGCTGCGGCAATGATGAGTCCAGCACCAATCACTAGGCCCCATGGTCCAGTGGCCATCAAGGGAGCGACCACAGCGGTGGCAAGCCGAGCGCCGAGGAGAGCCCCAGACTGTTCAGCCATCCATGAGGAGAAGGCTGACCGGGCTGCCCGATGATTGCCACGTCTTAGATGTGCCCCCGACTCTTGAAGCATGAGCCCCATGCTGTAGGCGTCACCGGCCCAGCCCGCATAGGAGCTGGCGCGGGCGATGGCCTGCTGAGGTTTGAAAAAATTGTGATTGAACAGCCCGGTGTTAAATTCTGTATAGAGATTGGGAAGTGCTGTGGGTATGGCTTCAACAACCTCAGCATGTTTTAGCCATCTCTCCTCAGGAATAAAGTCGGAAATGGGTCGTACGCCATCCTCGATGACTGGGTTTGAGATATGCATCTGCATGTAATTATTGGTGATCACGCGATACGTGCCATCGGGATTCTGGATGGGTCGTCCAGTTCGATCAGTCGCGATTTGTATCATTCCCGTATGGACTTCTGAGAGGCCCATCAGTAATTGAAGGACCTTGGAGGTGCCACCGTTGTTTGCCAGTTCTCTTAGTCTTTGAATGGGAACCCCTTCAATCGAGGTTACGGTGGGATTATTCAGGAGAGCATGAATTTCGGTTTGTGCAAAAACCCTGTCTGGGCTCGCTCCTCCTACCACTAATCGTACGTCACCGGTGGCATGTGTGATGAA
>JBKCPG010000148.1:0-17220 GCA_046309395.1 Cyanobacteriota bacterium | reverse complement strand
AGCCAATCCCGCACGGCGCCCCCCACCCTTTGGTCTGTCCTGCGGGCCGCCGCTGGAGGGGAGCGGATCGCGCTGGTGGGGGGCGCCGTGCGGGATTGGCTCTTGCACCACCAGCATCTCGACCCCTGGCGGGGTCTGGTGGATCTGGATCTGGTGATCGAGGAGGGGAAGGGCGAGGCGGAGGGTGAGGGGGCGCTGGATCCAACGCGGCCCGCCAGGCCATCGCCAGCCTGGCGATTCGTGGAGCGGATCGCCGCCGCCACCGACCAGGTGACCGTGCGGGACGCCCGGCCCCACGGCCGTTACGGCACGGTGGAGTTGGAGCTGGAGCTGCTCCCTCCCTCCCTGGACGGGGGACCAACCCCGGCCCCCATGCGCCTGCTGCTGGATGTGGCCAGTGCTCGGGGAGAGACCTATCCCACTCCAGCGGACAACCCGGTGGTGTTTTTCGGGGCGCTGGAGGACGACCTGGCCCGCCGCGACCTCACCATCAACGCCATGGCGATGGATCTCACCACGGGCGCCCTGCTCGATCCCCATGGCGGCCAAGACGACCTGGCCCAGCGGCGCCTGTGTTTTCTCCATCCCGCCAGCCTGCGGGACGACCCCACCCGGCTGGTGCGGGCCGCCCGCTACGCGGCACGGCTGGGTTTCCCACTGGCGGCGGAGAGCGAATCCCAGGCGTTGAGCACCTTGGCCAGCTGGCCTTGGGTCTGGCGGCCCGGAGATCCCCCCCACCGGGCCCCCGCGGCCCTGGGCACCCGCCTGCGCCGGGAGATGGAGCTGTTGCTGGAGCGGGAAAACTGGCGGATCGCCCTGGATCGGTTGCAGGCCTGGGGGGGGCTGGTGCTGCTGGATGCCGCCCTGCAGGCGGATCGGCGCTGGCCCAGACGGCTGCACTGGGCGCGACGGTTGGGCGTGCCCCGGATCGTGGCGTTGATCGCGGTCGCGCCGGATCCCTTGGCCCTGGCGGAGCGGCTGCAGCTGCCCCACCGCCATCACCGGCTGCTGGAGGCGTTCAGCCACCTCCGCCAGGCTTTGGCCAGGGAGACCGGCGGGGCTGGAGGCGGGGCTGGAACGGCCTGGAGCTGGTGCCAACGGCTGGAGGCGCCAGGAGGCTCCCCCGAGGCGGTCGCCCTCGCCCTGGCCTGCGGATTGGGCCCCCGTCGGCCCTTGCTGCGCTGGTTGCTCCGATGGCGCCATTTGCGCTCGGAGCGATCGGCCGAAGAGCTCATGGCCGCGGGCGTGCCCCGGGGACCGGAGCTGGGGGATGCGTTGCGCCGGTGCCGTCAGGAGCGCCTGAACCAGGAGCGCCCCTGAGCCCTGGCCCCCGTCCGGGATGTTTACGATCAACGGCGCCTGGATCTCCCTCCCCCATGTCGGCCAGCCTCACGGTGCTCAAATTCAGCTCAGAGGATTGCGGCACCTGCCACCGCATGAGCCATTACGACGCGAAGGTGGCCGAGGAGCTGGGCCTGGCTTTCGTGAGTGTGATGCTTCAGGACACGGAAACCTATCGGCTGTATCGCAAGGTGTTGATGGCCCAGTATCCCAACAAAGAGGGGATGGGCTGGCCCACCTATCTGGTGGTCAGCGACGTGCACGCTGACTTTGTGGTGCATGGCGAGCTCAAGGGGGGGATGCCGAAGGGCGACTTTCGCGAGCGGCTTCAGAGCCTGCTGGAGCTGGTGGAGAGCTAGGGAGGGGAGAGAGGGGTGTCCGTCGCCTGGCCCCCCCCATATCCCCGGGGGTTCGCCGATTGCCAGCGCCAACCATCCCGGCACATGTCCGTGAGGGTTCGGCGGGTGCTCCACCCCAGGTGGCGCTTGGCCAGGGCGGGATCCGCCACGCTGCTCGCCGCGTCCCCCTCCCTCCTGGGCAGCACGGCATGGGGAATCTCCCGCCCACTCGCGTCGCGGTAGGCCTGCAGCATCTGCAGAACGGAGATGCCCTGGCCCGTGCCCAGGTTGAGGGTGAGGAGGGTGTCGCTGTCGGAGTGGAGCAGATGGTTGAGGGCGCTGCGGTGGCCTTCGGCCAAATCCATCACATGGATGTAGTCCCTCACGCCACTGCCATCCACCGTGGGCCAATCGTCCCCGAACACAGGCAGGCAGGCTCGCTTTCCCACCGCCACCTGGCCGATGATGGGGAACAAATTGGTGGGCTCCCCGTGGGGGTCCTCACCGATGCTGCCGCTGGGATGGGCGCCCACCGGGTTGAAGTAGCGGAGGCGAGCGATGCGCCAGCCGGGCTCGCTGGCCGCGACATCGGCCAGCAGTTGCTCCACCGCCGCTTTGGTGTGGCCCTAGGGATGGAGCGGACGCACCGGCGCGCTCTCGGAGATCGGCAGGGATTCGGGGTACCCGTAGAGGGTGGCGCTGCTGCTGAAGATCAGAACGCGGCAGTCGTGGCGCCGCATGGCCTCCAGGAGGCAGCGGCTGCCGTGAACGTTGACATCCCAGTAGAGGAGAGGCTCTCGGATGGATTCCGCCAGGGCCTTCAGACCGGCGAAATGGAGCACCGCCCCCACGGGCCGCAAGGCCATGGCGCGCTCCACATCGGCGGGTCGCCGCACATCCCCCTCAACCACCGTCAAGCCGGCGGAGGTGCCCAGGGATTGCCAGATCCCGGGGGATGGGGACGTCCATGGCGGCAAGTGGGCCAGCCGGGCCACCCGTCGAAGGGCCTCGAGCTCGCTGTTGACGAAGCTGTCGAGCACCACCACCGAGTGGCCCGCTTCGAGGAGGCAGAGGGTGGTGTGGCTGCCGATGAATCCCCCGCCACCTGTGATGAACAGATTGGCCAACTGACCCGCGGACCCCCGTTCTCGCGCGATCTTACGCGCACCAAAGGCGCAAGAGGAAGCTTACGCCGGGAGACTTCGGGCGATTCCCCTCAGTGAAACCGGAGCTGAAACGCGTGACGCTTTCTGGGCCGAACAGTTCGGGGCCGCCTGGAAACGGTGTAGGGTCGTCGGGAATTTGACTTGAACAATGCCCTTGGTTACGCCCATCCGCAAAATCTGTTGCATCGGTGCGGGCTATGTTGGTGGGCCAACAATGGCTGTGATCGCGGATCGTTGTCCCGATATTCAGGTGACAGTTGTTGATTTGAACCAAGAGCGAATTTCCGCCTGGAATCATCAAGACCTTTCCTGCTTGCCTGTTTACGAACCTGGCCTCGACGCCGTCGTCGGGAGGGCGCGCTCGCGCAATCTCCACTTCACCACGGAAGTGAATCAGGCGATCGCCGATGCCGACATGGTCTTTTTGTCGGTGAACACCCCCACCAAAACCCGCGGGGTGGGCGCGGGGCAGGCCAGTGATTTGCGTTGGATTGAGGCTTCTGCCCGCCAGGTGGCCGCCGCCGCGAGCGGCCACACCATCGTGGTGGAGAAGAGCACCCTTCCCGTTCGCACCGCTGAAGCGGTGAAGGCCATCCTCGCGGCGGCCCAGGGCGACACCGGGGGCAGCAAAACGTTCTCCGTGCTCTCCAATCCTGAGTTTCTTGCCGAGGGTTCCGCCATCCAGGATTTGGAATCCCCGGACCGGGTGCTCATCGGCGGCGAAGATGCCGACGCCATCGAGGCCTTGGCTTCCGTTTACGGCCACTGGGTGCCTTCCGAGCGGATTCTGCGGACCAACCTCTGGAGCAGCGAGCTCTCCAAGCTCACGGCCAACGCTTTTCTGGCCCAGCGCATTTCCTCCATCAACGCGATCGCGTCCCTCTGCGAGGCCACGGGTGCGGATGTGCGGGAGGTGGCCCGGGCCATCGGCACCGACTCCCGCATCGGCCCGAAATTCCTTCAAGCCGGTCCCGGCTACGGCGGCAGCTGTTTCCAAAAAGACATTCTGAATCTGGTGTACCTGTGCCGTCACTACGGACTGGAGGAGGTGGCCAGCTACTGGGAGAGCGTGGTGACGCTCAACACCTGGCAGCAGCAGCGCATTGCCCGGCTGGTGGTCAACAGCCTGTTCGGCACGGTCAGCGGCAAGCGCATCGCCGTTCTTGGCTTCGCCTTCAAGGCCGACACCAACGACACCCGGGAGGCTCCGGCCATCCGGATCTGCCGCGATCTGA
Source organism: Cyanobacteriota bacterium (assembly GCA_046309395.1). Taxonomy (GTDB): domain Bacteria; phylum Cyanobacteriota; class Cyanobacteriia; order PCC-6307; family Cyanobiaceae; genus Cyanobium. The sequence continues at coordinate 13,140 of JBKCPG010000148.1, read as the reverse complement.
TTGAGGAGGGGGCCCAGTTGGCCATCGTGGATCCGAAGGTGGATCCAGCCCAGATCGCCCGGGATCTCGAGCGGCCCCCCGTGGATCCAGTGCGGGCCAGGCAGCCCGTGGCGCTCGGGGGCGAAGGCACCTGGACCCATGAGCAGTCACCCATGGAGGCCGCCCGTGGGGCCGACGCGGTGTTGATCCTCACGGAGTGGAAGGTGTATGGCGATCTGGAATGGCCCGCCATCGCGGCGGTGATGCGCCATCCGGCCTGGCTCTTTGATGCCCGGGCCGTGGCGGATCCAGGGGCGGCCCGCGCCGCCGGTTTGAATGTGTGGCGAGTCGGGGAGGGCTGAGGAATGGCGCTTCGCAACCTTGTCACCGGTGGAGCCGGCTTTCTCGGCTCCCATCTGATCGATCGGCTGATGCAGGCCGGAGAGGAAGTGATTTGTCTCGACAATTACTACACCGGCCGTAAGGACAACATTCGCCACTGGTTGGGTCATGGCAATTTTGAACTCATTCGTCATGATGTGACCGATCCGATTCGGCTGGAAGTGGATCGCATCTGGCATCTGGCATGTCCAGCTTCTCCGGTGCACTACCAGTTCAATCCCATCAAGACGGCCAAGACGAGCTTTCTGGGCACCTACAACATGTTGGGCCTCGCCCGAAGGGTGGGAGCCCGGTTGCTGTTGGCCAGCACCAGTGAGGTCTATGGAGATCCCGAGGTGCATCCCCAGCCTGAGAGCTACCGCGGCTGCGTGAACACCATCGGCATCCGCTCCTGTTACGACGAGGGCAAGCGCATCGCCGAAACCCTCTGCTTCGACTACCAGCGCATGCACAACACCGAAATCCGGGTGATGCGCATTTTCAATACCTATGGCCCCCGCATGCTGCCTGATGACGGCCGGGTGGTGAGCAATTTCATTGTGCAGGCCCTGCAGGGCAAGCCCCTCACCCTCTATGGAGACGGCAGCCAAACGCGCTCCTTCTGTTATGTGGACGATCTGATCGAGGGCATGATTCGCTTGATGAATGGCTCCCACGCCGGCCCGATCAACATCGGCAACCCTGGCGAATTCACGATTCGCCAGCTGGCGGAGCTCGTGCGGGACCGCATCAATCCCTCCCTGCCCCTCACCGAACGGCCCCTGCCCCAGGACGATCCCCTCCAGCGCCAGCCCGTGATTGACCTGGCCCGCCAGGAGCTGGGCTGGGAACCGAAGGTGACGCTGGAGCAGGGCCTGGAGCCCACCATCGCCTTTTTCCGCGAGCGGCTGGCGGCTGCTTCCGCCTAAGCGGCAGCGGTCCACACCCCTCTTCCGGCAAGCACCCTTCGCACCACTGCCCGGAATCGGATTCGCGGCCAGGTCCGCTGGACCGAGAGGCGAACGGGCACAGTGGGTTGGTGTTGATGACCGCGTCGCTTGTGGAACCGCTCCAGAGCCTGAGGGGCATGGTGGACCTGTTGCCCGAGCAGATCGGCCTCTGGCAGCACCTGGAGGCCGTGGCCCGGGAACAATTCCGCCGGGCCGGCGTGCGGGAGATTCGCACCCCCCTGCTGGAGGTGACGGAGCTGTTTGCCCGGGGCATCGGGGAGGCCACCGATGTGGTGGGCAAGGAGATGTACACCTTTCTCGATCGGGGGAAGCGCAGCTGCACCCTGCGGCCGGAGGGGACGGCCTCGGTGGTGCGGGCCGTGATCCAGCACGGCTTGCTGGGCCAGGGGCCGCAGCGGCTGTGGTACGGCGGGCCGATGTTTCGCTACGAGCGTCCCCAGAAGGGCCGCCAGCGCCAGTTCCATCAGATCGGGCTGGAATTGCTGGGCATTGGCGAGGCCCGCGCCGATGTGGAGGCGATCGCCATCGCCTGGGATCTGCTGGAGGCCCTGGGGCTGGACGACCTCTGCCTGGAGCTCAACAGCCTCGGCACGGCGGAGGATCGGGCCCGCTATCGGGCGGAGCTGGTGCGCTGGCTGGAGGCGCATCTGGAGGATCTGGATCCCGATTCCCAGGGCCGGGTGCACACCAATCCCCTGCGGGTGCTCGATTCCAAGGACGCCGCCACCCAGGCCCTGCTGGCGGGAGCGCCCCAGCTGGGGGATGCCCTGGACGGCGAGAGCCACGAGCGCTTTTCCAGGGTGCGCCAGGGGCTGGAGGCGCTCGGCATCCCCTTCCGCCTCAATCCCCGCCTGGTGCGCGGCCTCGACTACTACAGCCACACCGCCTTCGAGATCACCAGCACCCATCTGGGCGCCCAGGCCACCGTGTGTGGCGGCGGTCGGTATGACGGGCTGGTGGAGCAGCTGGGCGGACCGCCAACGCCGGCGGTGGGATGGGCCTTGGGATTGGAGCGGCTGGTGTTGTTGTTGGCCCAGCGGCAGGTGGCGCCCTCCACCGCCCTTCCGCCCGATCTCTATGTGGTGAATCGGGGGCAGGCCGCGGAGGCTTGGGCCCTGGCCCTCACCAGAGGTTGGCGGCGGGCGGGGTTGGCGGTGGAGCTGGATTTGAGTGGTGCCGCCTTCGGCAAGCAGTTCAAGCGAGCCGACCGCTGTGGCGCCCCCTGGGCCGCCGTGATCGGCGACAGCGAAGCGGCCGAGGGGGTGGTGGTGCTCCGGGATCTGCGCGGGGAGGCGAGCGATGACCGGCGGCTGGCGCCGGAGGCCGTGGCGGGAGCGTTGGGGCTGGGCTGAGGGGCCGGACGGCAAGCCAACAAAAAAGCGGATCGTCGCGATCCGCCCGGGGGGATGGTGAATGGCCAGGGGGACCTGACGCGGAGCAGGTCGGGTCTGGCCTCAGGCGGATCCCACCGCCACGTAGGAACCGTAGAAAAACAGGCCCACCACGAAGATCACGGCCATGCCTCCCGCCGTGGCCACGAGCCACAGGGGAAGCACTCCTTCGGTCCAGCGGCTCTTCCAGGCCACTGCGGGCCGGCCATCGGGGAGCCGATCCGGAATGCGGCCGTCAGGCAGGGCAGATTTCTTGCTGCTCATGGCTCAAAGAAGGTGGTGAGAGGCGTCAGTTGAAGAAGTAGCTCGTGAACAACACGCCGGTGACAAACACCAGCAGCAGCCCCAGATAGAGGCTGGTGCGGTTGAGCTCCACCGGCAGGTTGTTGGGGTTGGGATTGCGTTGGAGACCCATGGCGTTAACGGCGCACAAACTGCATGGCGGCCAGGGCACCCAGGAAAAACACCGTGGGGATGCCGAGGGCGTGGACGGAAAGCCAGCGGACCGTGAAAATCGGGTAATTGCGTGGCGTGGTGGGGGCTGTGGACTGGGTCATGGCTTATTTCAAGCGCTGGTCGAGGGAGGATTTGGCTTCGTAGCGCTGGCTCACCACCGGAGCCTTTTCTTCCTGAGCTTGGAAGTAGGCATCGGGGCGAGGGGTTCCAAACGCGTCGTAGGCCAGGCCTGTGGAAACGAAAAGGAATCCGGCCAGAAAGATGGCGGGCAGGGTGACCGCGTGGATCACCCAGTAGCGGATGCTCGTGATGATCTCGAAAAACGGACGTTCGCCCGTGGAGCCGGCAGCCATGGCAACAAGCATTCAGCGGCCTGATCCTAGGGGGCGGAGGACGACCATCGCCCTCCGCGGGGGGCGATGGTTACAGAGGGACGCAGTTGGTCCGCGCCCCTCAGCCCACCCAGCGCGCCTTAGCCCACCCAGCGCAGCAGGCTGCCCCGTTCGCCCAACACGAAGGCCTTCCCGTCAGGGAGCACGGCGATGCGGGTGAAGTTGCTGGGTTGTTCAGCCCCCACGGGATCCTTGCTCCAGGAGGCGCCGCCGTCAGCGCTGGTCAGCAGGGTGCCGCTGCCCCCGCCGGTCCAGAGATCTCCCTTGGGATCCCAGGCCAGATCGAGATAGCCATAGCCATTGGTGATGGGAATGATGGCCTCTCCCCAGGCTTCCACGTTGGTGGCATCGTCGTTGAAGCGCAGCTGGGCCCCGCGGGTCACCATCCAGAGTTTTCCATCCGGCTGGAAGCCCATCGACTGGACCCGTTGGCTGCTCACGCGTTGGTGCACCTTCCAGTCGGATTCCCCGGGCCGCCAGGTGGCGAAGAAGTTGCCCAAGCTGCTCACGCTCACGTAGTGGCCATCGGGGCCGCGTCTCAGATCGCGCACGGCTCCCGCCGCGTCGCCCACCAGGGCCTGCCAGCTCTTGCCCCCGTCCTGGGTGCGGTAGATGGCGCCCACATTGGTGGCCAGCTCGGCGGTGTTGGCCCCCAGGGCGGTGATCAGGTAGGGCTCGCCGGGGAGCTTGGTGTCGAGGAACAGGCGATTCCAATTGCTGCCGCTGTCGGTGCTGTGCAACAGGAGCCCGGGCTGGCCCACGATCCAGCCTTCCTTGCCGTTGAAGGCGATGCTGAGGAGGCGGAAATTCTCCTCCTCCGGAAGGGTGAGGCTTCGTTCCTCCCAGGTGGCTCCGCCGTCACGGGTTTCCATGATCAGCCGGTTGCTCCCCACCAGGAAGCCGTGGTCGCGATCGGTGAAGGCCACATCCAGGGGATTCGACTTGGTGTCGAGGGGCACCGGGATCCAGGGGCTGCTGGTGGCCGTCGGCAAGCCGGTGGTGACGCAGCCCGGCAGCGCCAGGCCCACCAACACAACCATCACGACCGACAGGAGCGAGGTGGCCAGACGCTTCGGCCAAGCAAGGGGGGAGGGGGGACAGGGGCGATCCATCAGCGCAGGGAGTAGAGAGAAAGGAAGAAGGCGAACGCCAGGGCAAAGCCCCCGAAGATCAGCACGTTCTTCTGGCCAGGGGTGAGGCGGTTGACGCCCAGACCGTAGTTGAGATTTTCCTCGAAGCCGCTGGGTTTTTCCCTGGGGCCGATGTCGCGGAAGGCCCCCACCTTGACGCGACAGACCGGGCAGCGAAAGGAGATGGGATCGAGATCTTGGAAGGGCGTGCCGGGTTCAATGCCGAGCTTGCGCACCCCCTCCCCCGGGTCGTACACATAGCCGCAGCTCCGGCATTCAAAGCGGTGCTGGCTGGTGTCCTCCTCGACGACAACCTGAACCTCGGGCTCCGCGGACGGGGGAGCGGTGTCCCCGCTGACCGGCGCGGAGGGAGGGGCCGGCGCGGGACCCTCGGAGCTGGATGGGCTGCTCATGGCGGGGCCGTTGGAATCCGTGGACTGTAGGCAGCCCCAAGGTTGGGGAGCGGATGCCAGACTGCGCCTCAACCTTGGGGCTGAACCATGTTCGTGCTCTCCGGCTACGACGCGTTTCTGGGCTTTTTGCTGATCGCGGCCGCCGTGCCGGTGCTGGCGCTGGTCACCAACAAGCTCTTGGCCCCGAAAAGCCAGCGGGGAGAACGGGAGCTCACCTACGAATCGGGGATGGAACCGATCGGAGGAGCCTGGATCCAGTTCAACATCCGCTACTACATGTTCGCCCTGGTCTTCGTCGTCTTTGACGTGGAGACCGTGTTTTTGTACCCCTGGGCCGTGGCCTTCCATCGGTTGGGTCTGCTGGCCTTCATCGAAGCCCTGGTGTTCATCGCCATCCTGGTGGTGGCTCTGGCCTACGCCTGGCGCAAGGGCGCCCTTGAATGGAGCTAATCCCCCATGACACCCAACCCTTCCTCCTCCCCCTCGGCCACGGCCGGCCTCGCTGAGGCGCTCTCGGTGGCGGCCCTGCGGGATCAGCGCGTGGCCAGCTGCGCTCCCGTCGGGGCGCCAACGATCACCTCGGATCTCTCAGAAAACATCATCCTCACCAGTCTGGATGATCTCCACAATTGGGCCCGGCTGAGCAGCCTGTGGCCGCTCCTCTATGGAACGGCTTGCTGCTTCATCGAATTCGCGGCCCTGATCGGCTCTCGCTTCGACTTTGACCGGTTCGGGTTGGTGCCCCGCTCCAGCCCCCGCCAGGCGGATCTGTTGATCGTGGCCGGCACGGTGACGATGAAGATGGCCCCCGCCCTGGTGCGGCTCTATGAGCAGATGCCGGAGCCGAAGTATGTGATCGCGATGGGGGCCTGCACGATCACGGGGGGCATGTTTTCCGCCGACTCCACCACGGCCGTGCGCGGTGTCGACAAATTGATCCCGGTGGATCTTTACCTGCCGGGATGTCCGCCCCGTCCGGAGGCGATTTTCGACGCCGTGATCAAGCTCCGCAAGAAAGTGGGCAATGAGTCGGTGTCGGAGCGCCACAGGCTGAAGGCCACGCACCGCTACTGCACCGTGCCCCACCAGTTGAAGGTGGTGGAACCCCAAATCACGGGTGCCTACTTGTCGGCTGAGACCCAAAAGGCCGCCCTGGCCGCCTCGGCCGCCCTGCCCCTGGCGGCCCCCCTCCAGGCGGAGCCTGCCCTTGTGTCTGATTCCCTGCCCCCGAACCCCCTTCCTTAAGCCATGGCCGAAGCCGCCGAAGTCGCGCCCGTCTCCGCGCCAGCCCCGGGTCCCGTCAGCCGCTGGCTGAGCGGCCAGGGGTTTGACCACGGGGTGCTTCCCCACGATCACCTGGGCGTGGAGGTGCTGAGCGTGGAGCCCGAGGCGCTCCCCCTGGTCGCCACGGCCCTGAAGGCCTACGGCTTCGACTACCTCCAGTGCCAGGGCGGCTACGACGAGGGGCCGGGCGGACAATTGGTGAGTTTTTATCACCTGGTGAAATTGGCCGCCGTGGCGGATCAGATCGCCGCCGCCTCCGCGCCCGCTGGCACCTGCCAGGCCCTGCCCGCGGATCTGAAACCGGAGGAAGTGCGCTTGAAGGTGTTTCTGCCCCGGGATGGCGCCGTCACGGTCCCGAGCCTCTACGGCCTGTGGCGGGGAGCCGATTGGCAGGAGCGGGAGAGTTACGACATGTTTGGCATTGTGTACGCGGGCCATCCCCATCCCAAGCGGCTGCTGATGCCGGAGGACTGGAAGGGTTGGCCCCTGCGCAAGGATTACGTGCAGCCTGATTTTTACGAAATGCAGGATGCCTATTAGGGATGAAGCGGTCGTGATGACGATTGTCTGCGCGGTGGATCGCGGTTATTTGCGACACTGCGCCGCCATGCTCCATTCGCTCCGTGAATCCAACCCCGACGAAGAGCTCACGGTGTTTGTGGTGCACGACACCCTGGATCCGGAAGAAAAAGCCCGATTCATCGCTTATACCAGTGCCTTCTTGCCCTCGATTTCCCTCTTGCAGGCGGATGCTTCCCGTCTGGAGGGCTTCCCGGTGTCAGGCCATGGCTCGCTGGCGGCCTATTTTCGGTTGTTGCTACCGGATTTGCTCCCCGCTGGCGTGAGCCGGTTTTTGTTTATCGACAGCGACGCGGTGGTGGTGGATTCGTTGCGGCCGCTGTGGGAGCAGCCTCTCGAAGGCCATGCGTTGGCGGCCGTTCCCGAGCACCAACTCAGTTGCGCCGACCACGGCTACGTCTTTGGCGAGTATTTCAACTCCGGGATGATGTTGGTGGATCTAGAGCAATGGCGCCGGAGCGATCTGTTGGAAACGGGGCGCGCCTTCGCCCGGGCCAATCCCCATCGGCTTCGTCACTGGGATCAAGATGTGCTCAATCACCTCTTCGCTGGCGCCTGGTTGGCGATGCCAGAGCGCTGGAATGCCTGTCCCCACTTGTTTGGTCTGAACGCGTTCTATGACATGAGTCGCGACAAGCTCACGGCCGCCCAGCGCGAGTCGATCGATCATCCCGCGATCATTCATTTCGCCGGGCCAGGCCCCGTGAAGCCTTGGCACTATCGCTGTGAGCATCCCTGGCGCGACACCTACCGTCGCCACATCGCCGACACCCCCTGGGCGAAGGTGCCCCTGCAGGATCAACCTCCCCCGTGGCCGATTCGGGCCTGGAGAGAGGGGCTGTTTCAAGTGAAATGCAAGCTGAAAAGCTTGCTGGGCTCCTAGCCGTCCCAGCGATGTTTGCGGTAGAAGCGCATCACCGCTGAGGCCACCCCGCGGGGATCGTGCCGCAGGGTGGCGCTGGGCCGGGTTCCCTGGAGGGGCGCCCGCATCACCTCGTAGCCCTGATTCTCCAATCCGGCCACATCACAGAGCACGGGCTCCGCTCCCCGGCGCCGGTAGTGCTCCACGAGGGGGGAGGGGGTGAGGTCTTCCTGGGCCAGCACGGCGGAAAAGAGGCGTTCGTTCACTCCCAAGGTGGAGAGCTGGGCTTCGATGGCCCGGAGGTGGCTGGCCACGTCCATGCCGTCGGTTTCGCCGGGCTGGGTCATGAGGTTGCAGATGTAGAGCCGAAGGGCGCGGCTGCGACGGATGGCCTCCACCAGTTCCGGCACGAGCAGATTCGGCAGGAGGGAGGTGTAGAGGCTGCCCGGGCCGAGCACGATCAGGTCGGCGTGGGCGATGGCTTCGAGGGCCCGGGGCAGGGCCGGAGGCCTGTCGGGGGTGCAGCCCAGGCGCACGATCGGGCTTTCGGCGTTGCCGATGCGGGATTCGCCTTCGAGGCGTTCGCCGTTTTCCAGTTCGGCCCAGAGGCGCACGTCGGCGTTGGTGGCTGGCACCACCTGGCCCTGCACCGCCAACACGCGGCTGCTGGCGGAAATGGCCGATTCCAGGCTGCCGGTGATGGCGGTGAGGGCGGAGAGGAAAAGGTTGCCGAAGCTGTGACCCTCCAGGCCGCTGCCGGCTTTGAAGCGGTATTGAAACAAGCGGGTGAGGAGGGGTTCTTCCCGGGCGAGGGCCACCAGGCAATTGCGGATGTCGCCGGGGGGCTGCACGCCCAGCTCCCGGCGCAGCACGCCACTGCTGCCGCCGTCATCGGCCACGGTGACGATGGCCGTGAGGTTGCTGCTGTAGCGCTTGAGGCCGCTGAGCAGGGTGGCCAGCCCGGTGCCGCCTCCAATGGCCACGATGTTGGGCCCGCGGTTGAGGCGCCGTTGGGCGAGCAGGGCATCCACCAGGTGGGTGTCCTTCTCCGGGGCGAGGGCCTGCTGGATGGAGCCAAAGCTGCGGTTGAGGCCCAGCCAGATCAGCACCCCGCCCAGGAGGAGCACCAGGGGACCTGTGATCCCCCTGGGCAGCACCTGGGTGACACGGGCCAGCAGCCAGCGGATGGTTTCGAGGGTCCAGTAGATGGGTTGGAGATCGGCCCACACCGCGGCGCCCAAGAGGGCGATGAGGAGGCCCAGGCCGGAGGTGAGCATCCATCGCTTCACCACCAGGCCAGGCTGGAGCCAGCGGACCGCCCGGCGGGAACTGCTCACCAGATCCTGCTGGCGCCGTTCCCCCCGGCCGATCCACTCGGGACGCTCGTGGGGGCGCGGCTGCGGGCGCTGACGAGGACGGCGTGCGGTTGGGCCTCGGTCGGGCAAGGGATCGGGGGGCGGATGCTGGAAAGATTGAGAGAACTGTAGGGAGGCGTAGGGCGTCGGGATGGAAGTGCCGGTGTGCGAGTTTGTCGATGTCTCCATGGGCTGGGGCCCCCAGCTGATCCTGGATCAGGTGGATGTGAGGGTGCGGCCTGGAGAGCGATTGGTGGTGGTGGGGCCCTCCGGCTCGGGAAAGTCAACGATTTTGCGGTTGATGGCGGGGCTGCTCCTGCCCACCGGCGGTGAGGTGAAGGTGCACGGGGAGACGCAGCGGTACCTGCGCCTCGACCAACGCCATCCCCCCGATGTGCGCCTGGTGTTTCAAAACCCCGCCCTGCTGGCGTCCCTGACGGTGCGCGAGAACGTGGGCTTTCTGCTTTATCGCCGCAGCCGGTTGGGGGAGCGGGAGATCCGGGAACGGGTGGCCCGGGCCTTGCGGGCCGTGGGGTTGGAGGGCATTGAGGAGCGGCTGCCAGGGGAACTGAGTGGCGGGATGCAGAAGCGGGTGAGTTTTGCCCGGGCCCTGATCGAGGATCCCACCGAGCGAAGCGACCAGGTGCCCCTGCTGCTGTTTGATGAGCCCACGGCGGGGCTGGATCCGGTGGCCTGCACCCGGATCGAGGATCTGATCGTGGAGGCCACGGGGCTCACCCACGCCTCAGGGGTGGTGGTGAGCCATGTGCACAGCACGATCGAGCGCTGCGCCGATCGGGTGATCTTGCTTTATGGGGGCCGCTTCCGCTGGATGGGCACCGCGGAACAGTATCGGCAGTGCACCGATCCCTACGTGGTGCAGTTCAGGACAGGTAGTCTGAGCGGACCCATGCAACCCGCTGAGCACTGACGAGTCTCTGAAATTCCATGCGCCGCAGTGTTCGAGAAGCCTTGGTGGGATTTTCCCTGCTGGCCGCCATCTCCGGAGGGGTTGGCCTCTGGCTGTGGCTGAAGGGAATTTCGTTGCAGCGCAATCTCTGGACGATTCAGGCCAGCTTCGCCAACGCGGCCGGTTTGGCTGATCGTTCGGCGGTGCTCTATCGGGGGGTGCAGGTGGGCAATGTGCGCAGTGTGCGGGTGAGCGGCGACGCGGTGGAGGCCCGGTTGGAAATCACCGATCCCAACCTGCGGCTCTCGCGGCCCGTGGCCGCCCGGATCGCCAACAGCTCGCTGTTGGGCGGGGACGCGGTGGTGTCGCTGATCAGCTCCGGCCCGCCCCTGCCCCCCGGGCCGGGTCCCAGGTCGGAGGGGTGCGACCAGGCCCGCATGGTGTGTGATGGCGGCAAGGTGGTTGGCGTGGCCGCTCCGACCCTGGAGGCGGTGACCGACACCGTGCAGCGGCTGCTGAGCCAGGCGGAGCGGGAGCGGGTGGTGCCCCAGATGGCCTCCGCCACCCGCGCGTTCGAGCGGACGGCGGGGGAGACCGAGAAGTTGTCGCGCGATGGCCAGGTGTTTGTGAGGGATGCCCAGCGGCTGGTGCGTGAGTTGAACGCCTCGGTGCGCAAAGCCGATCCGATCCTGGCGAATCTCAACAAGGCGAGCGCCGAGGCGGCGGAGGCCACCCGCCATGCCCGCTCCGTCGCCGCCCGGATCGACAATCCCCAAACCACCCAAGATCTGCAGGCCACCCTGGCCAACGCCCGCAAGCTCACCGATCGTTGGCACGCGGTGGGAAAGGATGTGAGCAAGCTCACTGGCGATCCCAAGTTCATGGATGGGGTGCTGAGCGTGTCGGTGGGTTTGGGCAAGTTTTTTGATGAGCTTTACCCCGCCCAGGTGGACGCGGCCAAGGACCGGGCCGCCCGCGACGCGGCCCGCCGTCAGCGCTGGAAAAACCAGCGTGAAGCCGACGCCAGCCGCTTTGCCCCCCGCAGCAACGCCCCCGCCGTCACGCCGGCGGTGCGGGGGCTTTAGGCCCCTCTGCCAGTACAAGCTGACGCAGCCTTGCAGGCTCCTCTCTCGTATGTCATGGCCTTCGAACGCTCGCTATCACCTGGCCGTGGTGAGTGATGCGTCAAGCAGGCAGGCTTGCGGTGGCGGGCAAGGTGGATGGCGTTGTTGGCTGGCTCCCCTTCACAAGAGTCGCGGATCGAACGTGAAAGCCTCATCGCTGACAATGCGTATTCGTTGCGCTTCTGGATGCCGAGGATTGAGAAGGAAGTTGCGTTCGACCGTGATGACCGCAGACGGAACGCTCAAAACCGCACTCCCTCCGCTGGTGAGCCACGACACCCCGAGTGTTTGAAGTGAAGCCGGAGCTGGCACCGTAGACCAGTCCCTCGGCAGCTTTGTCGGTTCAAGTACTGCCGTGGACAGGTCCTCTGGGATTTCGATGGCGAGCAGCCGCAAGTCTGACGGTGCCGTGAGCGGATCGACATGGATTAGCACCTCAAGCGCCGCGAGCGCCGCGGAGCTGGCGGTATAGACAATGGGATTCCCTTTCGTGTGCCAGTGTCCGGATGTGTACATTCCACCGATGCCATCAAGCGCGTTATCCACGTAAGGCTTGCGGCACATCCTCCAGACGCGCATCAACTAAAGATTCCGTAGTTGAGGTGCAGCAATACTTCTTCGACCTGACGCGCGCCAATCTCGGTATCGAGAAGATCGAGCGGAATCTCCTTGCCCAGTGCACGGTTGGGCGTCTTTAGCCAAACGCGTGCCTTTTCGATGGATCCTAGAACCTCGACCGCCTGCGAAACCGCTCTTGCCACCCGATAGACGCGATCAGACTCCTGGGGGTTGAGGTGTCGCGCCTCCTTCCTGCGGGCAACGGTTCGAGGAGGGATCCCGAAAACTGCTGTGAACTGCTGCGGAGAAATTTCGAGTTGCTTTGTCAGTGCCGCAAGCGCGGAGAAAGGCAGACCACTGCGAACGGAATCGCGAAGCTCGGCCAAACTGGTTGCTTGCAGCCGCAGGATTGAGGCCGCTCCTCCCTGGTCAGGGCTGGAGGGCCCAGTTGCCGGCGCGGTATGTCTTGCCATATGGCAATGCTAGCACGGCCATCTGGCGTTATTGGCATTGCGACTCGTTGGAGCCTCCAGCATTTCCGAGGCCCACGACCTACGCAAGGTGCACGCTGAACTCCCTACCGATAGGAGATAAAACAAGGAGAATGAGGAGCATATAGCTTAGACCTTCGGATTGGTCGCTTACAACATATGGTCCTTCACGTAGCTATACCTGCCAAGCACTTCAGTTTCCATTTTGCCTGAGTGAAATGTCCCAGTCACCATCGGTCCAGCCAGCGCCGCCCCTGAGTGGCAGGCAGGGAGCTTGGGGTGGCGCAGCAGGGAGTTGACGGCGGCCTCTCCACTCAAGGGGCTGCTTGGAAAGTGCTCTTCGCCCGTAGCGGAAACCTCTCAGGATGGCGTATCGACTCGACAGATAAGTCAATATCTAAATCAGGCCAATATAGGTGGTCGGCCGTAGGCCGCAGGACGTTGAGGATCTGCTGAATCGTGGCTGCCTTGAACCAGGGAAACTCTGAGTACGGAAGAGCAAGCTCCTCATCATCAAGAAGTATCCAGACGCAATGTCCGGAAACATTGGAGACCTCAGCTCCCAAAGTGGTTGATCCAAGCATTGGTGATCTCCTTTTGGCGGGTCTTGATGAGGCGCTCTGCCTCTGTTATCTTTGCCGAGCCTAGACCGATATTGCGGGCGAGTTCAATCTTCGGTTCTAGCCAGAACTTCGCCTCACCATCCGGGTGGCTGACATGGATGTGCCTACGGCTTTTTTCTCGTGAGAAGAAGAAAAGCCGAAATTCGCCTTCTCGCAAGACGGTTGGCGACGAACAGGCTCCCCAGTTTGTATCTCACCATACACTCGCTGCGCCCTCCGAGAAAGGGAAAAGCTCCCGCAG
>JBKCPG010000147.1:0-32166 GCA_046309395.1 Cyanobacteriota bacterium | reverse complement strand
CCACCGCCCGGTAGGGAATGCCGATCAGATCCGCGTCCTTGAATTTCACGCCAGCCCGTTCCTGCCGGTCGTCCAGAAGGGTTTGCACGCCCCGGGCGTTCAGACCGCCGTAAAGGGATTCAGCCACGTCCACCTGGGTCTGGTCTTGGGTGTTGGCGATCACCACGATCACTTCGAAGGGCGCGATCGACACGGGCCAGAGAAGTCCTCGGCTGTCATGACACTGCTCCACCGCCGCCTGGGCCAAACGGGAGACGCCAATGCCGTAGCAGCCCATCCAGAGCGGTTCTTCCTCCCCCGCTTCCGTGGTGAAGGTGGCGTCAAGCGCCTGGGAATACTTGCGACCCAGTTGAAAGATGTGCCCCACCTCAATGCCCCGGGACGCTTCCAGCCGCTGGCTGGGATCGTGCACGCAACGATCACCGCTCTGGGCCTCCCGCAGGTCGACCGCCTCGGGAGGGTCGATGAGCGAACCCCAGGCGGCTCCCACCAGATGCCACCCCTCCCGGTTGGCCCCGCACACGAAGCTGGACAACTCGGTGGCCGTGGGATCCGCCAAACGCAGGGGTTTGGGGCTCCAGGTTTTCGCCCCTAGAAAGACCCCGTCGTCGAGATGGGGACCCAGGAAGCCGAAGGGCGGGGGAGAAAGCCCCTCGGCCTCCAGATCCCCTGGTTCGATCGGCACCACCCGCAGCAGGGAACCCTGCCCGGCAACCCTCGACTGAAGGGCGTTGGTGAGCTTCACCATGTTGAGCTGCTGGTCTCCCCGCACACTCACCACAACCGGCCAGGGGGGGCCTTCGGCAAAACGGGCCAGCACCAGCACCACCTTCACGATTTGGGTGGGGTCGAACCCATGGGCCTGGCAAAGCTCCGCGATGGAGCGCTGGGAGGGTGTGGCCAGCTCCCGGAGCGGCTCGGCGGGGAGGGGGATCGCCTCCGGGGGGAGGGACACCGCGCGCTCCTGATTGGCGGCATAGCGTCCATCTCCACTGGCCAGGATGAGATCTTCCCCGGCCTCCGCCGTCACCATGAACTCCTGGCTGGCGGAGCCGCCGATGGCCCCACTATCCGCCTCCACGGCGACGGCCCGCAGGCCGCAACGCTGGAAAATCCGGCGGTAGGCCCTGTCCATCTGGCGATAGGTGTGCCGCAAACACTCCTCATCGCCATGGAATGAATAAGCGTCTTTCATGATGAATTCCCGGCCCCGCATCAAGCCGAAGCGGGGCCGGATCTCATCGCGAAATTTGCTTTGGATTTGGTACAGGCACGCCGGAAGTTGCCGATAGGAGCGCAACAACTCGGCCCCCAAGGCCGTCACCACTTCCTCATGGGTGGGGCCTAAACCCAGCTCACGGCCCTGGCGGTCGTGCAGGTGAAACATGATCCCCTCGCCCGCGGTGTAGCCCTCCCAGCGGCCGCTGCGTCGCCAAAGCTCGGCGGGTTGCAACTGGGGGAGGAGCACCTCAAGGGCGCCGACACCATCCATCTCCTCACGCACAATCGCCGACACCTTCCGCAACACGCGCCACATCAGGGGGAGATACGCATAGATGCCCGCCGATACCCTCCGGATGAAGCCCGCGCGAAGCAGTAGCTTGTGGGAGATGATCTCGGCTTCAGCGGGCTCATCGCGAAGCGTCACCAGCAGAAGGCGGGAGACGCGCATGGAACCTGTCGTGTCGGCAAATCGCAACCTATCACTCGGCAACGAGGTGGGCGTCTGAGCGTGTGTCCAAGGGAAGCGGGCAGGCAGGAAAACCTCTGCTACTGTCCGCTGTGTTTCTTGCAGTCACACTTAGGACTCGCGTTATGTTTGCTCAGCCCAGCCGGTCACCCAGCGAACCTGTTGGCCTTTCGGTCGAGCACCTCATGGACGCGGTGTCTTGCCTTCCAGCCTCCCAAGAGACCGAGGACGCTGGCCAATCCTTGATCGGAATCGACGAGGTTCAAAAAGCCCTCAATCGTTCAAGGGCATCTGTCTATCGCTACACGAACACCGATCCTCGCAATATCAACCCCCCCTTCAATCCCCGCAAGCTCAATCCCGAGTTTCGTGGCGACATCAAACAGCCCTTGCTGTTTCACGCCAACGAGGTGGCCCGGTTCGCCCGCGACGTGCTTCGTATCAAAGAAGTGACGGTGGAGGTGCTCAACGCCCCCTCCACGGCCACCCAGCAACTGCTGGGCTCGATCCTGGATGAATTGGTGGCCATCCGCCACCGACTCGACCAGCTCGGCCTCACCACCGATGAACTCCAGCCCCTGCGGGAGCAGAACAAGGCCCGGCCCGCCGCCTGAGCTGGAACATCCTGGGACGCATCAAGAGAGGCGTTGCAGCAAAAATCCCTCGTAATCGAGGGCACGGAATACGGGAATGGGATCGCTGAACCCCGTGGCTTCCAACAAGCCGGTCAATCTGGCCAATCCGATGGGATACACGGGATCCAATCCCTCCAGGGTGGTCGCCTCGGTGGTGGCTGTTTGATCCACACGCTGAAACATCTGACGCGCCGCGATGAGCTGGCCTTCCAGGCCGTTTCGCTCCGGTTGCGTCTGATCCACCAGCACCACCTGGGCTCCCGGCCGCAGGCCGCGAGAGAGGGAGGAGAGGAAGCGCAATTTGGCGCCGTTGTCGGGGAGTCCCTGCAACACCAGCACGGCCATCGCCCCATCAAAGAGGAGGGTTTCAGGAAGATCTTCCACCGTTCCCTGAAGCCAATGGATCGGTGGAGACGGGATGGCTCCCTCCACGGACGACTCCCTGGACTCCGTGAGCACTTGAAGCTTGCGCTGGGCGATGGCCAACATGGACCCGGAGGGATCCAAAGCCGTTAAGGTCCAATCGGGACGCAGGGTTTTGGCGGCCAGGAGCTCCGCGCCTGAACCGCAGCCCGCCACCAACACGGAGGCTCCGTTCCGAATGGCCAAGGGCGAGGTCGCCAGCAACGAGACCGAAAGACGAGCGAGGCTGGTGTAGCCAGGGATGAGGCTTTCCACCACTTGGTCGTAGCCGAGAAGGCTCATCGCGTCGTGGCCCGCGGCGGTTTGAAGCATCGTAGGTGAGCTCGAGGGAGGCCAGCGCTGATTCCGCGCTCCGCCGGATGGGGTCCGCTCCGGGTGCATGGGACCCGATGTGCCCTAAGTTGGGCGGCGTCTCCACCCCCGATCCATCGTGCCCACCATCCGTTTCGAACGCGAAGGCCAGCAGGTGGGGTGCATCGAGGGCGCCAATCTGCGCAAAGCCGCCCTTGACGCGGGCATCAACCCCTACACCGGCCTGAACAATCTCAACAACTGTGGGGGTCTGGGCCAGTGCGGCACCTGCGTGATGGAAGTCCTCGAGGGTGCCCGCAACCTCTCCCCGCGCTCGGATGTGGAGGAGGTTTACCTGGCTGATCGCCCCTCCACCTATCGCCTGAGCTGCCGCACCACCGTCAACGGGGACGTCACCGTGCGCACCCGCCCGGGTGGGGGCGTGGGCCAAGGGTCCAACAGCCTCGTGGGTGCCATCAAGGCTCTGATCAACCGAGCTTGAGCCCCCGAGGGAGGGGTCCCAGAGCCCTTGGGGCCTAGTCCTCCGCTCCTTGAAGCTGGGGGGTGGAGGGGCTGGTTGTGTGCTTGCTCTCCTCCTCCAGGCTCATCAATTGATCCAGCTCCTCGATCAGTCCCTCAATTCCCGTGCGGCTGATCTGGCTGAGGTAAGTGCGCTTGACCCGCTCGATGCCCGCACACACCAGCTCCTGGGAGCGTTCCAGGGCAGGCCCTTCCTCCAGCGCTCGGGCCAATTCCTCCCAGAAGCGGTCAATGAAGTGTTGCAGCAGCCGCAGTTGCTCATCGTCCCGCCGCCCCAGTCGCGCCCCGGCGCTTTTCGACAAATCCAGGAAGCTTTCCACCACACCCTGAGCCAATTGGCGGCTAAAGCCCTGTTCCACATCAAGGAAGGGCCGCAATTGGCGCAAGGGGCCAGGCACAAGCGTTTTTTCCAAACTCTGTCGCAAGGAATGGTCGAGGACGCTTCGCAATTCCGGGGCCAGACGGGGGGCCACCCGCTCTAGGAGCAGGGGGGCCCAGAGGCGCACCAGCTCCACCAATTCCCTCTCCTCCTGATTGGTGACCGTTTGATGGCTGCGCAAGGCGCGCAGGCGCATGGGCCACCGGTTGGATCGAACCTGCTGCTGCACCCCATCCATGATCTGGAGGGCGAGCACTTCGAAGAGTTCCAGGGCCAGGAGGGCCACCACCCCGCGACTCACCACAGCCCTCAGGGGCTCCAGGTTGATCAGGCCCGCATGCTGGAGCCGCTCCAGCACCGGCACCAGGCGGAGCCAGCGCCAAAAGGGCAAAAACAGGGGCCAATCAATCCAACGCCTGAGAAGGGCGTCACGCCATCGCAAGCCTGGCAGTTTGCGCCGCAGGCGGATGGTGCGCAACAGGATGTCAACGAGAAAAACACTCTGGAAAATGAGCAGGTCGTAACGCCAAAAGTGGTCGGTGGGCCGCCCGTTTTCATCGACCGATCGCCAATAGTTTTGCGCCACCAGGGGAAGCACTTGTTGGCGCCAAAACTCTCGCTCCTCACTCCAGGGATGGGCGTTCAACCACTCCGGACTCAGCAGCAGGCCCACCGCTTCCTTGGCCGACTCCTGTTTCGCCCTCTGGCGCAGGCGATTTTTGATCTTCTCCAAGGTTCCCGAACCGCCGGTGGCCTGAAAGGGATCGGTATCAATCATTTGTTGGCTCAAGGTCACCAACCGTTCCAAGCTTTGGCGCTGATCCCTCGTGGGGGGTGCGCCAACCTGTTGACGTTGCCAAGCCTGATCCAGCCACAGGAATTCCTGGGTGAGGAGTTGGGTGTCCCGATGGGGCTCAATGCCCTTGAGGCGGTCCATCCACGGGGTGATGTCGGGAAGCGCAAGCAACGGGACCGCCAGCGGCGTGGCGGGCATGGTGTGGACCCTGCGTTGGATCCAAAACGAGCGCAAGGGAACATAGGTGACATCAACCATCACCACCAGAAAGTTGAGCGCCGCCCAGAGGGCGACGAAACGATCCCAGTCCTTCCAGAACCTGTTCCTCGGATGAGACAGGGCCCCATGCCAGCGGGGGCGGGCCATGGCTGCGCTCGCGGATGTGTGATTAGTCTGCTTACGGCCTAGGCCCATCGTTGTTCCAATTCTGAGCCGCCCCTTCCCCGGAGGCGCCGACGTTTTGAGCAGCCACCAATTGATCCGAACCCCACGCGTGAGCAGCAAACAAGGTGAGCACACACCCCGGTCAGGGGAGAGGAAATCCCATGGTGGTGGACATCCATCCCCAAGCGAACGGGAAGATGCCTGGGCTTTCTGGCGGAGCATCGTTCTCACCCTGGCGGTGGCCCTGGGCATCCGGCAGTTTCTCGTTGAGGCCCGATACATCCCCTCAGGCTCCATGCTGCCGGGCCTGCAACTGCAGGATCGGCTTCTGGTGGAGAAGCTCACCTACCGGCGACGTCCCCCCGAGCGGGGCGAGATTGTGGTGTTCCACGCGCCCCATCACTTTGACCGTGTGTTGGCGGCCCAACACCGCCCGGGCCCCCTGGGCTGCGCCTTGGTCAACATTCCCCTGCTCGGTCCCTTGCTGGGGCTCCAGGAGCCGGCCTGTGACGCCTACATCAAGCGCGTGATCGGCATCCCCGGCGACAGGGTTGTGGTGGATCCCCAAGGGCAGGTGAGCATCAATAGCCGCCGTCTCGGTGAGCCCTACGTGGCCAATCGCTGCCCAGTGGATTCGAGGGGCATGGGACCCTGTCCCACCCTGGATGTGGTGGTTCCGCCCAAGCATGTGCTGGTGCTCGGCGACAATCGGGCCAACAGCTGGGACGCGAGGTTTTGGCCCGGGGGCCCCTTCCTTCCCCAGGGGGAGATCATCGGCAGGGCCTTTTGGCGATTTTTTCCTCTCAACAGCGCGGGATCACTTCAAGGGGCCAGCACTCTTCAGCCAGCAGCCCCGAAGCCATGACCCGTCCCGTCAGCCCGGCGGTTGGAAGGGTGGGGACATTAGCGGCGATCGACCCTCGCTCCTGGGCGGCTCCAGGCCAGGGCTGGTGGGGATCCCACAACACCCACCGCTGGCTGGGAGCCGACAACCGTTCTTCGGGGAGGCCCAGATAACGGCTGGGGCCCCAACACATCACCCTCCAAAGGTCCTGGGCGGACCAGCCGCGCCGGCCCACAAGCTCCCGCCAGAGCATGGTCAGGGCCAGTCCATGGCCCGAGATTCCCGCCTTCCGCTGATCCAGCGGGAGCAACCGCTCTTCCGCGTCCAGGGGCTGATGGTGTACCGCCACGGCGGATAAGAGGCCCTCCCGGAGGGCTTCGATGAGGGCCTCCCGATCCTCAGGCCCCCCCAGGGAAGGCACCACCCGCCAGCCTTCCTCCGCGGGGTGAAGCCCCCCAGCGTCGGCCACCAGATGCCACCAGCCCACGCTGGTCAGGGGAGGATCGGGGTGCGCCCGCAGCAGGGCAACGCCTTCCATCGTGGAGAGATTCATCAACCGCAGCCGCACGCTTGGATGGGCGGCACGCAAAGCGAGAAGGGTCTGGAGGGGAAGGGTTTCACTGAGGACGGGGTCGGTGGGCCAACCCGCGCGCAACGCCTCCACCCGCTCGCGAACAAAGCCCCCCTGCGTCAAGGAAGGGTCTCTGGGAGCCACCAGCACGGGTCGATCCCCCATCTCGCCTAGCCGCAACCCCCGCTCCAACAAAGCCAAGGGGGGCACCTGATCGGAGGCCGCGAGGCCGAGCGCCCCGGCCGCGATCTGTTCGGCGTGAAGGGCCAGGTCGTGGTCTGATCCGTCGGCGCTGAAACTGCCCCAAAGGACCAGTCGCGAGGGATCCTCGCGGGCCAGCAGGAGCCTCTCCGGCCGATCCCGCCAGGGCTGGCCCCAGGGAAGCAGGGCGATGGTGCCGTAGCCCCCGATCGCCGCCGCCCGCGAGAGGCTCTCCAAGGTCTCGGCCCGGCCCAGCCAGGGATCTTCCAGCACGCTGTGGACATCCACCAGGGGAGGGGCGAGCCACCACCGCCGGGCGTCGAGCTCCCGCCACTGACCCTCAGGAGAGGGTGACGACCCGGTGTCCCAGGAGATCAGCTGACGCCCCTCCAGCCAGGCATCCCCCCGGGTGGGTGGCTCACCTGGCCCCAGAAGCAGGTTGACCTGACGCAGAAGCAGGGCGGAGGCCATCAGCGACGCGACGTCAAAGGGCGCCCGCGGCGGTGCGGTCGAGCATCCCGCCGAGGTGGCCGGTGAGATTCAGGCAGCTCACCAAGGGACCTCCCTCCGGACCATGGGGATAATCCACCACGCTGACCCCCCCATTGCCCTGTTTCACCATCCAGATGTCGGCGGGGGACAGCCCCAGCAAGGCGCAGAGGATGGTCTTGTTGACGGCGTCGTGGGCCACCACCAGGGCCGTTTCCCGCTCAGACAGGCCGCGAACAATCGTCCGCCAGGTGGCCACTGAGCGGTCCCACACCTGCTGGAGGGTCTCGCCCTCGGGCATGGTGACCGTGTGGGGCGCCCGTTTCCAATCGGCCAGGAGACCTGGCCAGGAGGCGGCGATCTCTTCTTCCAGGCAACCTTCCCAAAGGCCATGGCCGATCTCGATGAGCCCAGAGGTGGTGGTGAGGGGAACGCCGGGATGGGGCTCCAGGATCACCTCAGCGGTTTGTCGGGGACGGGCCATTGTGCTGGTGTAAGCCCGTTGAATCTCCACCGGGGCCAGGAACTCCCGAGCGGCCCTGGCCTGGGAGGTTCCATGGGCGTTGAGGGGAATGTCGATCTGACCTTGAAAGCGTCCCTCCCGGTTCCAATCGGTTTCCCCGTGCCGCACCAGCAACAGGCGGGGCCCTTGGGCGGGAGGCAGACCCTCCCCTAGGTGGATGGTGTTGTTGAGCGACTCCACCTGCACCGACAGGGGGTCGCTCGGCCGCTGGCTCAGATTGAGCACAGACACCGCCGCGTTGTCCATGCGCAGCCGGCGGAATCCATGGGCCTCCAGCCCCAGCAACCGCAGCACGAGGGCACGGAGGATGGCGTTGTGGGCCACCACCAGCACGCCGCGGGTGTGCTCGGATTCCAGGGCGTCTTGGTGGCGCTCCAGCAGGCGATGGACAAAACGGCCGGCCTGCTCCATCAACTCCGGCAGCGGTCGGAAGGTGCCGCCATCCGAACGCCGCAGTTCAAGGGTTTCGGGAGCCATTTGCCACGCCCGCGCCTCCAGGGGGTAGCGCTCGATCACCTCCTGGCGCGTCAAGCCACTCCAGGGGGCCAGATCCACCTCTCGCAACTCATCGTCCAACGCCAACGGGGTGGGACTGCCCGCCGCGTCGAGCAGGGCTCGGGCGGTGTCCCGGGCCCTGGCGAGGGGGGAGCTGTAGGCCTCGGTGAAGGGCACCTCCCTCAGGGCCACCCCCGTGAGGTGGGCCTGAGCCCGACCCTCCTCCGTGAGGGGGGACACATCGTCCCGACCCTGAATTCTCCGCTCCAGGTTGAAGCCGCTCAGCCCATGGCGCACGAGAACAAGGCGGAGGGGCACAGCCTGCGAGGGTCAGTCAAGGCCAAGTGTATGGGTCCAGAATCCCAAGATCGCGAATGCCCCAAGACTCTGTGTCTGTTCCGTCGCCGTGGGAGGGAGTGAGGGGTTGGAAGGGCCTTCTCGCCCTGCTGGCCGTGAGCCTGAGTGGATTGATTTGGCTGGGCGGACTCCAGGAGAGCCTGTCGCGCCCCTCCGTGGTGAACAGCTTGGACCTTCGGCAACTGGAGCTCACGGTGTTGGCGGCCGAAGCCCTGCCGGGCTCCTGGAGGCCCCTGCTGGTGGGCGACGACCCCAGGGGCCAACTGATCGAGGCCCTGGAGGAGCGCGCCAAGGATCCGTCCTCCCCCCCCACCGCGGCCCAGCGGCTGGAGCTGTCCCTGCTGCGGCGGAGCCAAACCGCCCGCAACGCCCCGCCCTCCGTTCCCACCTTCCGGGAGCTCAGCGAGCAAGTGGACGCGCCCCGTCGTCCACTCCTGGTGGCTTTGGAGCGTCAACAGACCGTGAGCCCCGAGCGGCAAGCCCCCCTTCTCGCCCCGTGGGGTGAGGAGAGCCTGGTGGCACAGCTGGGTTGCGAACAATTGGGGGGGCCAGCCCAGGCCTGTCCCGCGAGCCGTCAGGGCCCATGGCTGGCGTTTCGCCTGTTGGCCCTCACCCTCTTTCCAGCCCTGCTGATGTTGGCGGGGGTCGGTCTTCTGATTCGCCAGCTGTGGTTGCTTCGGCGCGGTCGCCTTCCTCCCCCTCCTGCCCTGGTGGGCCCACCACTCACCGTGCTCGACACCATCCTCGTGATCGCGGGGGGGTTCGTCCTTCTCGGCGAGGTGCTGCTGCCCCTGCTCACCCAGGCGAGCTTGCCACGACTGCTCAGCCAGTGGTCCCTGTCCGCCTCCACCCGTCAGGGGGTGGAGGTGCTGGGCTCCTACCTCACCCTCATGCTGGCCCCCCTGGGGCTCCTGGCTCTCTTCCTGCCCAGGCATCTCACCCCTCCCCAAGGGGGGTGGCTGCAGTGGGGTTGGAAGCCATGGGCCGCGGCGATCCTGCCCGCTTTGCGGGTGTTTCTGATGGTGCTTCCCCTGGTGGCTTTGGCCAGCTGGTTGCTCCAGCGGGTGTGGGCCGACCCGGGGGGAAGCAATCCTCTTCTGGAGATGGTGCTCACCAGCTCCGATGGCTGGGCCCTTCTGGCCTTGGCCCTGACGGCGGTGGTGCTGGCGCCCCTGTTTGAGGAGACCCTCTTTCGCGGGGTGCTTCTGCCCGTGGTGGGACGGCATCTGGGCGCCCTTGGGGGAGTGCTGATCAGCGCCTTTGTGTTTGCGATCGCCCATCTGAGTCTGGGGGAACTGGTGCCTCTCTCCGTCCTGGGAGTGGGCCTGGGACTGTTGCGCTGGCGAAGTGGACGCCTGGGGGCGTCGGTTTTGTTGCATGCCCTCTGGAACAGCCTCACGTTTGTCAACTTGTTGCTGTTGGCCCGATGAGTTGGGATGCTTGCTGAGGGGCCTTCGGGGTGGTTCACTTGCACAGCTTCGGGCCCGTAGCCTTGGTCGCCACGCCTTCCCCCTCCTCGTTGTCTTCCCCAGCCCCCACCCGTCCCCAGCGTCACTCAGGTCAGAGGGTGGGAAGCGCCAAGACGAGCGTTCCCCGGCTGACGGATCGCCCCCTGCGGCTCATCCACCGCTCCCTGAGTGGCCGCAAGGTGGATCGCCAGTCGCCCCTGCTGGCCAGCCTGCACAAGGTGTCGACCGGGGCCCTCGCCGGTCTGGGCTTGTCTTTGGTGGGCCTCAGCGCTTTGACCTTGCACTGGCAGAATCAATGGGCCAAAAGTTATGCCCAACTGGAGGCGGCCAAGGTGTTGGAACACCGTCTGCATGAGTCGGCGGCGGTGGTCGAGCAGCACCACCTCAGTTCGATGCGACGTCCAGGCCAGTTGCTGCCCACCAGCAGTGAGAATCTGATCCACCTTCCTGAGCCCAAGGCCTACCAACCCCTCAAGCCCACCCTTCCCTTGCTCGCCGGCTTGGCGATGGGCCGCGGTCCCAACGGGCAGCCCCTCCCCACACTCCCCGCTGGCTATTGATGGCCCAACCCAGCACCCGCCGGCATCCCCCAGGACGACCGGGGACTTCTGAACGGAGGGTGGCTGGAGGAGATGGCCGCTCCAGGGGTCATGGACGCCGCGTGGTGCCCTTGCAGCCTTTCCCGTCCACCCGTCTGTTTTGGGTGTACGGGATTCTTTGTTTGGCGCTCGGGGGGCTCGCGGGCCGTTTGATCTGGCTTCAGGTCGTCCAGGGAGAGCGCCTGCAAAGCAAGGCCCGCCAGATCCAAACCCAATCGATCAAACCCCTGGGCACGCGACGCACCATCGTCGATCGGGCCGGACGAATGGTGGCCATCGATGAGGAACGGTTCACCCTCTGGGCCCACCCGCGCTACTTCAGTTTTCTGGGCGATGAACCCAACACTCGTCGTCGCCCGGAGGAGGTCACGCGCAAATTGGCGGAGGTGTTGGCCCGTCCCCAGACGGACCTCCTACGAGCCATCGGCGGCCGGAGCAGCGGGGTGAAACTGGCCACCAACATGGATCCCGAAACGGCGGCCAAGGTGAGGGCCCTGCAGATCAGCGGTCTGGATCTGGAGGCCTATCCCCAGCGCATCTACCCCCAAGGGGCGCTGTTTTCCAATGTGGTGGGCTTTCTCAACCTGGATCGGGTTCCCCAGGCTGGTTTGGAGCAAAGCCGGGATCGGGATCTGAGGCGGCAGGAAACCACGTTCCGCATGCGGCGCGGAGGAGACGGCACCCCCCTCCCCGATGGGCTGCAAGCTGGTTCGCTCTATGGAGACGATCTGAGGCTGCAACTCACCCTGGATGCCCGCTTGCAGCAAGTGGCCCAGCAGGCCGTGGGCAAACAGATGCGCCAGTGGAACGCCAAGCGGGGAGTGGCGTTGGTGATGGACGCCCAAACGGGTGAGCTGCTTGCCTTGGCTTCCACGCCCACCTACGACCCCAATCGCTACTGGGATTTCAATCCCGGCTCCTTCAGGGAATGGTCGGTGCAGGATCTCTACGAACCCGGCTCCACGTTCAAGCCGATCAACCTGGCGATCGCGCTCCAGGAAAAAGCGATTGATCCCAAGGGCACCGTCAACGATGTGGGCCAACTCAACATTGGCGGCTGGCCCATTTTCAACGCGGATCGTCGCGCCAACGGGGTGATTGATTTCCCCACGGTGCTGCAGGTGTCCAGCAACGTGGGCATGGTGGACGCCATGCGTCACCTGAAGCGTGAAACCTTCTGGAGGTGGTTGAACACCATCGGGATCCACGATGTCCCCGACACCGATCTGCCTGGGGCCGTGGCCGGGCAGCTGAAATCCCGCGAGGAATTCGTCTCCAGCGCTATTGAGCCGGCCACCGCGGCCTTTGGACAAGGGTTCTCCCTGACCCCACTGAAACTGCTACAGCTTCATGCCATGCTCGCCAACGGCGGCCGGTTGGTGAGCCCCCACATCACACGCGGCCTGCGTTCTGGTGATGGCTTGGCCGCTCCACCCGCCCAGATGGGGGTTCAGCTGTTGGATCCAAAGGTGACGCGGCAGGTGGTGAACTGGATGGAGACGGTGGTGGAGAAGGGCACGGGGAAAGGGATCAAGATTCCCGGTTACCGCATTGGCGGGAAAACCGGCACCGCCCAAAAAGCCCATAACGGCGTGTACATCCCGGGGGCGCGGATCACCAGCTTTGTGGCCACCCTGCCGGTGGAAAATCCCCGCTATGTGGTGCTGGTCGTGATGGATGAACCCCAGGGAGCCAATGCCTACGGATCCACCGTGGCCCTGCCCGTGGCCCGTCAAATCGTGGAAGCCTTGCTCGTGCTCGAAAAGATTCCACCCTCTCGTCCCGAGGGCCTCACCCCCAAACCCCAGGCGGCCCGTCCCAAGGCCTGATTCTCCTTTGAGGCCTTGTATGGATTCCCACAAGCCACCTCGGCCCCATGGGCTCCGCCGTGTGCCACGGTTAGCGTGAACCAGAAGTTATTGGCGGCTGCCACCGAACATGACCAATCTGCTTGATCAACTGGCGACCATGACAGTTGTGGTGGCCGATACGGGCGACATCGAGGCCATCCGCCAATTCACGCCGAGAGACGCCACCACCAACCCGTCCTTGATCCTTGCCGCGGCCCAAATCCCCACCTATCAAGACCTGATCGATCGCTCCCTCAGGGAATCGCGAGAAGTGATGGGCGAAAGCGCCCCGGTGGAAGACGTGGTGGCGGAAGCGCTCGATGAGATCAGTGTCACCTTCGGCAAAGAAATCCTCCGGATCGTCCCTGGCAGGGTGTCCACCGAGGTGGATGCCCGGCTGAGTTACGACACGGAAGCCACGATCCAAAAAGCCCGCAAACTCATCGGGCTCTATGAGCAAGCCGGGGTGCACCGGGATCGAGTGTTGATCAAGATCGCGTCCACTTGGGAGGGGATTCGCGCCGCTGAGCGTCTTGAGCAGGAAGGCATTCATTGCAATCTCACCCTGCTGTTTGGCTTCGCCCAAGCCGTCGCCTGCGCGGAGGCTGGGGCCACCCTGATCTCCCCCTTTGTGGGCCGCATCCTGGATTGGCATAAGGCCAACACGGGGCGTGAGAGCTACCCGGGCCCAGAGGATCCTGGCGTGATCTCGGTGACAAAGATTTTCAATTACTTCAAAACCTACGGTTACAAGACCGAAGTGATGGGAGCCAGCTTCCGCAACATTGATGAAATCATTGAACTAGCAGGCTGCGACTTACTCACCATTTCGCCAGCGCTGATGGAACAATTGCGCAGCAAAGAAGAGTCCCTGCCGCGCAAACTCGATCCCCACACCCCTGGCGCCACCGAGGAGAAATTCCATGTCGACTCCGAGCTGTTTGTCAGCATGATGGCGGCGGATCGCATGGCGTCAGAAAAACTGGATGAGGGGATCAGGGGCTTTTCCAAAGCCATCGAAACCTTGGAGGTGCAACTGGCCCACCGCTTGGCCGCCCTAGAGGGCAAAGCGGCGTTCACCCATGCGGTGCACGAGATCTTTCTACTCAATGATCTCGATGGGGATGGGTGCATCACCAGGGAGGAGTGGCTTGGAAGCGACGCCGTCTTCGACGCGCTGGACACCGACCAGGATGGGCGCCTGGCCCCGGACGATGTGCGCGGCGGCCTCGGAGCGGCCCTCTCCGTCAGTCGTTCTTAACCTCCTGTTCAGCGGCGGGGCCTAAGTTGGCTTGAAGACTGGAATCGAGTCAACCGTGAACGCTTTGGACACCATGAGGGCGTTGGCCACCTCTGGGGAGGTGATCCATGTGCCCGCCGGAAGCCTGGTGTTCAAATCCGGAGAGCCTGGCGACTGCATGTTCGGCCTGCTGGAGGGCACGGTGGAACTCACCTGGAACGGAGAGAGCGGCCATGAGCGCATCGAGGCCGGTGATGTGTTTGGCGCCGGCGCGCTGGTGACCCCCGAGCATCGGCGCTTTGGCAACGCCGTCGCCCTGACCGATTGCCGGCTGCTGGTCATGAACAAGGAGAAGTTTCTCTTCGCCGTTCAAGAATCGCCCATGTTTGCCATCGAGCTCCTGGGCTCGATCGACCAACGCCTGCGCGATCTCAAGGGGTGCGATCGGGGTTATCCCCGCTGAAACAAGAGACGCTTGATCACCCGCTGGGCGATGTCTCCATATCCCATCTCTCCTGAGAGGATTTGAGCGATGCGCTGGGGAGCCGTGGGGCGTTTGATCCCCAGCTGGTAGCCCACGCGGGGCAAGCGATAAAACACCTGTGCGATGCGCTTCCCCCAAGCCATCGACTCTCCCCAGTCCGCGCGCATGGTGGCCGTGTATCCCTTGAGTGCTTGGGGATCACCTCCCAACCAGGCGTCCAGGGCGTTCGCGGCCTGACAGCCGCTCATCAAGGACGGTCGCAAGCCCTCCGCCAAAAAGGGATCGCACAGGGACGCCGCGTCTCCAGCCACCAGCACACCAGCCCCATCGAGGGGATAGTGGCCATCCCAGACCCTCAGGCGGGAGAGCTGGCGCTGGCCGGCCTCAGAAGGGAATCCCAGGGATGGCAGGAGCCGTCGCAGCACGGTTTCCCCCTTCACATCCTCCTGCCCGATGAAGGTACCCAGCCCAATGCTGTAGCCCTGATGGCGAGGAAAAGCCCAACAAAATCCCTGGGGCACCAACCCGAAGTCGAAATAGGCCACACCGGCCTCTCGAACCGGCCCATCCACCTCCACCGACAGGGTGGAGGCAAAACGGGGGCGGGGTGGGCCAAGGCCCAGCTGGCTCGCCAAGGGGGAGGCCGACCCATCGGCGATCATCAGGCCGCGGGCGAACAGGCGCTCCCCGCTCTGATCGGTCACCATCCAGAGATCACCCTGACGCCGGACCGTGTCCGCCGCCGTGGAATAGCGAACATCGACCCCCGCCCGGACCGCGTGATCCGCCAGAAAGGCGTCGAGCCGGGAGCGACGGACAATCCAAAAGGGCGCTTCTCCCGGGAGGTTGGCTCTCACCGCATCCTCCAGGGTCCAGGTGAAACGCACCTCCGTGATCACCTGGTCAACAACGGGGGAAAGATCAAACGGAAACCACCGCTGCACGGAAGCGGCCATACCCCCTCCACAGGGCTTACCGCGACCTTGGGGCTCCCGCTCCAACAGCACCACTTGCCTGCCCCGACGGGCCAGGTGAAAGGCGGCGGCGCACCCCGCGGGCCCGGCGCCAATGATGATGGTGTCGACAGGCCTGGCCTGGGAGGCGCTCATTAGGGATCGGATGGGGGAGACTAGACCTTGAGGATTTCAGCTTCTTTTTCGGCAAGACATTTTTCGAGAGAAACAATAAAGCGATCGGTCACTTTCTGGATCTTGTCCTGCTCGTCTCTCGACTGGTCCTCGGAGATCTCACCATCCTTTTCCTGCTTTTTTACGCGATCGATGGCATCACGTCGCAAATTGCGCAGAGAAACCTTCCCCTCCTCGGCGTACTTGGCCGCAAGCTTGCAGAGATCCTTGCGACGGTCCTGGGTGAGGGGCGGAATGTTGATGCGAATGATGCGGCCGTCGTTGTTTGTAGTCAAACCCAAATCGCTCATCGCGATAGCCTTTTCAATCACCGCCAAAGAGCCAGCGTCAAAGGGTTGGATTTGAATCGTTTGCGCATCTGGAGTGGAGAGGGTAGCCAGAGACTTCAGAGGAGTTTCGGCACCATAATATTCAACCAGAATTTTATCCAACAAGGAGGGGTTGGCCCTACCCGTGCGAATGGTGTTGAAGTTGCGCTGAGTGGCTTCGACCGATTTGCGCATGCTTGCTTCAAGATCCATGGGAGTGTTTTGAAAAGAAAAGAGACGGATACTGAAGAGTTGAGGAAAAAATCAATGCGAGGAGACGATGCGTGTGCCGATGGTCTCACCGCTCACGGCGCGGCTAATATTGCCGCGGCCGAAAAGATCAAAGACAACAATTGGAATTGAATTATCCTTACAGAGAGAAATTGCTGTCGCATCCATCACCTCCAATTCGCCGCTGAGCACATCCATGAAGGTGAGTGTTTCATAGCGCACAGCATCGGGATAACGGGCCGGATCTTTGTTGTAAACACCATCCACCTTCGTGGCCTTAAACACCACATCGGCGTTGATCTCGGCCGCCCGCAGGGCGGCCGTGGTGTCGGTGGTAAAGAAAGGATTGCCGCACCCGGCGGCGAAGATCACCACCCGCCCCTTTTCCAGGTGGCGGATGGCCCGTCGGCGGATGTAGGGCTCCGCCACCTCTTGCATGGAGATGGCGCTCTGCACCCGGGTGGGCACCCCAGAGCGCTCCAAGCCATCCTGCAAGGTGATGGCGTTCATCACCGTGGCCAGCATGCCCACGTAATCCGCGGTGGCCCGGTCCATGCCGGCGGCTGAGCCTTTGAGACCGCGAAAAATATTGCCCCCTCCCACCACGATGGCCAGCTGGGTGCCAACATCCACCACCTCGGCCACATCAGAGGCGATCGATTGAACGATGGCGGGGTCGATGCCGTACCCCTGACTCCCCATCAACGCTTCGCCACTGAGCTTGAGCAACACACGCCGATAAGGTGTCATGCCAGTGAACCGACTGGGTGCAAACCCGCCGAACAGTAGCAAGCCCCCGCGTGGGGCTCCCCCGTCGCGTCGTTAGAACTCGATTCCAGCCTGGGCACGCACCCCCTGTTCGCGAAACGGATGGCGCACCATGCGCATCTCCGTCACCAGGTCGGCCGATTCGATCAGGGCCGGGGGCGCGCCCCGACCCGTCAAGGCCACGTGGGTGAGGGGCGGACGGGCGCGGAGTCCGTCGAGCAGCTCCTCCAGGGGCAGATAGCCCAGCTTCAAAGCGACATTCACCTCGTCGAGCACCACCAGCTTGCATCCCGGATCTTGGAGATGGCCCAGAGCCTCTCGCCAGGCGGTGGCCACCGCCTGGCGGTCTCGCTCCCGATCCTGGGTTTCCCAGGTGAAGCCCTCCCCCAGGGCTTGAAAGTGAAGATCCTCCCCGAACCGACGCAGGGCGGTCACCTCCCCGGGCAACCATCCCCCCTTGATGAACTGGATCACGGCCACCCGTTCCCCATGGCCGAGCATCCGCAGCACCAGGCCCAAAGCCGCCGTGGTCTTGCCCTTGCCCTCGCCCGTGAAGACCATCACCAGGCCCTTCTCCCGTTGACGGGCCTCCACGCGCATCTGTTGCACCTGCCGCCGGCGCTCCATGCGCCGCTGGTAGGCCTCGCCATCGGCCTCAGGGGCCCCCATTCCGCCCTGGCCCAGCTCGGCGGCGGCCTCATCCAGGGCGCCATCTCCAACCGGGACCGACGTGGACTCCATGGGCGACGCGGAACTGCCCCCACTCTGCCTGGGATCCCGGCTGGTGGGGAGGATCACCCCCCGTCTCGGCGGGCAAGGGCCGCATCCACCGCCCGCTGCTGATCCCGGCGGGTGATCCAGTGGTGGTAGGTGCGGGTATGGATCGCCACGGAATGGCCCATCATCCGCGAGGCCACGGTGTCTGGCAGGCCGATGTGAATGGTGCGCACGGCCCAGGCGTGGCGGAGGTCGTAGGGGGTGAGGGGCAACTGGTAGCGGCGAAATTGTTCCGAGACACGCTGCCCCACGCTCCGCAGGGAGGTGTGACGCAGGTCGGTGTTGAGGGCGGGCAAGGCCCGGGGATCCTCGCCCAGTTGATCGAGGTCGAAGTGGTCGACCCACTCCGGCTGGAACGGCCATACCTGATGCTCGCCCGTCTTGCTGGTGGGCAACACCCTCAACACCCGATCGCCGCCCGGGGCTAGGGCGGAAAAATCGCAGAAAAAAACCTCGTGGTTGCGCAGGCCATAGGTGGCCATCAGCCCGTACACCAGGCGCCAGCGGGGATTGGGGATCCGCTGAACTTCCCGCAGGATCTGACTGTCACTTGGCAGGGGGCGAAACCTCGCCGCGTGGAGTCCATAGCCCCGGCCCAACTCCCGCCAATCCGCCGGGAGGGTGAGGCCCTGATGCCTGGCCAGGGCTCCCAGAACCAGGGCGCATTGCTGGCGGCTCCGGCTGGCCACTGGATAGCTTTCCAACACAGCCACGAGCAGATCCGAGTCGAGCTCCCTTTGGGGGTGCCCGCCCATCGCCAACACACGCCGCACATAGGGGCGATAGGCGGACCGCCAAGTGGAGCGGGTTCCGGCGGGGGAGCGACGGCGACGGGGATCGTGGTGGAAGGCCCTCTGGAAGGAGGCCAGGGCGGCGTCCAGGGCGCCGGCCGACTCCACGGGAGTGTTCAAGGAAGAAGCGGGAGCGGCGGCCACCTCAGCGGTGGGAGGCGGGGTGGAAAGCGCGGAGCCGCGGGGGGCGCGGCGTTGCCATTCCGACCAGCGAAAGGTGCCAGCCTCCAGCTGGTCACGCACCCGCCGCAACTGGGTCAGGGCCTCCGGAAGGATGGCCTCACTCGCCACCAATCCCAGACTCAGACGTTGGATGGTGGGGGTGCCCTGGCCCGTTTCCGATCGGGGGGGTAGGGGGCCACGCAACCCCAAGCGCTCTCCCCGCACCTCCAGGCGCCAGGGGGTTCCTGAGGTGGCCAGCTCTTGGTTGGTCAGCCGCACGGCCTCCCTCACGGACGCCGTCTCGGCCCCCTTCTCCGATGGTGCGGCCATGGCACCAAGACAACGCACGCTTCCTGGGCTCGACCTTAACGAGACATCCCAGGCCTGACTAGGGGTGACCGCATCAACCGCCAGACTGGCGTTACGCTCGCCGTGCTGCATCTGTGGGCAGGGCATGGCAAAAGTTGGCGTGTTGCTGCTGAACCTTGGTGGCCCGGAGCGGATCCAGGACGTCGCTCCCTTCCTCTACAACCTGTTTTCGGATCCGGAGATCATCCGGCTGCCCATCCCCGCCCTGCAGCGCCCCCTGGCCTGGCTGGTGAGCACCCTGCGCAGCGGCAAGTCGCAAGATGCCTACCGGGCCATCGGTGGGGGGTCGCCCCTGAGGCGGATCACGGAACACCAGGCTCGTGAGCTGCAAAGTCTGCTGAGGCAGCGGGCCATTGACGCCACCACCTACGTGGCGATGCGCTATTGGCACCCCTTCACCGAATCAGCGGTGGCCGACATCAAAGCCGATGCCATCGAGGAGGTGGTGGTGTTGCCGTTGTACCCGCAGTTTTCGATCAGCACGAGCGGCTCCAGCTTCCGGGAATTGCAACGGCTGCGGCAGGCCGATCCCCAGTTCAGCCAGCTGCCCATCCGCTGCATTCGCAGCTGGTACGACCATCCTGGCTACATCCGGGCCATGGTGGGGCTCATCGCCGCGAACATTCGGGAGGCGGATGAGCCCGCCAACGCCCATGTGTTTTTCAGCGCCCATGGGGTGCCGAAAAGCTACGTGGATGAGGCCGGTGATCCCTATCAGCGGGAAATCGAAGCCTGCACCCGGCTGATCATGGATGAATTGCGCAACGAGTTGGGTCACTCCAACCCCCACACCCTGGCCTACCAGAGCCGGGTGGGTCCGGTGGAGTGGCTCAAGCCCTACACGGAAGACGCCCTTCGGGAGCTTGGCCAAAGGGGGGTCAGTGACCTGGTGGTGGTGCCCATCAGCTTTGTGAGTGAGCACATCGAAACTCTGGAGGAAATCGATCTGGAGTACGCGGAAATCGCCCACGACGCGGGCATCGTTCATTTCCGCCGGGTGGCCGCCCTCAACACCGACCCCACATTCATCTCCGGTCTGGCGGATCTCGTGGCCCGGGCACTTGAGGGCCCCGAGGTGAATCTGGATCAGGCCGCCCAGCTTCCGAAAAAAGTGAAGCTTTATCCTCAGGATAAATGGGCCTGGGGTTGGAACAACAGTTCCGAGGTCTGGAACGGTCGCCTTGCCATGCTCGGATTCTCCGCTTTTCTCTTTGAGCTGTTGAGTGGCAAAGGCCCGCTCCATGCCATCGGCTTGTTGTGAGGCCTCTCGCCATTCCCTCTCCAGGCGCTCTCTCAGCGGCCTCAGCCCGGTGCGCCTAGGGCTCGGCCCAACCCCCTCCCCTCCCAGACCCCGGGGGCGATCAGCTGGGCTGGGGCGGCGCCAACCGGCGGCCGTGTCACAGCCGATGGCGGCGGTTTGTGCTCTTCGCCAGACAACCCGGCGCGGACCTTTTAATGTTGGACAGCCCCGGTGACCTTTTTCAAGGCCAAACCGCCCCTCGTTCCCCTCTCTGTCCGCCCGCTGTGACCCTCACTCCCCCCCCCTCCAACGACGCGGCAGCGCAGCCACAGACCACCCCTCCTCCCTCCCTGGAGTCCTCCCTGGAGGTCGATCGCTCCAGGGAGAGCGACCGGCGCCCCAGGCGGGTGAGCGGTGGGTACGCCCTGATGGATGCCCTCCATCGCCACGGGGTGAAACACATTTTCGGGTACCCGGGCGGGGCGATCCTGCCGATCTACGACGAGGTGCACCAAGCGGAACAGCGGGGCTGGCTGAAACACATCTTGGTGCGCCATGAGCAGGGCGGCGCCCATGCGGCCGATGCCTACGCCAGAGCCACCGGCCAGGTGGGCGTGTGCTTCGGCACCTCAGGGCCAGGGGCCACCAATTTGGTCACCGGCATCGCCACGGCCTACATGGACTCCGTGCCCATGGTGGTGGTGACCGGTCAGGTGCCCAGGGCGGCCATTGGCACCGATGCCTTTCAGGAGATCGACATCTTCGGCATCACTCTGCCCATCGTCAAACACTCCTGGGTGGTGAGGGATCCTTCCCAGATCGGCCGCATCGTGGCCGAGGCCTTTCTCATCGCCTCCTCTGGACGGCCTGGCCCCGTGTTGATCGATGTGCCGAAGGATGTGGGCGCCGAGGAATTCGACTATGTGCCCGTCCTTCCCGGCACGGCCATTCCCGCCGGGTTCCAACCCACCCCCGCTCCAGAACCCGAACGCCTGAGACAGGCCCTGGAGTTGATCCGCCAGTCCCATCGCCCTCTGCTGTACGTGGGGGGGGGAGCGGTGAGCTCTGGAGCCCACGCGGAGGTCAAGGCGTTGGCGGAACGCTTCCAGATTCCTGTCACCACCACTTTGATGGGAAAAGGAGCCTTTGATGAGCGCACCCCCCTCTCCGTGGGGATGCTGGGAATGCACGGAACGGCCTATGCCAATTTCGCCGTCACCGAATGCGACCTGTTGATCGCCGTGGGGGCAAGATTTGACGACCGGGTGACAGGCCGTCTGGATAGCTTCGCCCCCCGGGCCCGGGTGATCCACATCGATATCGACGCCGCGGAGGTGGGGAAAAATCGGGTGCCCGACGTGCCGATCATCGCCGATGTGAAAGTCGCCCTCTCCGCTCTGCTGGCCCTCCACGACGGAGAAAGCGGAACAGGTCGCACGGAGGGCTGGCTCGCTCAGATTCACCTCTGGAAACGCCACTATCCCCTGGTGGTGCCGGCGCCGGAGGGTGAAATCGCCCCGCAAGAAGTGGTCATCGCCCTGCGCGAGCTGGCTCCGGAGGCCTTCATCACCACTGATGTGGGGCAGCACCAGATGTGGGCGGCCCAGTTTCTGCCCACGGGTCCCCGGCGCTGGATCAGTAGCGCCGGGCTGGGGACCATGGGCTTCGGGATGCCCGCGGCCATGGGGGTGCAGGTGGCGGAACCCCAGGCCCAGGTGGTGTGTGTGGCGGGCGACGCGAGCATCTTGATGAACATCCAGGAACTCGGAACCCTCAGCCAATACGGTCTGCCCGTGAAGGTGGTGGTGCTCAACAACGGCTGGCAGGGAATGGTGCGGCAATGGCAGGAAAGCTTCTACAGCCAGCGTTATTCCGCGTCCGACATGGCCACGGGCATGCCTGATTTCGCCGCCCTGGCCCAATCCTTTGGGGTCCATGGCGTCCAGATCACTGAACGGGCGGAGCTCCGTCCAGCCCTGGCCGCCGCCCTCGCCCATTCGGGTCCCGTCTTCATTGATGTGGTGGTGCGTCGGGGCGAAAACTGCTATCCGATGGTCCCGCCGGGGGCCAGCAACGCCCAGATGGTGGGCCTTCCCTCCCATCCCGAGCTGGCCATCAACACCGTCCGTCAATGCGCGGCCTGTGGCGCGACCACCGCCAGCGCCCACCACTACTGCCCCAGCTGCGGGACGAAACTCTGACCCCCCTCCCCTTGCTGAACCGCCCGTTTCCCCGCGCCTGTCGAGCGCTGTTGATCAATTCCCTCGTGGTGTTGGTCGTGATGGTGGGAGGGTTTGGCCTGACGGTGCCCCGGGCCATGGCCGCTGAGATCCTCAGCATTCGCGGGGCCACCCTGCTGCGGGTGGGCGATCAAAACCGAAGCACCACCGTCGAATTGGCCTGCGTCAGCGTGAGCGAGGCCGACAGCGCTGAGGCTGTGGCCTGGTTGCGGCGGCGGAGCCCCCGCGGAACCAAAGTGAATTTGCGCCCCGTGAGCCAGCGGGATGGCCTCCTGGTGGCGAACGTGCGGGTTCTCAAAAGCGGACTCGACCTTGGAGACGGCCTGGTGGCCGAAGGGCTAGCCACCGCTCTGCCCTGTCGAGACCAACCCTCTCCCACCTGAAAACCATGGGTTTGAATCGTGCGGCCAAAGGAATTGTTCTGGTGCCCAGCCTGCTGCTGGGGGGGGCTTTTCTCAGCGCCGCCGCCTGGATGGATGGTCCCGCGGCCCAAAACAAAGGGCTGGCTCTAGCCCTGGGGGGTGTGCTGCTGGGCGCTGGCGCTTTGGCCCAATGGCTGCCCACCGAGGAAGGGGCGGGCGATCCGAAGAAAGGGTCGAAAGAAGGCTGAGGGGCATGGGGTAAAGGGGCACCGCCACCTCCACCCCTTAGAGGGGTGGAGGTGGCGGTGGGGCCTGACGCTCTCTCTTGCTGGCCCCACCCGCCTGGGGCGCGTGGAAGACGAACAGATCTTGCGGCGTTCGCGTCAGGCGGCGCAGCACGGCCGTGATGTCGGCCACCTCCACTCGGCGGGCCGGCGAGCCGGATTGTCGCGCCAGGGCATTCCGGAGGTCTTCGTAACTCAAAAACAACAGGCCCCTCTCCCCTTGGGGGGTGGAGGTGGTGAGAAAGGGGCGGGCGTAAAACACCGGCACGGTGAGGCCCTGGCGAATCTGGCGGTCGGCGAGACCCTGTTGGCGCAGCAAGGTGGCGGCCATGTCCAAATCCTGCCGCCGCGGCACCACTGGGGCCGAGAGGGTGTAGCCGGGTTTGAGGTCTTTTTTCAGGCCCGCCACAATCCCATTGGCCTCGCTGAGGGGAAGGGTGGCCAACTCCACCCTCAAGGAGGGATAGCGCGTCCGCACCTGGCGGAGCTCAGCCACCGCCCGCTGCCGATCCAAATACAGGGGGAGCAGCAGCGATTGATTCCTCGGGATGGGAAAAGGCACGCCCTTGGCATCCACCAACAGGTGGACGGGGATCACCCGGAGCTTTTCGAGGGCCTCGGCCTCAGGGATGGCTCGCGCGGCCGGTAGGGTTCCCATCCCGACCATCGACAGGGTCAGGACTCTGAAGAGAAGGCTCCGCATGGAGGGGAACTTACGCCATGGATCAGGGGCGGGCCCGTCCTATGCAGGACGGTGACGGGGATGGCCCTAGGTGGTGGCGTGCCGCCAGAGTTATGGCAGCGACCGAGTGGATGCGTGTCTATCGAATCAGCCCGTGAACGGCTTGTCGTGTCCTTCGGGGAGGTTGGGCTCGACGCGATCGCGGAGGTGGGTGGCAAAAACGCCTCCCTTGGGGAGATGATCCGGTCGCTCAAGCCCCTGGGCGTGAACGTGCCTGACGGCTTTGCCACCACCGCCGCGGCCTACCGGTTTTTTCTGGCGGAGAATCAACTCGGCTCCGCCCTGGAAGAGCGGCTCTCCGCCCTGGATGTCTCTGATCTGGGGGCTCTTCAGGCCGCGGGTCGCGGCTGCCGGGAGCTGGTGCTGGCGGCGTCCCTGCCGAAGCCGCTCATCGAG
This sequence comes from Cyanobacteriota bacterium, assembly GCA_046309395.1. Taxonomy (GTDB): domain Bacteria; phylum Cyanobacteriota; class Cyanobacteriia; order PCC-6307; family Cyanobiaceae; genus Cyanobium. Next base: position 8,088 of record JBKCPG010000147.1, on the reverse strand, counting down.
GCGATCCTTGGGGCCTACCGATCGATGGCTTCCGAACGGGGAGGCCCGCCGGCTGTGGCGGTGCGTTCCAGCGCCACGGCGGAAGATCTGCCAGAAGCCAGTTTCGCGGGCCAGCAGGACACCTTCCTCCATGTGGAGGGGGAAACCGCGTTGTTGCGGGCCTGCCAACGGTGCTACGCCTCCCTGTTCACCGATCGGGCGATCTCCTATCGCCAGCTGCATGGCTTTCGCCATCAAGACGTCGCGCTGTCGATCGGCGTGCAGGAGATGGTGCGCTCGGATCTGGCCGCCGCGGGCGTGATGTTCACCCTGGATACGGAAACGGGCTTCAGGGATGTGGTGCTGCTCACAGCCGCCTATGGCCTCGGGGAAAACGTGGTGCAGGGAGCGGTCAATCCAGATGAGTGGCTCATCCACAAGCCCACCCTGGAGAAGGGATTTGCTCCGATCCTCAGTCGCCGGCTGGGCAGCAAGGCCCTTCGCCTGGTCTACGGGTCGAGCCAGGGGGAGGAGGACAGGGCCGTGCGCAACGAAGACGTTTCCGCGCGGGATCAGGAGCGTTTTGCCCTCAGCGATGACGAGGCCCTCACCCTGGCCCGCTGGGCCTGCCTCATTGAACGCCACTACAGCGAACGACGGGGCACCCCCACGCCCATGGATCTGGAGTGGGCCAAGGACGGCCCGCGGGGGGAGTTGTTCATCCTGCAGGCCCGGCCTGAAACGGTGCAATCTCGCCAGAGTGGTGCCGTGCTGCGGAGCTGGCACCTGCTCACCCCGGGCACCCAACCGATTGTGACCGGCCGGGCGATCGGCGCCTCCGTCAGCCGCGGGGTGGCCCGGGTGATCCATGACCCCACGGAGATCGAACGCTTTCAGCCCGGCGACCTGCTCATCACCCGTCGCACTGATCCTGACTGGGAACCCATCCTGAAAAAAGCCAAGGGCGTGGTGACCGATCAAGGGGGCCGCACCTGCCACGCGGCGATCATCGCCCGGGAGATGGGCATCACCGCGATCGTGGGAACCGGTGAAGGGACCACCCGGATACACGATGGCGATGCCATCACCGTGAGCTGTTGCGAAGGCGACGTGGGCCAGGTGTACCAGGGCCTGCTGGATTTCGAGGTGCGGGAGCGACCCGTGGAGGATCTGCCCAAGACCCGCACCCAAATCTTGATGAATGTGGGCAATCCCGAGGAAGCGTTTCAACTGGCGGCGATCCCCTGCGATGGGGTGGGGCTGGCACGGCTGGAATTCATCATTGCCAATCACATCAAAGTTCACCCTTGTGCTCTTTTGTCTCCCGAGAAAATCGTGAGCCAAGAGGAAAGGCAGCTGATCGCCAAACTCACAAGCGCCTACGACAAGCCGTCTGATTATTACGTTGATCTTCTCAGCCAGGGGATGGCGCGCATCGCCGCCGCCTTTTATCCCAGGCCCGTGATTCTGAGGTTCTCGGATTTCAAGAGCAACGAATACGCCCGCCTCCTTGGTGGCGCTGGATTTGAACCGAAGGAGGAGAATCCCATGATTGGCTGGCGAGGCGCGTCACGCTACGTTTCACCAGCTTTCCGCGAGGCTTTCGCCTTGGAATGCCAGGCCCTGCTTCGGGTTCGGGAGCGCATGGGGCTGCGCAATGTGATTCCCATGGTGCCGTTCTGTCGCACACCGGAGGAAGCGGATCGCGTGCTCGCCCTGATGGCCTCCCAGGGGCTGGCGCGGGGAGAGAACGACCTGCTGGTGTATGTGATGTGTGAACTCCCCAGCAATGTGATGGTGGCGGAGGCCTTTGCCGAGCGATTCGATGGTTTTTCCATCGGCTCCAACGACCTCACCCAACTCACCCTGGGACTGGATCGGGATTCAGCCCTGATCGCCGATCTCTTCGATGAACGCCATCCAGCGGTGACGACTCTGATTCGCATGGCCATTGAGGCGGCGCACCGCTGCCAGCGCAAAATTGGGATTTGTGGCCAGGCACCCAGCGATTATCCAGAGTTTGCTCGTTTTTTGGTGGAGCTTGGTATCGATTCCATCAGCCTCAACGCCGATGCGGTGTTGACCACCAGAGAGCGGATTGCGGCCATGGAAAGCGAGATGGCCCAGCGCTGAAACCAGCGCTGACAGCCGGCGAAGAAATTTTTCAGCGGATCAGGAAAGGGGCCGCCAGAGACCGGGGAGGCGCCTAGGGTGAAGACTGATGTTTAACCCCTGTCGCCATCCATGGCTTCCGGACTCCGGGTGACACGGATCGACAAGGCACCGGCGACAGGCCCCGTGAATGTGGTGGTCAATGGGGTGGAGCTTGGCGATTTGCCCCATCGCCGGAGATTGGAGCTCACCGTGAATTCCGGAGAAGTGCTGGTGGAGGTGACGGGTCTCACTCCGAAACCACTCTTTCAAGTGTTGGAGGTGGCTCCTGGCTGCACGGCCTGTATGCGTTTCGGACGTCGTGGCGTTTTGGGACTTCTCGAAGCGAGCCACTATGTTCAAATTGATCCACCCGTGTTCGGGTTGCCGGATCGCTCCCAATACCCCCTGAATTTGGCGGCCCACTCCGCCCTGCAGTGGCTGCGGCAAAAGCGGGCCATGGGTGAGCCCCTGAGCCCAGCGCAGCTGGGATACCTGCGAAGTCAGCAGGCCCGTCCCCAACCCAACCCCCAAAAAAGCGGCGCCACCGTTCCTTCCCTGACGGAACTCGGAGCGTTCGCGGCCCTGGGACTAGACGCCGACGCCCGGGAAGCCGATGTGCGAGAAGCCTTCCGGTTGCTGATCAGCATCCACGCGCCAGAATCAGGCCAAGCCAACGAAACCATCTTGAGGCTGGAGGAAGCGTTTCGTGTCGCGATGCATGCCTTGGCCCAACGGGTCCGATCAGGGGTGAGCGAAGTTGGCCGGTAGGCGCCGGCGCCGGATCCACCCCGCCGAAGACCCCAGCCCTCGCGACACCAAGCTGGAGCGTTGGCGTCTTTACGCGCTCCGTTTGCCCCTCGATCACTCCCAGTCCGAACTCGAGGAGGCCATCCGCAAACGGCTGCGGCTCCCAGCCGCCGCCCTCATCGGCCACAGGATCGTCAAACAGAGTGTGGATGCCAGGCGCCGGGGGGAGATCTTCCTGGTGTACGCCCTGGATCTGGACCTGCGGCTGGATGACGAGCAGCTGAACCGCCTCCGTCAACGGGGGTCGCGTGACAGCCAGCTTCGCCCCACGCCGGATGAGACCTATCGCTTCGTGATCTCTCCCCTCCAGCCAGGGGAGGGGGAGCCTGAGAGAAGCCGTCCCCTGGTGATTGGAGCCGGGCCCTGCGGCTATTTCGCCGCGCTCCTGCTGGCGCGAATGGGCTTGCGGCCCCTGCTCCTGGAGCGAGGCCAACCGGTGCGCCAGCGCACCGCTGACACCTTTGGCTTTTGGCGTGGCGAGCGGACGTTTGATCCGGAGTCGAACGCCCAATTTGGCGAGGGAGGCGCGGGCACCTTTTCCGATGGGAAGCTGTACAGCCAGATCAGCGAGCCGCCGGCCTACGTGCGCAAGGTGCTGGAGGAACTCGTGGCCGCCGGGGCCAACCCGGAGATTCTCACCCTGCATCGCCCCCACATCGGCACCTTTCGCTTGGCCACGGTGGTTCGGGGCCTGCGCTCCACCATTGAGGCACTCGGAGGGGAGGTGCGCTTCGGGGCGCGGGTGGATGGCTTGCTCCTCGCCAGCGATGGCAGCCGCCACCTGGAAGGGGTGCGCTTGGCCGACGGGACCTCGATCCCCACCCGGCATGCGGTGCTGGCCGTGGGCCACAGCGCCCGGGACACCTTTGAGTGGCTGCGGCGGGAGGGGGTGGCCATGGAGTGCAAGCCCTTTGCGGTGGGAGTGCGCATCGAGCATCCCCAGGCGTTGATCGATCGGGCCAGGTGGGGAGACCGCGCTGGTCATCCCCGGCTGGGGGCCGCCGAGTACAAGCTGGTGCACCACACCGCCAGCGGTCGGGATGTGTATAGCTTCTGCATGTGCCCGGGCGGTTGGGTGGTAGGGGCCACCTCAGAGGAAGGGTGTGTGGTGACGAACGGCATGAGCCAACATTCCCGCCGGGAGCGCAATGCCAACAGCGGACTGGTGGTGAATATCACCAGGGAAGATTTGGAACCCTGGGCCCGCTGGCCTGGAGATCCCCTGGCCGGGGTTGCCTTCCAACGCCATTGGGAGCGGAAGGCTTTTGAGGCTGGAGGGAAGAGCTATCGAGCGCCCGCCCAACGTTTGGGTGATTTTTTAGCGCGGGTCCCCAGCGTCGAACGGGAGACGGGCGGTGTGGAAGGATCCTATTTGCCAGGGGTGCGGCTGGGCACCCTCGATGGGTGCCTGCCAGACTTTGTGCTTTCAGCCATCCGGGACGCTTTGCCGGCCTTCGCCAACGCCCTGCCCGACTTTCTTCTCAAAGAAGCTCTCCTCACGGGGGTGGAGACGCGCACGTCTTCCCCCGTGAGACTCCCCCGCCACCGAGAAAGCTTGTGGAGTGAGAACACCCCAGGCCTCTACCCGGCTGGAGAGGGAGCCGGCTATGCCGGTGGCATCCTCTCAGCGGCTATCGATGGAGTGAAAGTGGCCGAGGCGATTGCCAAGGAGATCAGCTCTCCTCTTCCTCTCCGCCAAGGGGCACGAGTCGGATCTGCTTGCGACCCAGCTTGATCTCAAATTCGTCACCGGGCTTGAGATCCAGCAAGGCGGTGTACGCCTTGCCCACCATCAGGTTGCCGTTGAACTGCACCTTGGTGTTGAAGCTGAGCTTGCGGCCAGCCTTGCCCCCCTTGGAGGAGGCCCCGATGTCCATCCCCTTGGCATTCAGGAGAGCTTCGTAGAAGGCGGTGAAGTTAAGCCGCTCGCTCCCATCCTTCTTGGTGGAGACATAGCCACAAGCGCGAACGAGATCCGATTTGTTGACGTCACCCATCTCCTTGACTTTGGCAAGCAGGTCGGAACCTGTGAGCATGTTGGTAAAAATGCGACTTTCGCATTATCACAACAGCAGGGGGCACTACGCAAGTAGCAAAAATCTCCCAGCGGCTCGAAAGGGCGTTGGGTTCCTACTCAGCCTTTCGGTAAAGTTGTTCATATCGACTCTTTCGAATCCTGAGACTCGCGTCATGAAAGGGCCTGGCAAACCCGAGGTTTGGCCAGGAGGCCCTGGCCAGAAGGGGGAGAACGAGTGCCGGCTTTATCAGCCTTGGGCCACAATGCCGCTCCACTGCACCGCCTTCACCTGATCGCGGCGCCAGGAGTGAAACAGCAGGGGCTCCCTAACGGTGCAGAGCGGGCAGTAGGCGATGTTGGCGGGGGAAACCCCCTCGTTTTCGAGCTGGCGTCCGCTGGCGGCCCGAAGATCCAGACGGTCATGACCGGGGCTGGGGTCGGCGGCCAGGGCACCACACCCCAGCAGTTCCTCCAGGGCACCCGCCCCTCCCGGATGGCGAGGCGTGGCGGGGAACAGAGACTCCGCCACCTGCTGGCTCACCTCCCTCTCCACCTGGTAGGCCGCTCCACTGACCGCGGGGCCGAGGGCCACCAGCACGTCAGCGCGGCGGCTTCCCGCCTCCTCCATCAGGGCGAGGGCACGGGGCAAGATCCGGCCGGCCACACCCCTCCATCCCGCGTGGCAGGCGGCCACTCTCCCGGAACATGGATCCGCGATCAACACAGGGGTGCAGTCGGCCCCACACACCCATAGGCTTTGGCCGGCGGCACCGCTCACCAGCCCATCGGCTTCGGGCCAGGGGGCGGAGGTGGCCTCATGGGCAGGGAGCACAAGGGCGCTGTGAATTTGCTTGGGACGGTGCACACTCACCCCCGCGCTGAGGTAGCCAGCCAGTTCATCGGGCTCCCGCCCCTGCCACTGGCGTGTGAAAAACCCATGCTCAAAGCCTTGGAGAAGGTCGCACCGCAAAAACCAGCCGCCGTAGGTTCCCACCCAGGTCCATCCCTCCAGGGTGTTGAAGCTGGCGTCCGGGCGGTCGAACGGAGGGGGAGCGTCCTCAGCCATCGGGCAGATCTTTGAGCAGCCAAAACCCCTCGAAGTGGCTCGCGTTCTCTGCGCTTTGCACCGCGAGGAACTGAAGGCCAGCGGCCTCTTGCCGGGCCAGGGCAAAGGCCTCGAGAGTGGCGACGGCCTCGGCCTCGGGAAGATTGGCGAGTTTCCAGCGATCGTCTAGCCCCGCCTCGAGCACCAGCTGGCCCTGGTCGATTTCCAGCCGCACGGGTTCTAAGCCCGCGAGCCACCCGGCCAAGGCCAGCGGCCTCTGTTTGCTGAACAACCGGATGCCAGGCACCCCCGCACGCGGGGAGAGGGTTGGGGGAATCGGCAGGAGGCCAGCGAAGCCGATCGACCACTCCGACACGTCCTGAAGGGACTCCCCCGAAAGCATGGCCCAGCTCCAACGATCCCCCCTGGCCACCTCCGGCCAGGGGCGTGGCACTGGTCGCTGGGGCTGGGGGGGAGGAGCCAAGGGACCCGCCAGATAGCCCTCCTCCGAGGGATACACCTGGCGCTCCCGCTCCGCCAGCCAATCGAGGAGGGTGAAACAACGCCGGCTGGGCCGCACCTCCACACCCAGGGGATCGGCCGCCCGCTGCACCATGGCCCGCATGGAGGCCCTCCAGCACCGCAGACGCCGCGGAGAGCGGTGACCCTCGCGCTCGGCGCGACGCAGAGCCTCGCCCAACGCCTCTCGCAGCCACTGGGAATTCACCGTGTCCGCCGAACACCGCTTCTCAAAGCGAAACGGCGGCGGCCCCCCGGGTTGCGGCTCCAAGGCCCCCCCGCCCTCCGGAGTGGCGCAAATCAGCAATTCCCACCGCTTGCGTCCATCGGCCTCCAAGACGGGGCGGGAATAAAAATCCAGTTCCCAATCAGCTCCGCCGCTGGCCTCGGGGGCCGAGGGGCTGCCCATCATGGCTCGCTCCCTTCCTCCACAGCCTCCGCGGCCTGAGCCTCCGGGGCCCCAGCCTCCTGGGCCTCCCCCGGCTTGCGAGGCTCCCTCCGCTGAAGCAGGGAGCGGGCGCGACCGGCGCGCTCTTGGGCTTCGGCGAACACCTGCTCCTTGGCGATGAGCAACTCGCCCGGCTGCTGTTCCAGAAGCGCTGTGTTGAGCGCGATCCGACCCCGCTGGGGATCCACTTCCGTGATCAGGGCCTGGAGGCGATCCCCCGGTTGAAACGCCTCGCGGAGGTCGCGCAGGGCGGCGCCAGTGACGGAGGAATGGTGCAACAGGCCGCTCACTCCCCCCAAATCCACGAAGAAGCCATAGGGCTTGATGGCACTCACTTGCCCCTCCACCAGCTGACCCACCTCCAGATCTCGAAAGCGGGCCACCGTGGCGGCCTTCTTTTCGGAGAGCACCAATTTGCGGGTTTGGGGGTTGACTTCCAGAAAGGCCACCCCAAGGGTCTTGCCCACCAGCGCCTCGTGCTGCTCCCCCTCGGTGAGCTGGGAGCGGGGGATGAAGCCCCGGAGCCCCTCCAGATCACAGGTGACCCCGCCCCGGTTGAAGCCGTTGACCTTGACTTGCACCACCTGCCCCTCCTTGTCGAGCTGGATCACCTTCTCCCAGCTCTTGCGCAGCTCCAACGCCCGCACGCTCACGGTGACCATGCCCTCGGCGTTTTGTTCGCGGGTGACCAGCACCTCCACGGGCAAACCTTTGGGGAAACGTTCCTTGAGGCTGGTGATCACCCCAAGGCCGCACTCCCGTTTGGGCATGAAGCCAGGCGCTTTGCCGCCGATGTCCACATAGACCCCATCGCTTTCCGCCCCGATCACCTCCCCCTTCACCACATCGCCTGTGGTGCCAACGGGTTCGTTGTCGTCCAGGGCGGCAAGAAAGGCCTCCTCATCGAAGTCGAAGTCGTCCACGGATCGGCCCGCGGAGCGAGCGGGCGTGGGGGCGCTGGAGGGCTCGGCTTGGGCTCCGCGACGGCCCTCCCGGGGGGAGGGGCCCAGGAGATCGGCCATGGACATCCCCTCCAGCTCCGCCAGGGAGAAACGCTCCTCGTCTGGAGCGGGGGCCTTCCGATCTGGCGCCTGGGGCGGAACGGGGGGAGCGGCGGCC
>JBKCPG010000146.1:0-6187 GCA_046309395.1 Cyanobacteriota bacterium | reverse complement strand
TGCTGAGCCCCGCGTCACAGTCCACATCGGCCGCCGCGGCCGGCCAGTGCAAAAGCCGCGCCTTATGCCCCTGCTCACCGCCCTCTCTGTGGCCCGCAAGCTGCAGGCGGCGGGGGTGGGCACGGTGTCCGTGCTGTGAGGCGGCACCGCCGCGCGTGGTGGGGGCCCTGCGGGGCCCCGCTTTTGCCCATGGACGTTCGCTTTGGTGATGGAGGCCCTCGCTGCGCTCACGCTGCCTCGGTGGAGAGGGGGCAGGGAAACCGGATCGGGTTGGGCGGTGGATGCCCCCGGTGGGGGCGCTGGGCCGCTGCCCCTTCCCGGGTGCCCCATGGCGTCCCCTCTCTCCATTGGCATCGAGCTCCAGCCGGCGGGGGTTGATCGCCGCTGGGTGCGGCTCTGGCTGCTCGATCGCTCTGGCGCCCCCTCAGCGCGCTGCCGGCTGGTGCTGCGCAGCGCGGCCCTGCGGCGGGCGCGGGAGCTGCAGGTGGCCCATGGCGCGGATGCGGTGTGGTGGGTGTGAGTGGGCAGCAAAAGCCCACCAGGCAACCCAGGTCTGGGGCCATGGGGCAGTGGGCCGGGACTGTGCGGATCATGCGGCCGTTGGTTCAGGGCAGGCCTTGACAGCGGGGATCGCCGATCACCGGAGCGGGTCTGGACCCTTCTTGCACGCCCGCTGGAATCCCTTCCAACGGCTCTGACGGTGAAGGGTGCTGGGGGGGAGACAGCAGGGGCGAACGCCGTTGTTGGTGTTGACGTTGGCCGGGTGATTGCTGTTCCGGTTGGCGCAGCAGCTGGGCGACCCGCCCTCACGGCTCAATCAAGCACAGGACGTTGGCCAGAAGGAGCTGTGAAACAAAAAAATTGCGGCGCCTGCGGTGCCACGCCAGAACAAAGCCGCAAGCCCATCAGCCAGGGGTAAAAAAACCAATTGCAATAAGATCAGTGGTTGATGTATCACGAAAAAGTCCTGGGGAGGCGACACAGCCGGGACGGACGCTAACGGTGGCGTCGACACTGACCGGCGGGTAGCTGAACCTGAAGGAGGCGCGGGCGTTCCACGGTTGGTCGAACCACGAGCCCCCGCGCAGCAGCCTGTAGGCCTGCTCCTGATTGCCCTCCAGCTCCGGATCTGGGCCCTCCAAGGGGCTCCCATCCCCTGATGAACCAGCCACGGGATCTCGATGCCATTGATCCGCGCACCACTCCATCATTTGGCCGTGCATCTCCGCCAGACCCCAACGGTTCACCAACCCAAACCCTCCCATCGCCACAGGACGCTGGCGGTATTCCCCCTTGCGACCCTGGCCATAGGTGAAGTCCCCGTTGTAGTTCGCCCAGCTCGTATCCAACGTGTCACCAAAGTGAAACACCGTGCCGCTTCCAGCCCGGCAGGACGCCTCCCACTGGCTTTCGCTCGGCAACCCGAACAGAGGGGCCTCTCCCTTGCCGCCCAGCTCCGGCCATCGCTCCTTCAGCCAAAGGTTCAGGCGCTGCAGCCACTCCTGGCCGTCGTGCCAACTCACGCCGTCCACCGCCAGGCCACCTGGCTGGGCATAACTTTCCCACAGCCCCTTGGCTTCGTAGGTGCCTGGGGTGAGGCTCATGTCGCTCTCCAGCCTTGGTAAAGCCGCCACCGCACGCCACTGCGCCTGGCTGAGCGGATAGCGCACCAACGCATATGGCTTCAAGGTCACCTTGAGCTCGGCCTCCACATTCATCTCTTCGCATTTCTGCCGGAACCGGGTGTACCCATCACGGCCGGCTTCCTTCTGGGGAGAGCCGATTTTGTACTCGGCCCCAGGCACCACCACCAGCTCCAGTTGTTGCGGCGCCTCGCCTGGCCACTCCGGCAGCGGCAGACGCCACACCGGTGGGGTCACCACCTCCGTGCGGATGCGCAGGCCCTCGCCCTCCTGCAGGGCAGTGAGCGTGAGCATCGGCACCTTGCGGCCAGGGCCGCTGCCCAGCAGGGGCAGATCCGCCGACGCCGCCATTTGCAGACCCCGCGAGGCTCCCTGCAGCAGAGGCAACCGCCGGTCGTGTTCCGCCCAGCCCTCGTAGCCCTCCACCAGCAGATCCAGGGCATCGGCCCGCAATCGCTCCTCCAGAAACGACTCAAGGCGGGTGCGCAACCTTGAGATCTCCCCAGCCGGCAGGTTCCTCCCCGCCAGCCCCAGCGCCTCCAGCGCCACACGGCGCAGCTCCACAGGCTGCTCCACATCCCTCGCCAAGCCCTCCAACGCCCTGATCGCCGCCTCCGTGCCGATTAACCCCAGCACCACTGCGGCCTCCTGCTGCTCCTCCCGCCGCTCCTTCTGATGAGCGGGCAGAACCTCCGCCAACACCCGCGCCAGCCGCCGGCTCGCCACATCCCGCGCTGCTCGCCGCTCCGAGTCCTGCGGGGCTGCGGCCATCGCCGCCAGCTTGCTGATCGCATCGCGCCGCTCACTGGCCACCGGCACCCCCAGCTCCCACATCCACTTGCGGGCCCGCTGCAATGCCAGCCGATAGCGCTCTCCTTCCGGATCCAGAAAACCGAGGGCAGCGAGCCGGTCGGGTACCTCCTGTGGCATCGCCAGGGCACGCCTCCCCTGGGCTTCCATCACCCCATCGCGCAGGGCCAGCAGGAAGCCCCGCATCCGCTCGCGTTCGGCTGCCGGCCGTGGCTCCAGGGCCGCCAGGAACGCCTCCCACCCCGCCGCACCCTGCTCCGGCGCCGCCGGCTCCAGGGTCGCTGGCTCCAACGCCTGCTGCTCCAGCCGCTCGAACTGCTCCGCCGCCGCCAGGTGATCGGCCAGCGGATCCAGCGGAAAGCGCAGGCGGCCCACCGCCGCGCCGGGCTGCAGCAGCAGCCGCAGCTCGATCAAGTACCCCAGCAGGGCCTCGGCTTGCTCGCGGCTCAGCCCCAGGCCCGCAGGTGCCACGGCCATCAGGGCGCTGCGGGCCAGGGCGTCGCTGAACTCCAGAGGCTGGAGGAGGGGCTGGCCGCCGGGACCCTGGCGGTGGCTTGCCAAGGCCACCGCCCGCAGGGCCCGCTGCACCAGCGCCTCGCTGATATCCAGCCCCGCCCGGCGCCGCAGGGCTGGATCAGCGGGGGTGTCGAGGCGCCGCACGTAGCTGAGCATCAGCTCCGGCACCGATCCCGCCAGCAGGCCCTGCTCCCGCTTGTCGATCACGTCGTCGATGAACATCTGGGCCAGCAGCACAGTGATCGGCTTGTCGCCCACGATCCGCTTGAGCTGCGCCTGGGCCGGCATCAGGTCGTCGTCGCTCAACGCTTCCCCCTGGCCCTTGCGGCGCAGGTAATCCAAGAAGAAGGCCTGCAGGCGCTCCACCCCAATGCGCTGCGGCACGATCCGGCTCAAGGGGCGCTCACGGAACCCGTCGTCGTCGCTGCGGCTTGTGACCAGCACCAGGCCCGCAGGCAAAGCGTTCAGCAGGTGCACGCGGACGGCGGGGGTCAGCTCCGAGAGGTGATCCACGATCGGGATCAGGCGCTTGGCCGCCAGCAGGGCGTCGATCAGCTCCGCTGACAGGTCCTCGTTCGGTGCAGTGGGCAGCTGGTTGCGCAGCCAGTCCCGCACCCGATCGGCAACGCTCTCCTCGGGCCCCAGAGCGGTTTCGATCAGCACCGGCAACCGCACCACACCGCCGGGTTCACCCTCCAGCCACCAGCGGCTGATCGCAAAGGCCAGGCTCGTCTTGCCCGCGCCACCGTCGCCGCTGAGCAGCAGCAGATGGCTGCCGGCCGCCGCCAGCAGGGGTTCCAGATCCTCCGGCCGCAGGAGCCGTGGGCCCTCGGTAGACACCGCCCCCGCTGGGGTGAGGCACACATCCAGCGGCACGTGCACCTGGCGGGCTTGCACCGAGGGAAGGCCCAGGAAGGCGGCTGAGAGCTGGGGCTGGTGGCGCTCTACCCAGCGCTGCAGGTCGGTGGGGGTGTAGGTGCGGGGTCGAGCAGAGGTGACCTCGATGGAGGACGGCCCGAGCGCCTGCAGGGCCTGTAGCACCAGGCTCGCGAGCTGATCGGCTGTGGTGAAACGCTCAACCCCATGGGAAGCTTCCACCTCAGCCCGGAAGGCCGCCAGATCCGCAGCGTCATCACCGCCGTCGATCCAATCTGGTAGCCACAGTTGCTTGCGATCTACCGTGAAGACTAGGCGAGGCTTGTTGTGGCGGCTCGCCTCCTCGTATTCCAGGTGAGTGATCGAGCGCCGCTGGGGATTGTTCTCCTGTGGCCGGTAGCCATAGCGGTGGGCGATCAGCAGCACATACACATCCGTTGCCGCCACATCCGCCAGGCAGCGATCCAGCGGCCGCTCATCGAACGCCGTGTATTTCTCCATGCACTCCACGTCGTAACGCGCCTTCTCCAGCGCGGTCTTGATCGCGGCGCGGTGGCCCTCCAGGTCGATGGACGTGGAAGAGACGTAGACCGTCGGCTGTCCCTTGGATTTCGGCACCGCAGGCAGCTTGAGGGGCGTGGATTGCCTCAGCAGTCTGCCGGTGGAAGCTCCACTTGGCAGGGGAGGGGGTGCGGGACTGGAACCCTGCTATTCGTGGCTTCGGCGCCGCTGTGCCAACCCCGCCCGCAAGGTGTTCAGCCCCTGCGATTACGCCCGCAGATCATGAAAAAGGCCCGCCGGTGACGGGCCCACACTGCAGTCAGCAGCAACGCTGCCAAGCAGCGCCAACAATCACTCGGGCGTGGCGATCGCCTGGCCAGCCCCCTCCTCTGGTGGTTGCTCCTGCCCCTGCTGCTGGTCCTGCTGATCCGCCGGATCCAGGCTGGAGCCGTCTTCAGGATCGTGCGATGCCTCCATGGGAATGAGCTTGATCTGGCGGCGGCCCAGCTGGATTTGGAAGGCATCGCCGGGCTTGAGGTCCAGCAGGGCGGTGTAGGCCTTGCCCACCATCAAGTTGCCGTTGAATTGCACCCTGGTGGCATAGGACAGGCGCCGCTTGCCCTTGTCCTCGCCAGGGCTGCGCCCCAGGGTGAGGCCCTTGGCCTCCAGCACGGCGTCATAGAAGGCGGAGAACAGCAGCCGTTCACCACCGCCTTTTTTCGGGCTCACATAGCCCGTGGCGCGTACGAGTTCGGTGCGGGAGGCCTCGCCCAGTTCCTTGACCTTGGCGAGCAGTTCGGTTCCGGTGAGCATGGCAGGCGGGGCGTGATAGCCCGGCAAAGGACATCAGCCATTGCCATGGCCCGCAATGGGGGATCAGCGGTGGTGGGGGATCACCTGGTCAGGCCGTTACCTGTTTGGGGGTGGGTACCGATATGGGGGAGAGTGACATGGCCTTGCTTGTGATGGGCTTGAGCCTTAGGAGGCAGCGGCCTGCAGCAGAGAGGGGCGTGAAGAAGGTTGGCTTTTGCTGGGGCGGTATGGGCAAACAACAGCGGCCGGTTCCATATCGTCGCCCATCTGATTTGGCTTGCCCCTTCAGCCACTGCCAACTGCCCTGGCTACCCTGAGCCCAACCTGATCACCGGCTGTTGGCCCACCTCTTTCTCTCCCACAGCACGGCCGATGACGGTTTTGTGCGGGAGTTGCGGGAAGCCCTGGCGGATTTCGGGCTTGAGGTTTGGATCGATTCCCGCCAGTTGAAGGGGGGCGATCCGCTTTGGAGCGAGGTGGCTGCCGCGATCGAGATCGGCGAGGGGTTGGTGGTGCTGGTGAGTCCCGCAGCCTTCCAATCGGATTGGGTGATAAACGAGCTGAAGCATGGGCTCAAGGTGCAGGCCGAGCGGGGGCGGGACGCCTTCCCCGTGATCCTGCTGGCGCTTGATGGCACAAAACCCGCTTCGCTGGCGGGATATTTCGATGAAGAACCGGCCCTTATCCCAGTGAGCAGCGGCGCCGGTGGGGCCACAGCAGCCATACATGACATCCTCGTCGCCCTTGGACGGCGTCTGCCCACGGATCGGCCACCTGTGGCCCAGCCGCGGCCGGAGCCGGTGGAGGAGCTGGTGCTCAAGCTCAGTGACCCTCACTTCCATGAGCAGGACGGTGTGCGCCGCCCCGCTGCCAACGCCCAGCTGACATACGAAAATTCCAGCGGCCAGGTCAGGGTGGAGAGTGACCGGTGGCGCCTGATCGCCCCGTTGGGGCCGATCGAGGCGGAGGAGTTGGGCTGGTATCTGGAGCGCTGGCCCATCTGGCCCAATCCGGTACTTGCCGATCGG
>JBKCPG010000145.1:0-21319 GCA_046309395.1 Cyanobacteriota bacterium | reverse complement strand
GCCCCACCCGGGCCCGCCGGCCTGACTGGGACGACAGTGCCAAGCTGGAGGCCCTTCGGAGCCGCACTCCCCAGAAGCAGCGCCAAAAGGTGCACATCATCGGGGAAAACGACGATGCCCTGACGGCCGAAACCGGGGGCTACGCCGGAGAGCAAGAGGCGATGGTGCTGCAGGCCAGCCTGGCTCGGCCGGCCAAGCCCCGCGGCACGGCGGCGGCGCCCAAACCCAGCGTGGCGGTGCGCAAACGCAAAAAAGAAACCACCCGCCAGCGCCAGCGCCGACGGGCCATGGAGCTGCGGGCCGCCCGCGAGGCCAAGGCCCAGCGGCCCGAGATGCTGGTGGTGCCAGAAGGCAACCTCACGGTTCAGGAGCTGGCCGACAGGCTGGGCGTGGAGAGCTCAGAGATCATCAAGAGCCTCTTCTTCAAGGGCATCATCGCCACGGTCACCCAGACGCTGGATCTGCCCACCATCGAGACGGTGTCCGACGAGTTTGGGGTGCCCGTGCTCGAGGACGACGTGCAGGCCGCGGCCGCCAAGACCGTGGAGATGATCGAGGAGAGCGATCTGGCCCATCTGATCCGGCGCCCCCCCGTGGTGACGGTGATGGGGCACGTCGACCACGGCAAGACCAGTCTTCTGGACGCCATCCGCAAAACCCGCGTCGCCGCGGGGGAAGCCGGGGGAATCACCCAGCACATCGGCGCCTATCAAGTGGAGGTGCCCCACGCCGGCGAGCAGCGCAGGATCACCTTCCTCGACACTCCGGGGCACGAGGCCTTCACGGCCATGCGGGCACGGGGCACCAAGGTGACGGATGTGGCCGTGCTGGTGGTGGCGGCGGATGACGGGGTGCGTCCCCAAACCCTGGAGGCCATCAGCCACGCCCGGGCGGCGGAAGTGCCGATCGTGGTGGCGATTAACAAGATCGACAAGGAGGGCGCCTCCCCCGAGCGGGTGAAGCAAGAGCTTTCGGGTCAGGATCTGGTGGCCGAAGACTGGGGAGGCACCACGGTGATGGTCCCTGTGAGCGCCATCAAGGGCGAAAACATCGACCATTTGCTGGAGATGATTTTGCTGGTGTCGGAGGTGGAAGACCTGCAGGCCAACCCCGACCGGATGGCCCGGGGCACGGTGATTGAGGCCCACCTCGACAAGGCCAAGGGCCCGGTGGCCACCCTGCTGATTCAGAACGGCACCCTGCGCAACGGGGATGTGTTGGCCGCGGGCCCCGTGCTGGGCAAGGTGCGCGCCATGGTGGACGACACCGGCAAACGGGTGAAGGTGGCTGGCCCCTCCTGCCCCGTCGAAGCCCTGGGCTTCAGCGAGGTGCCCACCGCTGGCGACGAGTTTGAGGTGTATGCCGATGAGAAGAGCGCCCGTGCCGTGGTGGGGGATCGGGCCAGTGAGGCCCGAGCCAGCCGTCTGGCCCAGCAGATGGCCTCCCGCCGGGTGTCCCTGGCCTCGATGTCAGGCCAGGCCAGCGAAGGGGAACTCAAGGAGCTCAACATCATCCTCAAGGCCGATGTGCAAGGCAGCGTGGAAGCCATCCTTGGGGCGCTTGAACAGCTTCCCCAGGAGGAGGTGCAGGTGCGGGTGCTGCTGTCGGCTCCTGGAGAGATCACCGAAACCGACGTGGATTTGGCCGCCGCCTCCGGAGCCGTGATCGTGGGCTTCAACACCTCCATGGCCCCTGGAGCCAAGCGGGCCGCGGACGCCACGGGGGTGGATGTGCGCGATTACGACGTGATTTACAAGCTGTTGGAAGACATCCAACTGGCGATGGAGGGTTTGCTGGAACCCGAGTTGGCCGAAGAGGCCCTCGGAGAGGCGGAGGTGCGCGCCATCTTCACCATCGGCAAGAGCGCCGTGGCGGGTTGTTACATCACCAACGGCAAGGTGCAGCGCAACTGCAAAGTGCGGGTGCATCGCGGCAAGGAGGTGGTGTACGAAGGCGATCTGGATTCCTTGCGTCGCAACAAAGACGACGTCAAGGAGGTGGCGACGGGCTTCGAATGCGGCATCGGCTGCGACCGCTTTTCCTCTTGGCAAGAGGGGGATCGGATCGAGGCCTACCGCCTGGTCACCCAGCGCCGCACCCTCAGCGTCTGAATCCGGTGAACCCACGCGCCGAGTCGCTGCTTTGGACCCAGCTCCTGGGACTGGCGGTCCTGCCCCTGGAGGCCCTGCTGATCCTGATGACGCTGGCCGGAAGCGACCCTGGCCCAGCCCCCCTGGTGGAGGAGGTGCTCTGTTGGAGCCTGGGGGCCCTCGCCCCCGCCTTGTTGCTGTGGCGGGTTCCGGCGGATGTGTGGTCGCTGCTGCTGGTGCGGATTCCGAGCCGAGGCAGGGGGGATGGGCGGCTGCGCATGAGCCAGCTGCAGGACACCCTGGCGCTGAAGGTGTGCGGCCCGGCGCTGGGGGCCATCGCCCTCCTTCCGCTGCTGATTCAGCTCGATCGGC
Source organism: Cyanobacteriota bacterium (assembly GCA_046309395.1). Classification (GTDB taxonomy): domain Bacteria; phylum Cyanobacteriota; class Cyanobacteriia; order PCC-6307; family Cyanobiaceae; genus Cyanobium. Next base: position 18,857 of record JBKCPG010000145.1, on the reverse strand, counting down.
ATGCGGCCATCGCCGCTCCGCTTTGGCATCCAGGCCACCTGCCGCGGCTGGTGGCCCTGTTGCTGGCGGCCCTTCCTCTGAGCCTGATGCTCTGGCAATGGCAACAGGCCCTGCAGGCCCTGTGGCTGCTCAGCCGCTCCGAGAGCGTGGTTCGCTCCACCCCGCCATTGAGTCTCGACGAGCTCGAAGGGGGCCGCCTCAGCCTGGGGCTCCCCCTGCTGTTGCCCGCACCCCTGAGCTTCGCGGGGCCGGCTCCGCGTCCCGCCCCCACCCCTGCTCCCGCCAACCGCGCTCCGAGGGAGCAAACCCCGCCATCAGAGCGGGAAGCTTCAGCCATCAGCGGGCTGGCGCCGCCTGTCGAACCAGAGCAGGCCACCGCAGACGAACAGGGCGACCAGTTGGATGAGCCAATCGGATGAGGGGACGCTCTCTCCCGCCGCCCCCCGCATCGCCATGGTGGCCAGGCCAACGGCGGCCGAGGCGAACAAGGCGAACCACAGGGCCCGTCGTAACCCACGCCAGGGCGTGCGGGCCTCCGCCAGAAGGCGTTCCCTGAGCTCTGGATCCAGTTTTGAGGCCACGTCGATCCAGAACCTGTGGCGATGCTAGTTTCCGTGAGTCGCCGGTGTAGCTCAGCGGTAGAGCAACTGATTCGTAATCAGTAGGTCGCAGGTTCAAATCCAGTCACCGGCTTCTTTGCCATCCCCCCCTTCCCGCCTGGCTTCCACACCAGGGGTGGGTCTTTGGATCACCAAACCCGCCGCGCGGGCTGGGATTCCTCAGCGGGGTTGGCGCCGTGGCGCGGGGGGCGTTAGGCCAAACTTCCGCGCCAAACCGCCGCTGGACGTCGGCGCGGAAAGGTCTCAACCTCCCGGAACCGCAAACCAAGGGAACAGCCCGGCGGGTGAGCTTCAGTCGTGGGCTGTTCCGCCCCCGCGTTCAGCATGCCCCCTCCATCACTCCCCACAACCACCATCACCGCCGCCCCCCCAGCTCCCCCCATCGCCCGCTCCACCGTGATGGTCGCCGAAATGGCACGCGCTCCAGGCCCCCTCCGCGCCGCTCCAGCCCTCCAGCCCAAAGAGGCCATCACCTCCCCCGCTGGGGGCAAACAAACCAGTCAGACACTGGGCCAGATCCCCCCTCAGCCCCCGCCATCCCAGCGGTGCCAGCAAGGGAACCAGGCCCATCGCCAGGTCGACCGGCAACACCGAAGGACCCAGCAGCGCGAAGGCGGGTAGCAGACTCTCAGGAGCTGACGTTGGGGGCATGCGGCGGTAGCGGTTCTCCAGCGCGCGCAGCAGGCGATCGCCCCGGGCGGTGCGGTGGGGGCGCCGCCCCCAAAACGCCGCCGCGGCCCCCATCAGCGCAAGGCACAGCAACAGAAGGCCGGCCACCGGGCGATGTCCCCCCATGTCCCGCTGGATCCGCGCCAGCCCGGGCACCAGCACGGCCGCGATGACCAGCATCGGGCCATGGCGGGCCCACCAGGCCCGCCGGACGCCATGCACCAGGCCTAGCTCCACCAGCCGGCGCCGCGGGGGGGCCATCAACGCCCCCCTCCTCGCGACGGCCCGAAGCACCCCAACCGCTGATCCCTGGGGCCTTCGCTTCAGGCCGAGCAGCACCGCCTCCGCGATCGGATCCCCCAACGGTTGCCAAGGCTCCATCCGGGGCGGCCTGCCACTGGCGACGGGTCGCACCTTCCCCCTGTGCAGGAGCGAGAGCAAAGCCAATCGCGCCACCTGGTCGCCCCCCTTCGCCAAGTAGGCCATCTCTGGAGGGGAAAGTGGCGGTGGGTTGCCATCGGACGCGATCTCCCGGAGCAACCACCGCCGCCAGGCCAGCGCCACCAGCACCGTCAGGGCGGAGAGCGCCGTGTAGACGGCGCCAAAGACCGGGGCATCCAGTGCCGCGCGATAGCCAAGCCCCAGGGCCAGGGCGGTCCAAAGGAAGGGGGGAAGGGCGAGGCGACAAGAACGGTGGGCTGGGGTCATGGCGAAGGCGAGCCCGCTGGCACGTCTTGCCATGGATTGGGGCCATGGCCCTTGATTCAGGCCTCCACCACTTCTTGGCCGGGAATCACGAGCGGGCGCCGGTGGGGCGGGTTGCCGAAGTGCTCCCGAGCCACCGCCAGCACTTGCCCCTCGCTGGGATCGGCGATCGCCAGGGTTTCCACCCCCACCAGCCGTTCCAGCAGGTCGGGGCGGTGACGGCGCACATGGGCCAGCAGCAGCTGGCGCATGTCGCTCTCACCTGTGCCATGGCCCAAGAGCAACACCGCGTCGGCCCCTTCCATGGAAGCCATGACGCGGGTGAGGTAGTCGTGGTCGCGAGGGGCCTTCTGACCGGCGATGTCGCGGTCATGGCGGTGGCTGAGGTTTTCGCCGCTGCCCCACACACCATGGGGGACGAGCACGGCATGCTCCACCTCATCGCCCTCCAGCAGGAAGACGTCGGTGCGGTGGTGATCCAGGTGGATCACCAGCCGGCGGCTCTGATCACCCCGCGGGCTGGCGGGCTCGGCCTCCGGATGCTCGGGCGTCACCCCCGCCTCCTCCAGCAAATGACGGAGGCGCAGCACGGCCTCCGGATCCAAATCCGGATGGTGCGCCCCCTCGCCCAGCTCCAGCCAGGATTCCTGGCCACCGGGCATCTGGATCCTCAACCGACGGCCCTCCAGGGAGGTGACGTCCGCTCCGAGGGCGTGGAGGAGGGCTTCCACCTTGGAGGCGCGAAGACCATGGACGAGCGGGTGGCTGAAGAGAGCCTCCAGGGTGCGCTGATGCTGGCGTTTCATGGACGGACTGGCGCTGCCTTGACCCTATCGAGGGCGGTCCCCGGCGAACGCGACCGTCACAAAGTGCCGCTCAAGGTCGCTCCACTTTCCTCACATCCACGGGGCCGCGGCCCATGCGGTTGAGTTCTCCAGCCGCGCGCACGGCGGATTCATGGGTGCGGAAGTGATGGGCCTGCTCGATCAAGGACACCTCCAGGAGGCTCTGATCGTCTTGATCAATGCCTAAAAAAGCCTCCTCATCCAAGCGCTTCAGCACAAAACGCTCTGGATGGGCGCAGGCCAAGGGGTTGGTGGAATCGATTCCGGGGGACCAGAGCGCCATGGACTCGTGGGCTGGCAAATCCAGAGAGGAGATTTAAATTTCACCCTATTCGAACAGAAGCGAGGGCGAGATTCGAAGGGGAGCGAACGCGAGCGGATCAGGAGGTGGCCTGGGGGTTCCCGTCGTCGACCAATCCTCGATGGCGCACTTCCGCAACCCGCACCAGCTGCTGGGCCTCCCAGAGGCTGGTGGTGGTCAGGCAGTGCCGCTGAAGGTCGCAGACGCGGTAAGAACCATCGGATGCGGGCGTGATGGTGAACCCCGCTGGTGTCGTGATCGTCTCGTCCACGGGTGGGTGGAGCAGCGCTTTACCGGGTTACACCCCCATCCGCCCCGTTAAGCAATCGTGAAACGACTCGTTGCCTTGGGCGCCCCCCCCGCCTGGGATGATGGGGCAACCCATTCACCTCCAGGGATGTACACAGACTGGACCGCTGTCCTTCTCCTGTTGCTCACCGCCGCTCCCCTGGCCGCCGTCGTTGGCACGGCCGCCTTCTTCATCTGGCGCTCGAAGCGATCGGGGGTGCGCTGACACCCCCGCGGGGGTCATTGGAACGGCGCATGGCACCGGGAAGAGACCCTGGCCCAAACAGTCGAGGCAGGTGCGGAAACGCCCATCCGCCAGCCGGAGGATGCCGCTGCCGCCGCATCGGGGACAGGGGGTCGAGGCTTTAGGCCTGGCCGCGGGAGCCGGAGGCGAGAGAGACGTCATGGCCAGACCGTGAAACGGTGTCGATTTACACACTTTGCCCCCCAGGGTTGTCGCCCGGCCCCGGTGAAAACCGAAAGCTTTGTAAAGACTCCCCCGCTTGCTCCCAAAGCGCGGAATCGGCCTTCACCTCCGTCAGCAGGTCTGGAAGGCTGAGCCGGGCGCCGGGGGGCGCCAATCCCGCGCTGGCGGCGAGTCGGCCGATCACGTCGGGAGCCTCCAGGCCCCGAGAGCGAAGGCCGGCCAACCCTTCGGAGGCCGCCCGTTTGCTCAGCCGTTTCCCCTCCCCATCACAGAGAACGGGAACGTGGCCATACCGCGGGGGGGGGAACCCCAGCGCCCGGCACACCGCCACATGGGCGCCGGTGGAGGCCCAGAGGTCGGCACCCCGCACCACATCGCTGATGCCGAGGGTGAGTTCGTCGACAACCGTGGCCAGGTGATAGGCCACCACCCCATCGGCCCGTCGGAGCACCACATCACCCACCTGCCTGGCCCCGTCGAGATGGCCCTCAGGCCCCCAGCGCTCTTGCCACTGAATGGGCCCCTCCTCGAGGCGCAGCCGCCAGCTGGGCCACCGCCCGTCGCGCCGCCCCCACTGGGGAGCCTGGGTCCGGCAGGTGCCGGGATAGATCGGCCCGCTTCCGTGGGGGGCGGAGATGTCCGCCAGGAGGCGACGGCTGCAGTGGCAGGGATACAGGGCTCCGGAGCGACGCAGGGCCGAGAGCGCCGAGGCGTACAGCCCGACGCGCTCGCTTTGGCGGATCACCGGACCATCCCACTGGAGTCCAAGCCAAAGCAGGTCGTGGAGGATGGCCTCCTCCGCTCCCGCCCGCACCCGCGGGCGGTCGAGGTCATCGAGGCGCAGGAGCCAGGCCCCGTCGGATCGGCGGGCATCCAGCCAGCTCAGCAGGGCCGTGCGAAGGTTGCCGAGATGCAGCTCCCCACTGGGTGAGGGAGCAAAGCGCCCCCGTGTCCCCCGCTGGCGGAGGCCTACGCCGTGCTCCAACCGTTCCCGGAGCGACTCAGGAAGAGGCACTGGACTCACCAATGAAAAAGCGGCCCAACCGAGCCGCCCGACACACTTGGGGTGGGGTGGGGATCAGCCCTGCACCCGATCCTTGAAGAGCTTGCCAGCCGTGAACGCGGGGACGCGCTTGGCCGGGATTTTGATCTTTTCACCCGTTTTTGGGTTCAGCCCCTGGCGCTCGGAACGCTCCCGGGGTTCGAACGACCCGAAACCAAGGATGGAAACTTTCTTGCCCTCCACCACGGAATCGATGATGGTTTCGATGGCGGCATCGACAACCAAGGAAACGTCGGTTTTGGTGAGTTCGGTGCGAGCGGCGACGAGATTGACGAGATCAGCTTTGTTCATGGGGTAAGGAGGAGCCTCCGGATGGCGGTCTTGGGGGGATGGGAAGAGGAGGCGAATCGGAATTCCGACCGCCACAGGGATTGCGCCGCCTAATGGTATGGGGATTCGCCCAGGGCGGCAACAGCAGAAGGCAAGGAGCAACAAGCTTTTTGGCGTTTGATCGAATCAGGGAAACGTTCACGGCGGGCCAACCCTCCCCCGCCACTCGCCGGTTGGGGAGCGGGAGGCGGCCAGCTCCGCCAGCAGGGAAGCCCCATCTGGCACCAGGGCTTCCCCAGCGAGGGCTCCGAGACCAGCGCCGCTGGCGATCCAATCCGGGGAGCCTGGGGGCAACCAGCGAACCAGATCGCTGACGCCACGCAGCTGGCGAGGCCAATGGAATCCCCTGGGGGAGGGCACGGGGGCCAGTCGCCCAGGCCCCACCGGCACCAGCAGGCGCCCGCAGAACAGCCCATCCATCGCTCCCGCCACCCCTCCCCGGGCATGGAGCACCGCGGCCCCCGGGCTGGGTCCAGGGGTCCAGAGCAGATGGAGGCCATCCATCAGCGCATGCTCGGCCCCGAAGGCCACCAGCCCCCGCACCCCTGGCAGCAAGTACGCCTCCTGCTCCTGCACCAGCACCGGCCACCCCAGGCGCTCCACCAGCCGACGGCACCGTCCATGGCCCTCGCGACCCAGCAACACCACCCAGCCAGGGTGGTGGCCCCGGCGGTCCCGCAGGAAATCAACCGTGGCCTCGGTATCGGGCGGGCAGTCGATCAACACATCGCCCGCACTGGTCTCCAGCAACCAGGAGCTGCCCCCATGGGCATCGGGATTGGGAGGGAAGAGCCACAACCCAGGCCTTACCCGCCGGGGGGGCCGTCCCGCCCCTCCCGGCGAGGCGGCAAACGCCGATCCGGCCATGGCCCGCACAGACAGAAGTGTGGATGTGACCCTAGTTTGACGGTGTTCGCATCTCCCTTGCGTTGATCAGGATTGGGCAGCCCTGGCCCTTGGGGTCAACCCCGACCCCGAGGGGGGTGAATTTTTCCGTGGTGGCCCCCTTAGCCACCCGAGTGGAGCTGCTGATCTTCTCCGCAGCCGAGGCCCAGGAGCCCCACACGGTGATCGCCCTGGACAGCCGTCACCGCTCTGGCGATTACTGGCATGTGGAGGTGGAGGGGGTCGGCATCGGGTGCTGCTATGGCTATCGGGTGTTTGGTCCCCTAGAGCCCGGGAACCATGGGTTCAATCCCTCGAAGGTGCTGTTGGATCCCTGCGCCCGGGCGATCGGAGGATGGGAGGGGTATCAGCGCGGCGCGGCGGTGGGCGCCATCCCCAACACCTCCTGCTGTCTGAAAGGGGTGGTGACCGAGCGCCACAACTTTGATTTCAGCCAGTCTCCCCGGCCGCGCCACTCCTGGCAAAAAAGCGTGATCTATGAATTGCACGTGGGCGGCTTCACCCGGGGGCCAGGGTGCCCCGTGCCCGAGGAACGCCAGGGAACCCTGTTGGGATTGATCGACACCCTGCCGTACCTGCGGGAGATGGGAATCACGGCGATCGAGCTCCTGCCGGTGATGGCGTTCGACCCGGAGGACGCCCCCACTGGTCGATACAACCATTGGGGGTACAGCCCCTTGAGCTGGATGGCTCCCCACCCGGACTACCTGGTGAGTCCCAACCCCCTCGACGCCCGCGACGAGGTGCGCGCGCTGGTGAGCGCCTGTCATCAGGCGGACCTGGAGGTGCTGCTTGATGTGGTGTACAACCACACCACCGAAGGCAACCAGGCGGGGCCCACATTGAGCTGGCGGGGCTTCGCCGATACCGTTTACTACCACCAAAACAGCCGGGGGGACTATCTGGATGTCAGCGGCTGTGGCAACAGCATCGCCGCCAATCAGGCCCTCACCCGTCGCTTGATCCTGGAATCGCTCCGCTGCTGGGCGAACGAGCTGGGCATCGACGGCTTCCGTTTCGATCTGGGCATTGCCCTGAGCCGGGGCGAGGAGCTAACACCCCTGGAGCAACCGCCCCTCTTTGAGGCCATGGAAGCCCATCCGGAGTTGAGCGATCTCAAGATGGTGAGCGAGCCATGGGACTGCGGCGGCCTCTACCGAATGGCCGACTTTCCAGCCCGCCGGATGGGGACGTGGAACGGGCGTTTTCGCGACGACCTGCGGCGTTTTTGGAAGGGGGATGAGAAATGCTGCTGGCCCGTGAGCCAGCGTCTGACGGGCAATCCCGATCTCTACGGAGGCCAACCGGCCACCCTGGGGCGAAGCATCACCTTCATCACGGCGCACGACGGGTTCACCTTGGCCGATCTGGTGAGCTACAACCGCAAGCACAACCTGGCCAACGGCGAAAACGACCGCGACGGCGACAACCACAACAACAGTTGGAACCATGGTGTGGAGGGGCCCTGCGGCGACAGGGCGGTGATGGCCCTGCGGGATCGGCAGATGCGCAATCTCCTCACGAGCCTGATGGTGGCTCCGGGGGTGCCCATGCTCCTGATGGGAGATGAGGTGCGGCGCAGCCAGGGGGGGAACAACAACACCTGGTGCCAAAACAACCCCCTGGGTTGGATGCACTGGCAACCCGACGCGGACGACTTGGCCTTGCGGCGTTTCCTGACTCGCCTGATTGCCCTGCGCCAGCGGCTGGCCTTCCTGCTCAACCCCGAGGCGCCCATCCCCGAATCGCGCCCTCGGCGCCAGGGAGAGGGCCAGGGCCTTTGGCGGGAGTGGCATGGGGTGGAATTGCACAAGCCCGACTGGGCCAGCTGGTCGCACAGCCTGGCTTGGAGCCTGCACGACGCTCGCCAAGGCCCCCTGCTGTGGTGTGGGTTCAACGCGTATTACAAAGCGATGCACTTCGATTTGCCGCCTTCGTCTGAGGGCTGGATGCGGGTGATCGACACCGCCCTGCCACCGGATCAGGATCTGCCGGCCACCCCGGAGCGTTGGACCCCATCCGGAGCGCCCCTGGAAAGTCGCAGTTTGATGTTGATGCTCCATCCTTCCCTGGTGACATAGACGGCCCCGTGGCGGCGGCGAACCTCCGGAGAATCGGCTCCGTTTGAGCTGGCTACGGTGGACACGGTGGCTCCCAGCGAGGTGGAGGGATGGGGCAAATGTTCGATCAGGCGGAGCGGTCGAGCCGGCGCGCCGGTCTTGGATTGTCGTTCTCCGGTGGGGGGTTTCGAGCCACGGCCTTTTCGCTTGGCACCCTCACCCTGCTGCAAGACCTGCGGCTGCTGGAACGGGTCAAGGTGATGTCGAGTGTGTCGGGTGGATCCCTGGCGCTGGCCGCCTATGTGTGCGCGAAGGCGGGCTCAGACGCGCAACGTGAGTCGGCTTTCCGCTTTGACGATTGCTTTTATCGACCCTTAATGGCCTTTCTGGAGGGGGAGAGGCTCGCCAAGGCGTTTGTGGACATCAAAGCACTGCTACGGGGAGAGAAGTTGATTTTGAAGGCCGCTGACGCCACCCATGAGTTTCTGAATGAACTCTTGAACGGCGGGGATGACGTCAGCCAGCAAGAAGCCATTCTGGGCAACGAGAAAATCACAGAGATGCTGGCGAATGACCACCTTTCCCCAGATCATATATTCATTAATGCCACCAATATTTCCTCGCTTGATTTATTTCGCTTTGGTATTAAGCGCAGCCAATCAAAAGGCCATTCTTCAGAGTCTAGCCGCCCCATTTTTGTCCTCAATCGGTATTTGCTTAGGCACAACCGCGACTCCGCCAAGGGGAAGACTTTGTATCACTATGCGCAACAACTTCGGCTCGCGGATTGCGTCGCCGCTTCCTTCGGCTTCCCCGCCGGCTTTGAACCACTCCTCTTTCCGGATGACTTCTTCCATCTCAACCAGAAGATCAACAGCACCACCAAGCTGGGAGAGGCCAAAAATCATTTTCGTGGGGATCTGATCTGCGACCACAAGAACTATTTAGCCTTTCTTGATGGCGGCCTTTACGACAATCTAGGCTTGGCGAGCGTGGAAGACATCCGCCGCTTTCTCCACAAGCTCAATGAAGAGGAAGGGGGTGAGAGTCAACCAATTCATTATGTCATCGCGACAGATGTGGATCAAATCCCCACCCAATACACCCACTACACGGATGAGAATAGCGAACGCCAGCTGGATAAGGAGAGCGCCAGGAGCAACGGGAGCGGGCGGACCAATGCAACCCTCCCTTTGATCAACGGGATTCTGGTGAGATTGTTGGTGGCCTCACCATTTGTACTATTCGTCCTAGTTGGCCTCCTACTGGCAGTGATATTCGCCGCTTTGTTTCGCCCCCTGATCGCGTTTCAAACCTTGCTGCCGGTACTCTTCCTCATCATCTTGGTGGCACTTTTTCTTGTGCTGAAGGGATCGCTAAGCAAGGAGGAACGAATCCCGCGCAATCGCCTCAGCCTAAGCGACTCATTTTCCACCACCCCCCTGGGGTCCTTGTTGAATGTTGGCTCTTTGACGGCCCGCAAGGCCCTTGTGGATCCAATGGGTCTCTGGCAAGTCATCAACACCCGACGGCTGGGCCAGTTGATCCCCGCGTTCAATGGTTATCTCAAACGCACGCGCTCCCTCACCTACGGCTACCTTCAGCAAGCCTACCAAGGTTTGAGTGCTGACGCTGATTGCCATCTCATTCGCAACATGATTTTTGAGCTTGCCCCCGGGCAGGAAATCGATCCTGATTACGCGGCTAATCTCATCACTTTACCGATTCAGGATTACAGGCATGAAGAGAATCTCAATCCGATCTCACCCATTGCCCGCAAGATCATGCATGCGAGATATGTCAGCACTCTCCTGCGGAAACTTCCCATGGCGATGAAGGCCCAAGCCCCAAGGGCCTGGCCTCCGGGAGTCAGGGTGGAGGAACTCGACCTAGGCGAAGCGGGAAGCTGGCGCGTCGTGGACATCGAAGCCCTGGAAGACTCATCATCGATGCCCGGTCCTGATGACGGGGAGCCAGATGTGCCCCTCATCCTGCGCCTCCTGATCCAAAGGGATGGTCAACTCCTGGAGGAGGCCCGCCAGATCATCAACGAGCTGAACCTTGTGGAGGCGGATGAAATCTGGCGATGGCTTTGCAACAACCTTGCTTGTTACGAAGAAAGCAGTGATAGCGGGTGCCTCCCAGCTCATCCGGGTTCGATCAGCATTCCCGTCAGTACGATCGTTGCGGACATTCATCAAGTGTTCAAGAAGCAGATCCGTAACATTCCACAGCTCCTCGATCGCTGCTTGGTCTCCACCGAGGAGAGCACATCCAGCTATTCCTGGATCCCATTCATCTGCGAGATGGCCACACATGTACCCACCACCTTATGGCTGAAAGATGTCCGATGGTATGTCCCCAATCAATACGACAGCCATCAGCGTATCGTGAGCAATGGCCAATGGTTTGTGGAGAAGCCAAGGGCGAAAGACCTGAAGCATCAAGATCTTATTCCGCTCGATTTAAGCCGCTTGGGCCCAGCGCCCGCGGCGGCGATTTGTGTGGTGGCCGGCTATCTGAGCACCGGCTTTAATCTGTTGGAGTTTTTCTACTCATGGCTGGGGAACTGCGAGCATGCGCGCCAACGTCTCCTGGCGCGGCTGAAGCAACATCCCTTTCCGTTTGAGACCAGAGAAGAGCTTCAGGAGCTTGCGGAGCTGCCCTATCCACTCCGCCATTGGGCCTGGGAGCAACTGAAAGCGGAGGAGCGGAGGGAGACCTTGGCCCCACACACCCTGAACAAACTGCCCTTGCTGGAGTATCCGCTCAACCGCCGCAATGGCATGCCGGACTCCTTTTGGGCGGGACGGGATGGAGTTTAGACGCGACGTGACCCAGTGTCAGGGAAGACGTCCCGCAGGATTGACCGATTCACCAGGGGGCCATCGCCAGCCACGACGGAATCATCGGTCAACTGGCCCCGTTCGCTTGCTCTTTTGCCCATGGGGTTGACCTCACCGAGAGCAGCCGGCAAGAGCCCCCCACCGGGCCGGAGGCCCCCAAAGGCGAATGGCAAGGTCTGCCGCCCGTCGTGCCGGAGCGTCGACGACATCCACCACATCCTCCCAGCCCGAGCCGGGGTGGCAGGCATGTCCACATGGTGTCGCCACAGCGAGCGCCAAACCAACGGCAGTCGCCAGCAGATCTGGGCGGGGCTCCGTGAGGAACAACTTGGCGAAGGCGGAAGTGTCGAGAGTGAGGTAGGGCACTGGGTGGGAAACAGATGGAATCGGTCTGCCGGCCGCAACCCGTGGCCAGGGCTGGCTTCGCGGCCGGTTCAGCGCCTTGACTGGGCCCTCGGGGCTGTCTTGGTCCAACGGCACCAGTCGCGCCAAGGGCGGCCATGGGAGAGAACGACGATCTCCTCAACCGCCTCAGCCCGCCTGAGCGGCTCGGAGAGTGGATTTTTGATCTCCTGAACCGAGACGTGCCGATCGGGGACGTGTTGGGTCCCCATGTTCAGGGTGTGGCCACGGTCTGTAAACGTGCGGAAGAGGGCGGCGGGAATCGAACCCGCATCATCAGCTTGGAAGGCTGAGCCACAAATCGCCCAGAGTCATTGCCGCGGAACGTTTCTCAAGCGCGGGAAAGCCCCATGTGAGATGTTTGTTGAGATGTGTTGCACCGGAAGGCCACCCGGGGGCAGGGAGGGGAGAGGAGCACTTCGGTCGCGCAAGGAGCTCCTGAGCCCGGGGCGAGACAGGTGAGATGCCCCACGGTCTGGAAGCCTGACCGTCAAGGGATGGACTCCACCCACACCACATCGGCGATGCCGCGGAAATCACCGTCTGTGCGGCCGGGCCTGCTGATCCCTGCCCGTGGCGAGGATGATGCTGTCCGCCATCGGTAGCCGCGGCGCATGGCTGAGCTGGGCGGCCGCCTGAATGGCCTGGGCCTGCCGTGTGGGAGCCGCACCTCTGGCAAGTAGGTCTGCGAAGGCGCTCTCGAGCAGGCCCCGCTGGGCTCCGGCCAGGGGTTCGCCAGCGCCGAGGGCAGGCAGAGCCGCCAGCCCCGGGCCCTGCGCCGGCCAACGGTTTCCATAGCGGCATGGCGGGAGCTGATGGGGCGGGTTCGGCCCCTGTGGGTTCCACAGCGGCGTCCAGTCCGTCTTGAGGCAAGGCACGCGGATGGACCAGGATCGACAGCGGGTAGCCCTCGGCCTCTCCCGGCCCCACCGCCGGATCGCGCTCCCGCGGCAGGCTCTGGAGCCCATCGGCGCCGCGGCTGTCGGCACCCTCCCGCTCCGCCACCACCTCCACCGCCTGCTGGAAGGGTTCCACCGCAAAGGGAGCCGACCCAGCAGGCGTTCCTTCCAGCTCCTTGCGCGGCGGCTCCAGCGGCTCAGGGTGGGGGGCTGACGCGGCGGAGAGGGGCGCCGCGGGTGGAGGAGCGCCATCGCCGAGGCGTGTAGTCGCGGTAAGTCGGGCCCAGATCGGTCGCGTCCAGACACCCAGTATTTCACGCGTGAAACAGGCCAAGCCCAGAGTTCTGGCTGCACTGGCGAAGGATCCGCGGCTGACACCGGAGCAGTTCGAGCAGGTGTGCCAGGCCAATCCTGAGGCGGTGCTGGAGCTGGGGGCCGTCGGAGCGTTCATCGCCATGAGGCCAACCGGTGGGGGGAGTCGTGCCATCGCGACAGCCGCCTGACCATCCAGATGGGCCTCGCCCTCCCCAGTTACCAGCCCAGCCTGATCTGGTGGTGGAGCTCACCAGTGCCAGCGAGGTGGCCCCCCGCGGCGTGTCGGCCCCGCGCCGCAAGATGGGCGTTCACCAGGCCAATGGCGCCCGGCTGGGTTGGTTGCCGCTGCCCCCTTCGCCCTTTTTGGGAGGGGTCGATCCCGGCGATTTGCCGGGGAGCCCCACGGCGCTGACTGGTGGCGAAGCTGAGCAACTTCGAGATTCGCTCGCTGCTGCCTTGGTCCGGGGAGTGGCCACCACCGATCGAAGGGGTGCTCAGCGACCGGGGAGCATCAGGCGCACCGGAGCTGGATATCGGGCTAATTGCTGATCGGCGGTGATCAACAACAAACCCTCGACGCTGGCCTGGGCGAGCAGCAGGCGGTCGAAGGGGTCCCGATGCAGGGGGGGCAGGGCGGCGACCGCCAGGGCATGGTGCGCTTCGATCGGGACCTCCAACCAGCCCCCATCCCGCAGAGCTCGGCGCAACACAGCCGGCTGCACGCTGAAGTCGGGTCGTCCCTGGGCCTGCTTGATCACCAGCTCCCACAGACTGGCCACGCTGAACAACGGGGTATGGCCAGGGTCCTCCAGCATCGATGCCAGACCCGCCGGCAGGCGCTGGGGGGAGCCCATCGCCCACACCAGCAGATGGGTATCGAGCAACAGACGCATCGCGACGATCAGCGAGCTTCGAACAGATCGGCGATCTCCGCCGCCGCCATCTGATCAAAGTCATCGGGAACCTGGCACTGGCCGGCCAACAGGCCGAGCCGACGGCGCGGTGCGGCGGGTGAGTTCCCATCCTCCAGCGCCGTGACGCGCACCATCGGCCGGCCGGCCTTGCAGATCAGGAACGGCGCCCCAGCCGCCGCCTCCTCCACCAGGCGCGACAGGTGGGTCTTGGCCTCATGCATGTTGACCTGTCGCATCGTCGGCCCATCGATTCCAAACCAGCTTAGTCGACTCATCTTCATCCTGGGTCGGAGGGAGGTCAGCTCCCTGGTGGGGGTCATCGGTGTGTCTGTGGCCACGGAGCTGGAGCTCCCGCCGCTGCTGACGTCCTGGGATCCGCGGCTCACGCCGGAACAGTTCGAGCGGGTGTGCCAGGCCAATCTCGAAGCGGTGCTGGAGCCGGCGGCCGGTGGAGCGTTGATCGCCAGGACGCCAACGGGAAGAGAGAGGGGAACGGGAAGCTTGCGTCTGGGCCAGCGGCTTCTGGCCTGGGCAGATGATCCAGGTGCCGGCGCCTGGATCACCTTCGACAGCTCCACGGGCCACCGTCATCCACCGCCAACAGATGACAGGTGTCGTTCTCCAGCAGGGGGTAGAGGCCAAGCGTGTGTTCGCCGGCCAGATGGCCGTAGATCGCCGCATCCGTGACGGGCAACAGCTCCCGGTGGCTGCAGTCGCGGCAGGCCACACGAGGCTTCTCGCAGATCCCCGGCTTCCATTCATTCGCGCAGGCCGGCGCATAGCCCGATCGCCCGCTGGTCCTGCTCTCCCAGCGCAGGGCGTAGATGTCGTGACGACCCCGGAACAGACGCCGGAACAGGGCCACCTTCCGCCGCACTGAACCTGGGGCGCTGGTAGCGGGCTGGGCTGAGTGCGGGGTTGGCTCCGATCTGGGTTGTTCGGTGGAGCGCCAGGCAATGCCGTGAGCCTCCAGCAGAACCATCAGCCTGCTGTTCTCCAGGCGGAGCTGATCAAGCTCGGAGGGCTTGGAGTCGGCCATGAGGAGAGGGGCCTCAGCGCTGGTCAACCTGGAGGTAGACAGCATGACGCCCCTGCCGACTCCCCGCCACGACAATTCCATGGAGCAGCCCGCCGATGACCGCGGCCAATGGCCTGGAGCGGAGGTCTGGCCGACGAGTGCTCAGAGGTCCTAGGCAGCTTCCAAAGGTGGCCCAGAATCCAGCCCGCGGGCCGCCCTGGCGAAAGCGTCATCCAGCACGTCATCCCCGCACCAGCGGCTGTAGGCCGCCAGGTGGGTCTGCACGCTGTGGCCCATCGCCGCGGCCACCACCTCGGGCGGCAGGTCGCGGATCACGTGGGCGCGGGGGGCATAGCCATGTCGGCAGGAGTAGGGCACCAGCTTCTCGCCCTTGGCCTCGTACTCACGCCGTAGCTCCTTCCAAAAAGGATGTGCTCCACCTCCAAGGGCGTCGTGATCGCTTTCGCCGCTCGCGATCGCCCCACGAACACCGTCAGATCCTGAGGCGGCTCCCAGTCCTCGCCCAGTCGCCGCTCCGCCACGGCCCAACGCGGTAGAGCGGCGGTCGATTGACTCTGGATCTGGCGGGTGCGCCCGCCCGGCTTGTCCGCCCAGATCCGAGCCAGGGTCTCCAGCGGCTGCTTGGCGTTCCGCAGTGGGGCAACCGCAGCCACGGCACCGAGCACGTGGTTCATGTGGTGCCTGTACACCCGATGCCAGGTCGAGGGCTTGATCTCGCCACTGATCAGCTTGTGCTCCCGGAAAGCAGCGATCAGCTCGTCCCAGTCCCCCGGGGCAAGCACCGCCGCCATTCCCCTGTGCCTGGACCTGCCGGGGTGAGTTGTCCGCGGACGGCGGCCCGCACCCGCCTCAGCCTCTGTTCCCTCGATCCATCCGGAGGGGCCTGCGTGCCACGCGGGCATCGGGCTCGATGCCCTGCTGAAACTGCTCCTAGACCTGTACCACCGCGTCGCGGATCGGGTCGATCTGATCGCACTCCCACGGCATGGGCAGGAGCACCTGCCGGCGCCTGCCCCGTCCAGCCCCGACGGCAGCCTTTCTGAGACAGGGCGTGAGACACCACCGCCCTGATCGTGTCCTCCCAGTCACGGGGCCGCGGGCATGTGAGACGTTGGGTGAGATGTTTCGTCTCACAGCCTGGCAAGGGCAATCAGGCGCTGGCACAGGCTGGTAGCCCTAACGCCAGTAACAGCAAGGGTTTTGAGCCGAAAATCCTTATTGAGAAAAGGAAGCGGGCGGCGGGAATCGAACCCGCATCATCAGCTTGGAAGGCTGAGGTTTTACCACTAAACTACGCCCGCGGAGGATGCTCACTCCGGAGAAGCGAGCCCCTTTCACGCAGTCTCCCACCGGCGAGGCGGGAAGCTCAAGCATTATGGCCTGCGGATCACCTCAGGCTGGTTTGACGCCCTCCCCCGCTTCCCCACCCCTCGACGCGGACCACCTGGTGGTGGGCCAGCGCCGGTTGATGGTGTCCTACGGCCTCGGGGACGCGGGCACGGGCATGGCGGCCTCCCTGATCGGCTTCTACCTGTTTGTCTTCTACACCTCCGCCGCCGGGCTTCCCCCCTGGATGGCGGGGCTGGTGTTGATGCTGGCCCGCATCTGGGACGCCATCAACGACCCCATCGTGGGGTGGCTCAGCGACCGCACCCGCCACCCCACCGGCCCCCGGCTCCCCTGGATGGTGTGGAGCGCCATCCCCCTGGGGGCGGCCATGGCGGCGATGTGGTGGCTGCCCCCGGGGAGCCTGTGGGTGCGCTTCACGTTCTTCGTGGCCATCTCCGTGGTGGCCAACAGCCTCTACACCTGCGTCAACCTGCCCTACACCGCCCTGATGGCGGAGGTCACCAGCAGCACAACGCTCCGCACCCGGCTCAATCGGGCTCGCTTCACCGGCTCGATCATCGCGGGACTGTTGGGGATCGTGCTCGGGGGCCTGCTGCTCAAAGACCATGCCAATCCCACGAGCTACTGGCACCTGGGCCTGCTCTCAGGGGTGGTGATCAGCGGCACCACCCTGGCCTGCTGCTGGGGCATCGCCCCCGCCGCCCGCCAGGCCCAGAAACCCAACCCCAGCCAAGGATCCACCCACCGCCTGCTGCGCCGGATCGGTGACAACGGCCGCTTCCTGAGGGTGTTGGGGCTCTATCTGCTCCTGTGGTGCGCCCTGCAGCTCATGCAGACGGCCGCCCTGATCTTCCTGCCCGTGGTGATGCGGCTGCCCGAGAGCTGGAGCAATTGGATCCTGCTGCCTTTCCAGCTCAGCACCCTGGCCGGCCTTCAACTCTGGACCCTGGTGAGCCACCGCCAGGGTCGGCTGCGGGCCCTGGCTTGGGGAGCGGGCTTCTGGGTGACTGGATGCCTGGCGGCGATGCTGCTTCTCCCTCTCGACCCCCAACTCTCGCCCCTGGCCAACGTCTCCAACCAGCTGCGGCTGGCGGCCCTGGTGGCCGCGATTCTGGTGGTGGGCCTGGGGGCCTCCACGGCCTACCTCATCCCCTGGTCGCTTCTGCCGGACGCGATTGACGTCGATCCAGAAAAACCCGCTGGCCTCTACAGCGCCTTCATGGTGTTTGTTCAGAAGCTCTGCATCAGCCTGGTGCTCTTCGGATTCGGCAGCCTGATGACCCTCAGCGGCTACCTGCCAGCCCTGGGAGGGGCCCAACCCCAAACGGCCTTGGTGGCGATCCGGCTGTGCATGGGGCTCCTCCCGGCCCTGCTGGTGGTGCTGGGGCTGGTGGTGATGCGGCGCTGGCCTGCGGGCGGGCGGCCATGACCACCACCCGAAGGCCTGGAGGCTGGTCGACCCCCCGCTGGATCCGGCGCCTTGGCACCAGCTTGATGCTCGGCGGCCAAGCGGTGAGTGGCATCGCCAGGGGCCGCGTGCACGCGGGCGACCTGTTGGCGGAGCTCCTGGAGGCCGGCCCTGGCAGCGCGCTGATCGTGGTGATCACCGGCCTGGCCGCGGGCACGGTGTTCAACATCCAGGTGGCCGCCGAGCTCTCCCGCCAGGGGGCCAACGCCGCCGTGGGAGGGCTGTTGGCCCTCGGTCTGTCCCGGGAGATCGCCCCCCTCCTCACCGCCACCCTGCTCACCGGGAAGGTGGCCACGGCCTATGCCGCCCAACTGGGCACCATGAAAGTGACCGAACAGATCGACGCGATCACCATGCTGCGCACCGATCCGGTCGACTACCTGGTGGTGCCCAGGCTGTTGGCGCTGATCCTCATGTCGCCGGTGCATTGCCTGTTGTTCTTCTGGATGGCGCTGTGGTCGGGCCAGATGAGCAGCACCATCCTCTACAGCATTCCCCCCAGCGTTTTCTGGACCTCCGTGCGCACCTGGATGAAGCCGGATGACGTGCCCTCGATGCTGCTGAAATCCGTGGTGTTCGGCCTGATCATCGCCGTGCTGGCCTGCGGCTGGGGGCTCACCACCAAAGGCGGTCCCAAGGAGGTGGGCACAAGCACCACCGGCGCCGTGGTGATGATTCTGGTGTCCGTGGCGCTCGTGGATGTGGTGCTGACCCAGATCCTGTTCGGCGGCTGAGGCCTCGCCAGACCAGCCAGAATTCCCAACGCCGTCCTCCACCTCTCCCCATGACGTCTTCTCCCCCAACCGAATCAGACGCGGGCGGTGGCACGGCGGTCGCGGCGGAAGACGCTATCACCCTCGCCCCTCGGTTTTGGGTGCCCCTGGGCCTCACCCTGCTGGCGGCCCTGGTGCTGGCGGGCACACCCCGCTGGAGCGGGGCGCCCTGGCTGGGCTTGGCCATGCTCGCCTTCGCCGCCTTCCTGCTGGTGCAGACCGCCGTGCTGCGGCTGAGCTTCCGCGACGAGGCCATGGTGGTGTGCCGCGGCGGGAAGGAGATCCGCCGCTTCCCCACCAGCGAATGGCTGGGCTGGCGGCTCTTTTGGCCCGCGCTGCCGGTGCTGTTTTATTTCCGTGAGCGGAACAGCCCCCACCTGTTGCCCGTGCTCTTTGACGCCACCGCCCTGCGCACCCAGCTCGACCAACGGGTGCCCCGTCCCGTTTCCCCCGAGCGATGACCAACGACCCCCCCGTCGATCCGCCCGCGGCGGCCCCCCCGGCCCCGTCCGACCCTGGGGACCCGCCACCCTTTCCCGTCATGGTGGCCACGTGACGACACGTCTTTTGCTGAGCGTGAATATCACGCTTCGAAGCCCCTTCCTGGTCCGCGACGCCAGCGGCGGCATCTTCGGGG
>JBKCPG010000144.1:0-2903 GCA_046309395.1 Cyanobacteriota bacterium | reverse complement strand
GCACGTCTTGCCACGCATCGGGAAAGTCTATATCATTGAAAATCCAATGATCCATCCGGGCGGCTGCTATGGCCTTATGCCTGATCTCGTCGCCGAGGTTGATGGTATCTTGACCTTGTGCGACTGGAAGACTAACCAGGCCGAGCGCTTCGCCGAGCGCTACGAGCGGCTGCGCGATTACGCTCCAGACGACGAAATCCTGCATGGCATTTGCGAGCATCTTGCTAAGGTGGACGCAGAAGCCGGCAAGGTCAAGGAGGCGACTGCTCGCGTCCGTGACGGCTGGCAAATGCAGCAAGGCAGCTATGGTTTCGGGCTGGAGGCTGTTCATGGGATGCGTGTCCAGCGGGGGATCAACTTCATGCTATCGGTGGATGGCGTCAAGGAACAGGTCTGGAACCGGCCTGACTTGGATCAGGGATGGGTGCAGTTCGCCAATGGACTGCTCCGGCACCATCGGCGATCGGTCATGGCTGGTGGGCATCCGGTGTTTCAAGCTGCACTTCATGCGCTTTACCCGTTGATGGCTCGCTAGTTGCGTGCTATGCTTTCCAGGTAAACGCATTCACCACGATGCCCGTCAAGAGCAAGGCTGCTGCTGCCGTTGTCGAGCCTGATCCCATTGAAGAACAGGAGTCCGTTCAAGAGCCCGAAGGCTTTACCGACGAACATGAAACCGGCTACGGCGACGCCGGGGAGCCCGAAGAGGAACCGGAGGACACTGCCGGCGAATCGGAGGAGCCCGAGCAGTCCGACGAGGCTCCCGAAGCCAGCGGCCCCGCTCGCATCACTGGCCAGGCGCTGCTGGACTTCTACAACGCCCGCAGGGCAGCCGGCAACAGTCACGCCGACATTGCCCATGACGCCGGCTATTACACCCTGACCAAGACAGGCCAGGCTCGTGTAATGATCGCGCAGTTCAACCAGGCATTCCTGGAGGCTCAGGGCGTCGATGTTGGCGGCAAGACCACTGCCGCCGAGCGTACCCACGCCGGCCTCACTAAAGCCCGCGTCAGCGGTCAGGGCATCCTTCTGGTCTCCCAGCTTGCTACGCGCAACGTCGGAGCCCCCGAGGGCGCCGTGTTCTCCGTCGAGTACCCTCAGGGCGATCTCAGGGGTGTCGGTGCTCAGATCCTGCTGACCCTGACCGACGAGGTGAAGCCTGTCGTCACCCGCAAGCGGGAAGACGCGGAGCAGCCTGGCACTCCCCTGCTCGATCAGGCGGCCTGATCGGCGATCGGTGGAGGCGTCCTGTCATCCAGGCGCCTCCACCAGCACAAGAAGCCGGAGCTTGTGTAGCACCTTATTCTGCCCATTGCCCTATTCTCGGGCACATCTTCGTACCTTCTTCCGTTATTCCACCAGAAGACTCTGATCATGCCGATCACGCTTGAGCGGTTGATTCAATTCTACCAAGGGTTTCCGCACCAGTTGGCAGCTATTCGCCTGCTGGAAAAGGATATTCGTGAAAACGGCTATGCAGTCGCAATGCAGCGGGGTCGCGAGTGGTATGAGGTGTGGAGTCGGGGCGGCGAAGTCCCGACACCGGGCAAAAAGATTCCTCCGTATCTACTGCTCACGCGAACCAAGCAGCGCGACTCGCGTGGTCTTGAGCCGCTGCGACTTCGGCGGTTTAAGGATGGCGTTCCCATGAGCGAACTGCTTGTGGTCAGTGGTGCGCCGGGAAGGCAGGTGTTCAGGACGGGAAGTGTAAGTCGCGCCGGCTCGATGGAACCGCTGCCGGAAGGATTGTGGGGCATCGAGGACATCGCGTGGGCAGGTGGGCGCGACAACTACAGCGCTTCATGGGGCGAAGGGCTCGGGCCGGCGTCCGTCCCCCTGCGATACCTGGCACCGGGCACAACGGAAAGAAGCGCCATTGAAATCCACTACGACGAGAACCATGGGTTTTCGCCTGGGACCGCCGGCTGTATCGGGATGCGCTCCATTGCCGATCTCAAGGCGTTAATTGGTTTGCTGCGGGCGGATGATCCGCGCCAGTTATTTGTCGATTACGGGCTGGGTTCGTGCCCGCCAGTTCCGGCTTGATTGCTCCCTGCGGGCCGCCCCACCGGAGCGCAGTCGCGGGTTCAGTGTCCAAAGTCCGCCTATGGCGCCAATGATGCTACCAGCGCCTGCGACCATCGCCGGAATTGCGACTGAAGCGATCTGATCACATTCTCCGCGCTTTGTCCTGAAGGCCATGCAGTCGCTGAGCTGATACCATCCGATAAACGCGGCGCTCACGCCGGCAACAATTCCTCCTCCCGCCGCAAGCGGGGCCATCAGTGGCTGGCGTTGGATGGGGGTCATGGTTTTTGCTGCGATGGTGGATTGGGCGGCCTCTGCTGAGGTGGTCGCGAAGGGTTTTGCTGCCGCCATTCTGCCTCCTCTATTTGGGCATGGCGAATTGCGAACCATACCATAGAGAGCAGCCACGCAAGAGCCACCAACGCAGGCCCCTTTGCTAAATCGATAACGTACTGCACGCCTTCGCGGCGTCCCCTTGCTGCCGCAAGTTCTCCCTTTGCTGTCGCAAGGTCGGTGGCAGCAACCTCTTCCTTGCCCTTGATTGCCTGCACTTCGGCTTCTAGTGAACTAAGGCGCTCCTGACACTGGGCGTGATCCTTACCCATCTGATCCAGTCGCCCTTTGACTTCATCTATCTGTCCAAGTAAGTCGGACAGAAGATGCGGGCCTTCGTAGGTGCAGTCGGCGCGGGTCATGGGTTGGTCAGCTCCCACGTCGTTCCGTTCCAATACTTCAAAGGCTTCTCAACCCAGGCGCTGCCGTTCCACACCTTCACCGGCTTCGCCACCCACGCGTCGCCGAGCCATACCTTTATTTTCCCGCCGGTCGGCGCCCCCTGCGGGGCGAGAATTGGTAGACGAATCCGTAGCGAC
>JBKCPG010000143.1:0-5372 GCA_046309395.1 Cyanobacteriota bacterium | reverse complement strand
GTGGAGAGTGACCGGTGGCGCCTGATCGCCCCGTTGGGGCCGATCGAGGCGGAGGAGTTGGGCTGGTATCTGGAGCGCTGGCCCATCTGGCCCAATCCGGTACTTGCCGATCGGGCCCGCAAGGTGGAGGCGAACTTGATCGCCTGGGGCCAGGCCCTCCATGACGCGGCCCTGCCGCTGGAGCACACGGCAAAGGTGCTCCAGGGTTGGGCTGGTGTGGGCGAGGGAGCAAGCCGTCGTTTCTCCGTGACCGTGGATGCCTCCCTGGTGAGTGGAGCCAGTAAGGAGGAGGAACAGAACGCCGCCCAGGAGGCCGCAACTGCCCTGCTCGGACTGCCCTGGGAGTTGCTCCACAACGGCAAGGGCTTCCTGTTTCAAGGCGCGCGGCCAGTGCGGGTGCGCCGCCGCCTGCCCATCAAGGACCACCTGCCGATTCCCGTGGTGGCGCCACCGATCCGGGTGCTGCTGATCACCGCTCGGCCGGAAGACGAGGCCTGCGGCTACATCGACCATCGGGCCAGCTCCCTGCCGCTGGTGGCCGCCACAGAAGAGCTGGGGGATCTGCTGCGCCTCACCCAGTTGCACCCACCCACCTATCCCGCCCTGGAGGCCGAGCTGGCGCGGGCCCAGCAAGCGGGAGAGCCTTATCACGTGGTGCATTTCAACGGGCATGGCATCTACGACCGTCGCGTGGGCCTGGGGGGCCTCTGCTTTGAGGAGCCAAATGACACCCAGAAACTCACCCGCCGCGGCCACCAAACTGTTCTTACCGACCGGCTGGGGCCGCTGCTCACCGACTACCGCATCCCGTTGGTGTTCCTCGAGGCCTGCCAGAGCGCCAAGGCGGAGCAAAGCGGGCAATCAGTGGCCAGCGAGCTGCTGCAAAGAGGTGTGGCCTCGGTGGTCGCGATGAGCCACAGCGTGCTGGTGGAAACAGCCCGAAGGTTTGTGGCCGCCTTCTATGGCGATTTGGCCAAGGGCCAGCGGGTGGGCCAGGCGATGCTTGCCGGCCAGCTGGCGCTCCACAGTGACCACAGCCGTGGCCAGCGCTATGGCATCGGCGAACTGACCCTGGAGGACTGGTTTGTGCCCGTGCTTTACCAGGAGAAACAGGATCCCCAGCTGTTTGAGGCCACCCCTGCCCCACAGACCAGAGAGGACATCAGGGAGCGGCTGCGGGCAAGGATGGGAGCGGTGCCTCCTGAGCCGGTGGATACCGGCTTTGTGGGTCGCAGCCGCGATCTACTCGCCCTGGAGCGCTTGCTGCGTCAGGAGCGCTGGGCGGTGCTGCGCGGCCAAGGGGGTGAGGGCAAAACGGCACTGGCGAGTGAACTGGCCCGCTGGCTGGTGCGCTCCCAACAGGTGCGCCGTGCCGCCTTTGTAAGTGTGGAGCTCTGCAGCCATGAGGGCGCCGTGCTTGATGCCCTCGGTCGCCAGCTGGTGGGGCCTGACTACTCCACAGCCAAGTTTGAGAACACCGAGCAGGCATTGCAGCCGATCGAGCGGGCACTGAAGGAGCAGCCCACGTTGCTGGTAATTGACAACATGGAAAGTGTGCTTCTGCCGCCCTATCTGGAGGCTCCCGAGCTGCTGAGTGAGGAGGCCAAAGAGGAGCTGGAGGAGATCCTGAAGCTTGCGGAGCGGCTGCTGCGGGCGGGTGACACGCGGATCGTGTTCACCAGCCGCGAGGCGCTGCCGGCACCATTTGTGGCAACCCGACAGCTACGGGAGTTGCACCAGCTGGGACGCAGCGATGCGGTGGCGTTAATTGAGCGGGCTCTCGCCGCTGGAGATGGGGCGACTGTGGGTGAGCAAACGTTGGAAGCCCGGCGGGAAGCGATCGAGGAGCTGGCCGAGGCCGTGCAAGGCCATGCCCGAACCCTGGCGCTGCTGGGGCCGGAGCTGCGCCGCCGCGGTGTGGCGGCCACCCGGGAGGCGCTGGTGGAGCTGATGGAGCAGATGGAGCGGCAGGTGGCCCATTTGCCGGCGAATGATCCTCGCCGTCGAGAGCAATCGCTCTTTGCCAGCGTCGAGCTCTCCCTGCGGCGCCTTTCGGCGGCAAACCGGGAGCGGGTGCGGGTGCTGGGGGTGTTTCACGACGGGGTGGATCTGGATGTGCTGCGGATGATGACCGACTTGGAACAGTCGGAGGTGGAGAGACTGGCGGTTGAGCTGGTAGGCACCGGCCTGGCCACAGCCAATCGCTACAACCATCTGTCGCTCAATCCGGCCCTTTGCCCCTTCCTCAAGGCCAGCCTCAGCCAGGAAGAGCAGCGTATACTAAAATCTAAGTGGATGGAAGCAATGATACACTTCTTATGCTATTTACGCCAGCATCAGTCGTCAAATTCGGAATTAGTTGCGACTCTTACGCATCTAGAACTGTCAAATCTCATTGCCCTGCTCGATTGCTACCGAACAATCGCACATCCCGCAGCTACAATCAAGCTGGCCAGCATGATCTACGATTTGCTGATAAATTTGGGCAAACCACGGCTGCTTAATCGGATTCTTCACTTGTGCGATGACCCTACTGATGCATTGGGTGAGGGTTGGCTGCACGGGAGCTTTGAGGCCAGCCGCATGCGCATTGAGCAGCAGCTGGCGGCTGGGCAGCTGCGGGAAGGGCTAGAAGGATCTGAGCGGTTGCTCCATCAGGCCCAGGCTGCCGGGGAAGAGGCGTATGCAGAGGCTGAGTATGATCTGGCTTTAGCTTACTTCTACCGTGGTTGGGTTTTGAATCTATCCGGAGACCCCCAACAGGCCCTACCATTGGTGCAAGAAGCCGACCTACGTTTTGAAGTCTTAGCCAGTCAGCGCCCTGGCGTGGATGCAGAAACTATGGCAATTACCTGTCTCATGGAACAAGGCAACTGTCTGCTCAACCTGGGCCGCTACGAGGCTGCGGCTGCTGCCTTCCTGGAATCGATCCGCAAAGCCAACAAACAGGGATGCCTACACAATGTTTCATCGAGCATGCAAAATTTGGGTATAGCGCTAATGAACCTATCATGCTATAATGAAGCCCTGGAAGCATTCCAGAAAGCTCGCGACATCTTCTCAATCCTCAACAATCCGAGCGGTGTTTCTTCTGCCTTGCATCAGATCGGCTGTCTGCAGAGGGAGGCAGGCCAGCCTGAGGCTGCTGAGGAGGCCTTTCATCAATCTCTGGCGATCGAAGTCCGACTCGGCAATCAGCGCATGCAGGCGGCTAACATGATGCACTTGGGTCTTCTCTACGAATGTGATCTGCAACGGCTGGAGGAGGCTGAGGACTTTTACAGAAAGGCGTCGATAATCTTTTGTACCCTTGGCGATACCGACTCGGAGGGCGATGCTCAGGCCAACCTAGCAAGTACTCTCTGTAAACTCCAGCGCTTTGAGGAGGCCAGGCAGGCCATTCGCCGCGGGAGAGATTGCAAAGCACCTTTTGGCCTTGCGGCTCAGCCCTGGAAACTCTTTAACATTCTCGCCATTATCGAATTTGCGGCTGGCAATAACGCCGCCGCCGCCGACGCACTGCGTCAGGCAAACACCTCCTTGCTCGCCTACCGCCGCGACGGCGGCGCAAATCAAAGCTGATCAGGCCGCCTGGCCCTGGCCATCCGACAGACCCTCACCACCGGATCTCCCGCAGATGCTGCCTCATCACCGCACCAACGCGCAGCCAATCCCGGCTGGGTGGAGTTTCTTCCATTTCTAAACGTCCTACAGGGGATTATCACTGGTAACCTTAACCGCTCCCTCGTTGAGGATCCGGCCTACACTCCACCCAAGCTGCCGAAGTGCTTCTGCTAATCGAGGCGCTGGAAGGTGGTGCTAACTGATAAGGTTCCTGCCTGTGAGCAGTTCCAAAATCTAAGCTGCAACCTCGCCTTCACTTTCCGGTTGTCACAGATCATACAGGCACTCAAGAATCAAGGGACACCTCAGGAATTTCTTTCCGTAGGTTCAAGCAGCAATAATCTCCCTCCTGAGATTCTGATCTGATTTTAAACATCAACTAAGGGCTCGCTCACAGCACTTACAAAGCAAAATTTCTTTGTACCTTTCTGCAAGCGCTGCTTGAGCTCCGATGACCACCAGATCCTCATCCTCAGTAATCTCAACCCAAGCGTTACCGACTGTGGCAGAAGTCCAAAGATTGCGCTGGCTCCTCGATGATGTGCTGCGGGCCCAGGATGATCTGCTTGCCCTGCTGGCCAAACCCCCCGGTTTGCCGATGGAGCAGCGGGAGCGGTTGCTCATCTTTTGTGATCTAGTCAGCACGACCTGCAAGAAAGTCACGTCTGATTCGTTAGCGCCGATGGATCAGCAATGCATCGACTGATTTAATCCAATCCTTGACGCCCCAACCACAGGAGCAGCCCGCACCCAGCGGCTTGGCTTTTAGTGTGTCACGCGGCGCAAGGGCTTCGCAAGTGCGGCGGCTCTTGGTTGCTGGAGGTGGTGGCTGGCGTTGGGGCGTCTGGACGCCAGGCCGCACCCTTGCGCTCGCGTGATTTGTTCTGCCTTGCCGCCGCCGGGGTGGCTGGGGGGGGTCACGGGGGCGGGTCTGCTCTCCCGCGGCTGCGGTGGCATGGCACTTGTAGGCCCGCTGGTTTTGCTCCTGGCGCCGTTTGGTGGTCTTAGCCAAGGGGATTGGGGTGGGCCGGCTGTTGCTATGGGCGTGCTCTTTCTGCTCAGGTTTCTGAGGTATTGGGGGCGCAGCCTGCTGTGTCTTTAGCTGCTTCTCCTGCTGCTCATCGGCCGGCCCATTGCTCGTCTCTGGCCTGGTCTTTGGCTCGATTTTTTCTCCAGAATTTTTGGCCCAAAGGAGGCCCTGGTCCGCTCATTAGTACGCCCGTACTGCTAAGATAACACCACGGGAAGAGGGCCTCGGCCCCGCGCATTCTCTCCCTCATCGTCTTTCGTTCATCCCCATGGTTTCTCTCAATTCAGGCGCCGCAGCTTGCGGCCCCCAGCCGCCGCTTTGCTTGCTGCCGGCAGGCTCCCCCCGTAGTAGCTCATCGCCCACAATTGGGCGCGCCTTGTTCATCGTCGCCGGTGGCGGCCGTGCCCTTGATTGGTCGCCCCTGCGCATCGCATCTGCCCTGCAGGCCCAGGCCGCTGGCCGTCTTGTGCATCGCCTCTTCCATGGCGGTGCCCGGGGGGCGGATCAAGCCATCGCCGCCGCCGCCGCCCAGCTCGGCTGGTCCATTGAGGCAATGCCGGCCGAATGGGCCCGCTATGGCCCGGCTGCCGGTCCCATCCGCAATGGCCAGATGCTCCGCCGCGCCATCGAGCTGGCCGACGCCCAGCCCCTGGCCATGCCCACGGCCGTTGCCGTGATCGCCTTCCCCGGCGCCCAAGGCACCGCCTCCCTCCTGGCC
>JBKCPG010000142.1:0-9643 GCA_046309395.1 Cyanobacteriota bacterium | reverse complement strand
TGGGAAGCGTTTCTGGGCCTGATCCAGCCCATCTATCACCAGCCAAGCGCCAAGGGAGGACGTCCTCCTTTTCCGTTAGAGGTGATGCTGCGGATTCACCTGCTGCAGCAGTGGTTCACCCTCTCAGATCCCTTGATGGAGGAAATGCTGATCGATACGCCCTGCTTCCGACGATTCGCCGGTATCGACATGATCGAGGACCGAATCCCGGATGAAACCACGATTCTCAACTTTCGTCATTTGCTGGAAGAGCACCGCATTGCCGAGAAGATCCTGGAGGGTGTGAACCAGATGCTGAGCGAGAAAGGGGTGATGCTGAGGGAAGGCACAATCCTTGACGCCACGATCATTGCCGCCCCCAGCTCCACCAAGAACAAGCGCAAAGAGAGGGATCCGGAAATGCACTCGGTGGCCAAGGGAAATCAGTGGTTCTTTGGAATGCGCTGCCACATCGGTGTTGATGCGGCTTCTGGCTTGGTCCACTCTGTCGTGAGCACAGCGGCCAACGTTCATGAGTTGAACACTGCTGCCGACCGTCTCCATGGAGAGGAACGCCTGATCTACGGCGATGCTGGCCACATTGGTATTGAGAAGCGGGAAGAGTTCCGGGATTGTGACGCCGAGTTCAGGGTTGCCATGAAACCAGGCCAGCGCCGGGTTCTTCCTGAGACGGCTGAGGGCAGGCTTCTTGATCTAGTGGAGACAGCGAAAGCCCACTTCCGCGCCAAGGTGGAGCATCCCTTCCGGATCGTGAAATGTCAGTTTGGTTTCAAGAAGGTCTACTACCGAGGCATTGACAAGAACGACCTCAAACTAAAGCTGCTATTTACGCTCGCGAATCTTTGGATGGTGCGGAGAAGGATACCGGACCTGGCATAAGATGGCGGATTGGTGTGCCTTGTCAACAGAAAGGAAGCAGAAAATAAAGAAGAAATACATGCTGCAAGATCGCCACGGGGCTTTAGCAACCTCGATTTTCGGAATGAAGGGTCAAAATCTGCTCAGAATCATCTCATCAATGAGATTGAGACGGTCTCAATCGATTTGTCCCGGCTTGATCAGACCTTCCTGAAGTCCATCGCAAGGGCGGACAAAAGGGCATCCTCTTCGTGATGAGCGACGACACCCACAATTGCGACGTGGTGGCCGCCTTCCTGGAGAACACATGTTCTGATCTCAAAAAGCTGTGCTGGTCATCCTCCGCAAAAAAAATGGCGACATCTGCGAAGCCTCCACCAGCCAAGCCAAGGAAGAATTGGAAAGAATTGGAACGCCAGCGCCGCCCGGCCAACGCCATCGACCACGACGACAACCCCTACAAAGCGATCGCTTCTGTGCTGATGTTCAAGGAGGGCTGGGATGGGGGCGACGTCACCACCATCGTGGGCCCACGGGCTTTCTCCTCCAACAGCGCCATCCTTCCCGGGCAAATCCTCGGCCGCGCCCCCATGGGCCCCGGCGGCGGCGGCACCACCCCCCTGGCCATCGAAAGCGATCGTGATCACCCCAGCAAAGACCTTGCCGCCCTCGACATCCCCCTGCCCATCCTCAGCCCCCGGGTCGTGCGGCAGCCCAATGCCCTCACCGCCCTTGCTCTGGAGGCCATTCTCTTTCAACCCCTGCCCTGGCTGACAGGACCGACACCTCCACACCCAAAAAAAGGAGGGCTTGCGCCCTCCCGGAATGGAGTCTCTTTTGGAATACGGCTCGCGACCGTTGAACGCGAAGCGATCAGTAGTCGAAGTCGCCGCCGCCCATGCCACCCCCCGCGGGAGCGGCTTCCTTCTTCTCAGGAAGGTCGGCCACGATGCACTCGGTGGTGAGCACCATGCCGGCGATTGAGGCGGCGTTCTGAAGGCCAGAGCGGGTCACCTTTGCGGGATCGACAATGCCAGCGGCCAACATGTCGACGTACTCACCAGTGGCGGCGTTGTAGCCCTCGTTGAAGGGCTTGTTGCGCACGTGCTCAGCGATCACGGCCCCGTTGGCGCCAGCGTTTTCAGCGATGCGCTTGAGGGGAGCGTTGAGGGAGAGGGCCACGATCTGGGCGCCGATCAGCTCCTCACCGGAGAGGTTGGCGGCGGCCCACTCTTCCAGGGCGGGAGCCAGGTGGGCAAGCGTGGTGCCACCACCGGGGACGATGCCTTCCTCAACAGCCGCCTTGGTGGCGTTGATGGCGTCTTCCAGGCGCAGCTTCTTGTCCTTCATCTCGGTTTCGGTGGCGGCGCCCACCTTGACCACAGCCACGCCACCGCTGAGCTTGGCCAGACGCTCTTGCAGCTTCTCCTTGTCGTAGGAGGAATCGGTTTCCTCCATCTGGGAGCGGATCTGCTCGCAACGGGCCTTGACCGCCGCTTCGTTGCCTTCGGCCACAATGGTGGTGGTGTCCTTGTTGATCGTGATCCGGCGGGCGGTGCCCAGGGAATCGATCTTGGCGTTCTCGAGCTTGAGGCCGGCATCCTCGGTGATCAGCTGCCCATTGGTGAGCACAGCGATGTCCTCCAGCATGGCCTTGCGGCGATCGCCGAAACCAGGCGCTTTGACGGCGGCCACATTGAGCACACCGCGCAGACGGTTGACCACCAGGGTGGCGAGGGCTTCTTTCTCGATGTCCTCGGCGATGATCAGCAGGGGCTTGCCAGTGCGGGCGATTTGCTCCAGAACGGGCACCAAATCTTGCACCAGGGCGATCTTTTTGTCGGTGATCAGGATGTAGGGCTCATCCAGCACCGCCTCCATGCGCTCGGTATCGGTGGCGAAATAGGGGGAAATGTAGCCCTTGTCAAAACGCATGCCCTCGGTGACCTCCAGCTCGGTGGTCATCGACTTGCCTTCTTCCAGGGAGATCACCCCTTCCTTGCCGACCTTGTCCATGGCGTCGGCGATCATCTTGCCCACTTCCTCATCGTTGCCAGCCGAGATGGCGCCCACTTGGGCGATGGCGCGGCTGTCGCTGATGGGCTTGGCGTGCTCCTCAATCTTGCCCACCAGAAAATCGGTGGCCTTGTCGATGCCACGCTTGAGGGTGATGGCGTTGGCACCAGCGGCCACGTTGCGCAGGCCGGCCTTCACCATGGCGTGGGCCAGGACGGTGGCGGTGGTGGTGCCGTCGCCGGCGGCGTCGTTGGTTTTGCTGGCGGCCTGGCGGATCAGGGCGACCCCGGTGTTTTCAATGTGATCTTCGAGCTCGATCTCTTTGGCGATCGTGACACCGTCGTTGATGATCTGGGGAGCGCCAAATTTCTTCTCCAGCACCACATTGCGACCCTTGGGACCGAGGGTGACGGCCACCGACTCGGCGAGGATGTCAATACCCCGCTCGAGGGCGCGACGGGCTTGTTCGTTGTAAATGATGCGCTTGGCCATGATGTTGAGAGTGGGAGTTTTTGAATTAGTGAGGAAAAAAAGGTCTCAGCTCACGATCGCGAGGATGTCCTTCTCGGAAAGAAGCACATACTCATCCGAACCGAGCTTGACGTCGGTGCCGGCGTACTTGCTGTAGAGCACGCGATCGCCCACGCTCACTTCGGGGGTTTGACGGGTGCCGTCGTCATTGCGCTTGCCAGGGCCAACCTGAACAACTTCACCGACTTGGGGCTTTTCCTTGGCCGTGTCCGGCAGAAGGATGCCACCGGCCGTGCGTTCTTCGGATTCAGACACCTTGATGAACACGCGATCGCCAAGGGGTTTGACCAAGCTGACGCTGAGGGAAACAGCTGCCATGGGATTGGGAGAGATGAAACGACAATCAGTGCGGGAGGGGGAACGCAGGTGGGGGAAGCAAACCTGGCACTCAGACCCTCCGAGTGCCAACCTATGGCCCAGACCCCGCCCGCCGGTAGTCCCCCCGTGTGCGGGTGACCGAACTTCGGTCCGGGGTGGTCGATGGCGGGGGCGGCGTGATGGGCCAGGGCCCCACCCCGGCAGGCGCAGTGGTAAGTTTGGGCCGCTTCAGCGGGTCTGGAGATCCGCTCCGCCCTCCCGCCCCTCTCCTTTTTTTATGGCAGCCGCTGCTCCCGCCGCTTCCGGCACGACAGGCATTGTTAAGCAGGTGATCGGGCCGGTGCTCGATGTGGAATTTCCCGCCGGCAAGCTTCCCAGGATCTACAACGCGCTTCTCGTCCGGGGGAAAAACGCCGCCGGGCAAGACATTGTTCTCACCGCCGAAGTGCAGCAACTTCTGGGTGACCGCCGGGTGCGCGCCGTGGCCATGAGCAGCACCGATGGCCTGGTGCGTGGCATGGATGCTCTCGACACCGGCGCTCCCATCTCCGTGCCGGTGGGCGAGGCCACCCTCGGCCGCATCTTCAATGTGCTGGGGGAGCCGGTCGACGAGCAGGGTCCCGTCACCTCCACCCTCACTTCCCCCATCCACCGGGAAGCCCCCAAGCTCACCGAGCTGGAGACCAAGCCCAAGGTGTTTGAGACGGGCATCAAGGTGATCGACCTGCTGGCTCCCTACCGCCAAGGCGGCAAGGTGGGCCTGTTTGGTGGGGCAGGCGTGGGCAAAACCGTGCTCATCCAGGAATTGATCAACAACATCGCCAAGGAACACGGTGGAGTGTCGGTGTTTGGCGGGGTGGGCGAGCGCACCCGGGAGGGCAACGACCTCTACGAGGAATTCAAGGAGTCTGGCGTGATCAACGCCAATGATCTCTCCAAATCGAAAGTGGCCCTCTGCTACGGCCAGATGAACGAGCCCCCGGGAGCCCGCATGCGGGTGGGCCTCTCGGCGCTCACGATGGCGGAGCATTTCCGGGATGTGAACAAGCAGGATGTGCTGCTGTTCATCGACAACATCTTCCGCTTTGTGCAAGCCGGCTCTGAGGTGTCGGCCCTGTTGGGCCGGATGCCTTCCGCCGTGGGTTACCAGCCCACCCTGGGCACCGACGTGGGTGAACTGCAGGAGCGCATCACCTCCACCCTGGAGGGCTCGATCACCTCGATTCAGGCCGTGTATGTGCCCGCGGACGACCTGACTGACCCCGCTCCAGCCACCACGTTTGCTCACCTGGACGCCACCACGGTGCTGAGCCGCGGCCTGGCCTCCAAGGGCATCTACCCCGCCGTGGATCCCCTGGATTCCACCAGCACCATGCTTCAGCCAGCCGTGGTGGGCGATGAGCACTACCGCACGGCCCGCGCCGTTCAGAGCACCCTGCAGCGATACAAGGAACTGCAGGACATCATCGCCATCTTGGGCTTGGATGAACTCTCCGAAGACGACCGCCGTACGGTGGATCGGGCTCGCAAAATCGAGAAGTTTCTCTCCCAACCCTTCTTCGTGGCGGAAGTGTTCACTGGCATGCCCGGCAAGTACGTGAAGCTGGAGGAAACGATCAAGGGATTCCAGATGATTCTCGCTGGCGAACTCGACGATCTTCCCGAGGCGGCCTTCTACCTGGTGGGCAACATTGATGAGGTGAAGGCCAAGGCGGATAAAATTCTCGCCGATTCCAAGAAGGGTTGATCCATGACGCTCACTCTTCGTGTACTTGCTCCGGACCAGAGCGTGTTCGATGGTCTGGTGGATGAGGTGATTCTCCCCAGCAGCACCGGCCAGCTGGGGGTACTCACCGGCCACGTCTCCATGCTCACCGCCCTCGATAGTGGGGTGTTGCGGTTGCGGGAGGGTTCCGACTGGAAAACCATCGCCCTGATGGGCGGATTCGCCGAGGTGCAAGCCAATGACGTCACCGTGTTGGTGAATGGAGCGGAGATGGGCAGCGCCATCGATCGCGCCACCGCCGAGAAGGAGTTTCAGGCGGCCGAGGAGGCCGCCCGCTCCTTCGAGGGCCAGCAACCCAGCCCAGAAAAACTCAAAGCACAAGACTCCCTAGCCAACGCCAGGGCCCGTCTGTCGGCCAGCCGGGGCAGCTGAGCTTTTCTCCTCAGCCACCCCCCGCTTTCTTGGGCCAAACGGGGAGACCTCGCCTGTTCATCGACTCGGCCGCTGTGGGGGATTGGTTGGATCTCTGGCCCCTGGGCCTGTTTCAGGGGATCACCACCAACCCCACCCTGTTGAGACGGGCCGGCGTTCCCTGCACTTTGGATGCGCTGGCATCCCTTGTGGCCCGTGCCGCTGAATTGGGTTGCCAAGAAATTCAAGCGCAAGCCTGGGGGGCGAGCGGAGCCGAGTTGTTGGCTTGCGGGAAAGCCCTCTTGAGCCTCTCGCCGGAGAGGGTGGTGGTGAAGCTCCCCCTCACGGAGGCGGCGTTTCCCGCCGCCAAAACCCTTCTCGCCTCTGGAGCAAAAGTCACCCTAACGGCGTGTTACGCGACCAGCCAGGTGTTGGCGGCGGCCGCTTTGGGCTGCACCTATGTGGCTCCCTATCTGGGGCGAATCAAGGAGGGGGGCGGGGATGGGATCGCGGAGGTGTTGGCGATGCAGGGATGCCTGCGGGGATTGGGGTGCCCCACCCGCCTGCTGGTGGCCAGCCTGCGGTCACCGGAGGAGCTTGCGCCCTTGGCGGCGGCGGGGGTGGACAGCTTCACCCTCTCGCCCGCTTTGGCCCGCCAACTCTGGAGCCATCGGGCGACGGCGGATGCCGTGGCCCGATTTGAGCGAGACGCGTCGGGCTGAAGGCCCTCAGGCGGTGCCGCAGAAGGTGACATCCGGGAACTTGAGCTTGGCTTCTTCCAGGCTCTTGCCCCGTCCCTCCTCCTGCCAATAATTGATCACCTCGGTGGCCTTGTTGAGGATTTCCACCCGCTCGTTGTCGGTGATCCAGCTTTTGCGCTCCAGCTCACCCTTGAGGGTTTCCCAGGCGTCCTCCCGGGGCCAGAAGAAATAGGCGGTGAGGGGACTGGGCCCGCCGCCGACGATCTGATCCACCGCCAGGGCGACGTTGTCGGGTAGCCAGAGGATTTTCAGCAAAAACCGACCCTCATCCGGTTTGGGGGTGTAGCCGGAGGGCACCCCATCCTCATCAATGGTGGCCGTGGCCAAAGCGGCGCTGCCGCCCCGCATCATGGGGCGACCAGGTGTCGGCTCGGCGGCCGTCAGCACCTCGGCTCCATCCTCGGCGCTAAGGGCGGCCGCGGGGTCTGGGGACAGTCGTTCAGGAGCCATCGTCGTCTCTGCGCTCAAGGCCAATGGGCAAACGACTAACCTACCAGTCTGGTTGGTCCATGGCAGCCCTGCCCAGCATCTCCACAGCGTCCGCACCCGCCCGGGCCATCGTGATCTTCGACATCGATGGGGTGATCCGGGATGTGAGCGCCAGCTACCGCCGGGCGATCGTCGCCACGGTGCGCCATTTCAGCGGTTGGGCTCCGGAGCCCTCCACCATCGACATCCTGAAGGGGGAGGGGCGCTGGAATAACGATTGGGAGGCCAGCCTTGAATTGTTGCGGCGCCACAGAGCCCAGCCGGGTCATGGGGAGAGCTTGCCGAGCCTGGAGGAGGTGGTGGAGGTGTTCAGTGGCTTCTATTTCGGCGGGGATCCCAGCGGCCCTCCAGCCCTGTGGAGAGGCTTCATCCGGGAGGAGCCGCTCCTGGTGGAGTCAGGATTTTTTCAGGCTCTCAGCGGGGCGGGAGTGGCCTGGGGGTTTGTGAGCGGCGCTGAACCACCATCGGCCAGGTTTTTGCTGGAAGAACGGCTGGGATTGCGGAATCCGCCCCTGGTGGCGATGGGCGATGCCCCGGAGAAACCTGATCCCACCGGTTTCCTGGCCCTAGCCGAGCGGTTGGCGGCCGAGCGGGGCCAGACACTCGGGCCCGACGGCCCCCCCGTGGCCTACCTGGGCGACACCGTGGCGGATGTGGAAACGGTGCGGCGGGCCCGGGAACGGCGGCCGGAGCAGCCCTTTGTGGCCCTGGCGGTCTCGCCCCCCCATCTCCATCCGCCAGAGCGGGCTGAGCAACGAAGGGCCTATGAGGAGCGCCTGCTGGCCGCCGGGGCCGACCATCTGCTGGAGCGCACCGCCGCGCTCGGGGAGGATCCCCTGGGACTGCTCAACGCCCCGCTCGCGCCTGGTGGCTGAGGCGGGGGCTGAGAACGGGCGTCTCAGAGTCGATGCAGCAGGGCCATCTCGGCGGCGGCGCGCACCACCAGCCCATGGCGTTCCACCAGGGGGCCCAGGTGGTCGTAACCGCCACCGATGACGGTGGCCACGGGGATCCCCCGCCGGCAGCACATCTCCAGCACCATCCTCTCCCGCCGCAGCAGACCCTCATCGCTGAGGCAGAGCCGGCCCAAGCGGTCTTGGCGATGGGGATCCACCCCGGCGTTATAGAAAATCAAATCGGGGTTGACCTGGCTCAAGAGGTCGGGCAACACCCCGGCCACCGCCGCCAGGTAAGGGTCGTCCTCGAGGCCGTCGGCCAGGGGGAGATCCCAGTCGCTTTGGGCTTTGCGCAGGGGGAAATTGCGTTCGGCGTGGGCGGAGAAGGTGAACACCCTG
Source organism: Cyanobacteriota bacterium (assembly GCA_046309395.1). Lineage (GTDB taxonomy): Bacteria > Cyanobacteriota > Cyanobacteriia > PCC-6307 > Cyanobiaceae > Cyanobium. Next base: position 1,238 of record JBKCPG010000142.1, on the reverse strand, counting down.
GGATCGCCCGCGAAGAGGGTGGCGGTGCCATCACCCTGGTGCACATCCAGATCGATCACCAGAACCCGGCGTACCAGCCCTTCCGCCAGAAGCACCCGGGCGGCCACGGCCACATCGTTGAAGACGCAAAAGCCGCTGCCGGCGCTGCCGAACGCATGGTGGGTGCCACCGGCGAGATGGCAGGCCAGACCATGGCGCAGGGCGAGGCGGGCGGTGAGCACGGTGCCGCCGACGGCGAGCCAGGAGCGGCGCACCACTCGCGGGGAGGCGGGCAGGCCAATGCGGCGGGCCTCGGCGGGGGGGAGCCAATGGCGGGCGAAGGCCTCGTGGTAAAAGCGGGGATGGACCAGCTCGAGCCAGCGCCGAGGCACGGGAAGGGGCTGGTGCAGGGTCTCGGGCCGCAAGAGGTCGAGCCGGCGGAGGTGGCGCACCAGGAGGCGGAATTTCGCCATGGGGAAACGGTGGCCCTCCGGCAGGGGAGCCGAGTAGGCCGGGTGGCTCACCAGGGGCAGGGTCACCATGAGGGATCCGCGCACCAATCCACCGTGAGGTCGCCGTCGTCGCTGGTGGGCACCACGGCCACACAGGCCCGCACGGTGTCGCCATTCACCGTGATCTCGCAGGCGCCGCAGCTGCCGCCGAGGCAGCCGGTGGGAATGGGGAGTTGGGCCTCCAGGGCGGCCTGAAGCCAGTCGGTGCCGGGGGCCACCTCAGTGGTGACGCCGTTGGGCCAGTGGATGCGCATCCGCCCGGGGTCAGTCACCACAGCCCAACAACGGTTCCAGATTCACATGCTCCTCGAAGGCGTCGGCCAGGCGATCGAGGAGGGCATCGCGCTGGCGACCGTGGTGGGGCTGGCGTTCGCTGAGGGGGGCCAGGTTTTTGCGTTGGCGCAGCAGGTTGAGCCAGCGCCGGCGCCAGGGACCGCTTTCAAACACCCCATGGAGGTAGGTGCCGGCCACCAGGCCGCCTTGGCCGCCATGGGGCTGAACCCAGCCCAGCTCAGGGTCGGCGCAGAGGGCCTGGCAGGGGTGGGCGTCGGGATCGGGAAGGAGGGTGGTGCGGCCCCGATGCAGCTCAAACCCCTCCAGCTCCGCGTCCTCCTCGGGGCGATGGGCGGCGGGGGGCCAAAGGGCGCGGCTGCGGCGTTGGCGAAGCACTTTCTCGGGGGTGAAGACGGTGCGCAGCGGCAGGAGATGGAGGCCGGCCATGGGGCCCGAGGGGAGGCCGTGGGGCGT
>JBKCPG010000141.1:0-6027 GCA_046309395.1 Cyanobacteriota bacterium | reverse complement strand
TTGACCTGCTGGTGGAGTTTCTGCCGCTTCAGCCGATCGACCTGGCTGATGCTTACTTCGGACTGGAGCACCAGCTCACGGAAAAACTTGACTCACCCGTGGATCTGGTGATGGCCGATGCCGTGCGTAATCCGATTGTACAGCAACGGTCCATCATGGCCCAGACGGCCAGAGCAGTCGCTGGTCTGAGTCATATCGACGAGGGCCTCTGGGAGCACGACTTCGACGACAACCACACCGGCTCACCACACCGTCTCCAGATCCTCCAGCGCCCGCAGCTTGGTATCTGCAGTGATCAGGGGCGCTCCCAGCTGCAGGGCGGTGGCCCCGATCAGACGATCGGCTGGATCGCCGTGTTGAAACCGTGAACTGCGTGACAGCAGGGCGATCTCCGGGGTGATCGGCAGCACTTCCAGCCGCAGCGCCGCCAGTAGTTGCTTGAGGTAGAAGGCGGGGGCAACTTCCGCGGGGAGCTGGAGCCGGCCGCGCTCCCGCAGCAGAGCCAGCTCCCAGAGCGTGATGTCGGCGATGGCCAGCTCGGCCTGGCTGCGGCCCTGCTCAAGAGCCTGGCGTGCCGCCGATGAGAGCCGTTCGGGCTCATGGGCCCAAAACAGCAACACATGGGTGTCACAGATGGTCGGCATCGGCGCTCCAGGCAGCGTCCGCCGACTCCGGACCCAGGGGCGCCAGCGGATCGACCAGCGTCACGCGCCCCTGCAACCCCTCGAGCCAGTGGCGAGCCTCTTCAGCCGGATCTTGTTCGGCCTGCAGCCGGGCGATCACGCGACCGCGGGAGGTGATCTGGATGGCCTCACCCTGCTGCACCCGCTTGAGATACGAGAGCAGGTGCTGGCGCAGGTGGGACACCGAAACGCGCGTCACGTCTTGTACAACAAGTTTGTACACTCTAGGGCGAGGCCGCCGTTGTCGGCCAGAAGGGCCTGGCGATCAACAACCCGAAGCGGATGCACCAGCCGCGGGAGTACCAAGGCGGGGCCACGGTTTCGGCCCTGCGGGTGGCCTGCGACCTCTACGTCGGCGTCCAGAGCCGCGGCTGTTCGCGGAGATGGACCGCCAGCGCTTCCTGGCGTTGGTGCGGAGGGTGAGCCGGTGGGTTGCGATGTCCCGCTCACAGCGGGCCAGGTTCAGCCCGAGTTGGGGCAGCGTGCGGAGCTGCTCCTCCAGGCTGGCGATGCGTTGATCTTGGGAGGACTTGCATTCAGAGTCGAGCGCGGCGATCTGGCTTGCCCGTGCTTCGATCGCTTGATAAAAGTGGAAACCTTCCGCGAAGCCGCGCCGGCTGGGCTGGGCGGCAAATTCAATTTTGGCGCGGCAGCAGAGCAGATTCACCAGATGCTGTTGATAAGAACCAGCAAACTCTGTCTCGATAGGTTGAGCCACGTGATCCAACCAGACAAACCAGGGGCAGCGACCATCGAAAAACTCCCAGATCTTGCGGCCCAACAGGGTGGCCTCCTCGTCACAAAACACCAGATCCCGCTCAGTGACTGCACTCAGATAGGACGATCATGGAGGTGAGGGGGGCTTGACAATCCATAGGGGTGTTATTGGTGTCGTCCGACAATGCGTCCGGTTCGCATGCACACCACAATGGCCTCCGGCATCACGGTCACGTCCAACCCGGATCAGGCCCAGTTGGAGAGCCTGGGCGTATTGAGCTGGCCGACGTGGGGCTGTGAGGCCAGCACCTTCCCCTGGACCTACGACGAGCGGGAGACCTGCCTGCTACTGGAGGGAGATGTCACCGTCACCCCTGATGGCGGCGAGCCGGTGCGCTTCGGCGCCGGTGATCTGGTGGTGTTTGACGCTGGGCTGAGCTGCACCTGGGAGGTGCATGCCACGGTGCGTAAGCACTACCGCTTTGGCTGATGGCGACCGCCAGAGTGGAGCCCATGCGGACACCGCCCCGGCCCACACCGCGCGAGAGCACCGAGGCGATGGTCCGCGACATCGACCGGGAGCTGGCGGAGATCGAGCAGGCCATCGGCCGCTGCCGGGGCGATCTCGTCGCCGAGCCGAAGCTGACGGGCACCTGGATGGCCCACCTTCTGATCTGCGGCAAGGAGCTGCTGCACAACCTTTTGATCGACACGGCCCGGCGGCCGGTCCACATCAACGCTCCGGAGTGACGGGCCGGGTCCAGCGCCGGTAGAGCCAGACCCCGCCACCGCCCCACAGCAGGCTCCAGAGGATGAAGGTGGCGGCGGTGCCGAGCTGGCCGCCCTCCAACGAATAGACCCCAGCGTTGATCAGGCCGGCATCGATGAGCGAGCCGCCGATCCCCCAGCCCAGCACCCAGCTGAACAGAAAGCCGATGGCCTGGAGGTTGCCCGTCATGGGAGCGGAGATGCGGTGGTGGCCATCAAAAACCCCCGGGATTGCCCGGGGTGGTTGGTGTTTGAGCTGAGCGGGGGCTCAAAAACAGAAGGGAAGGAACTGGGTGCGGCAAGCGGCATAGCCATCCACCAGGGCGCCGAGGCCGATTTGGTGAGCGATGCCGGAGCCGGTGAGGCCTTCCACCACGACGCCGATCACGATCCCGAGCATGGCGGCACGGCCGTTGAACAGTTCAGCGCGCTTGAGCTGCTCCATGTGGATCAACTGCTCGGCGCGGTGCTGGAACCACTTGTCATTAGCGGGGGTGTTGGTCATGGAAGCTCCGGTGCGGTGGGAATGGGGCGGTGGTCGTGGGCGAACCGATCAGCGGGAGGGCGAGAACGCCGGTCATCGGCTGCTGGTGGGGGGGGGTGTCGTCGGTGCCCATGGCGATCAACTGAGACCGATCTGCTGAAGGATGCCCTGGCCGGTGAGCAGCTCGGTGGCGAGGCCGATCACGAAGCCGAGCATGGCCAGTCGGCCGTTCCAGGTCTCAGCGAATTCGACAAAACCAAAGCGGGGAGCGAGATCAGCCATGAATGTTTCAGTTCGTTGAGATAATTGTAACGGCATGTGAAGCGATGGAGCCATGGCGGGTTCCCGCCTGAACCACCAGGTGCCGCACCCCGAGATGCTGGCGCACCTCACCCCCGCGAGAGCTCCAGCTGCCGCGCCAGCCACGCCTCCACGTCCTCGTAGGTGGAGCGGACGAGGTTGCCCAGCTTCACGAGGGGCGAACCGTGGCCGCTGGAATTTCAGCTGTAGATGGTGGAGAGCGACACGCCCAGGTAGGTGGCCAGGGTTTCCAGCGTGTAGAAGCCAGCCGGCAGGCTGGTGGCTGTGACGTTTAGTCCTCCAGGTAGTCGACGATGTCGCGCGAGAGTTCCCGGATCGCGGCATTGGCCCGTCGCTCCAGGCCCCGGGCGCTGTCCCGGGTGATGCCCATACGACGGGCGGTGGCACTCTGGCTCAGTGGTTGCTCAGCCATGAGGCCGTAGCGAAGGCGCAACAGCGTGGCTTCCTGAGTGGGAAGCTTCTTCAGCAGCCGCTCGATGTCCTGCCGCATCAGGTTCGTGGCCACCTGCTCCTGCGGATTGGTGCCGCGGCAGGCCAGGGTCTCGACCAGGCGCAGCTCGCCGGATGTTCCCCGCTGGGCGTCGAGACTCAGCGGTTCATGAGCGCGGAACAGCACCTCTCGGATATCCAGGACCCTCAGTCCTGTGGCCTCGGCAAGCTCAGACAGGCTGGGATCGCGGCCCAGGCTCTGGCCAAGGCTCTGCTGGCACTGGCGCAGCCGCTGCAGCTGCTCCACCATCGTCGAGGGCAGGCGGATGGTGCGGCCACGGTTGACCATCGCACTGCCGATGCCATCCCGGATCCACCAGGTGGCGTAGGTGGAGAAGCGATACCCCCGGCTGGGATCAAACCGTTCCACCGCCTTGATGAGGCCAATCGTGCCTTCCTGGATCAGATCCTCCAGGTCAGCGGGCCGATGCTGATAGCGCTTCGCGGTGCTGATCACCAGGCGCAGATTGGCCACCACCATGCGGCTGCGGGCTCGGTCAGCCTGATGTAGGCAACGCTGGAGATGACGGGTGCTGAGGCCAGCTTCCAACGCCCAGGCCTCGGGGGTGGGCACGCCACCTCCGGCCCGGATCCTCATTTCTTCTTTCACCTCCAGCAATTGCCGGCCCTTCTGAACCTGGCGGGCCAGTGAAATCTCCTCGGCTGGTGTAAGAAGAGGGATTCGTGAAATGGCCCGCATGTGCAGGCTCAGTGCGTCGCAGGGGCCCGAGGGGCGCTTCTGTGGCGCAGGCATCGGATGGATGTCTGGAGTGGATAGGGTTACGTTAATGACTGGGAATCGGCCTTGGGTGCGGCTGTACGCCCATTCATTTGCAGAAACTCAAATCACTCTGATCAGCACGCCTGATCAGTCAGCTGGGGCGGATCGGGGCTACGGATTACCACTAAAGATGTCAGGGCGTATCCAAGGATGGATTGCCGGCCTGCCCCGCCCTGCGGATCAACCAGTAGGCCGCGGCCAGGCCCACCACGATCAGCCCGAAGCCAGCCATCAGGAATGCCTTGTCCTCACTACCAGGAGGCAGCACGATCACCTTGCGGGCCACAGCCGTGAGGGCAGTGAGTAGTACCAGCTCGATTTGCACCACATGGTCGCGCAGGTAGGCGGTCACGTTCTGCAGCACTTCCAGGGCAATGAAGACCAGCAGCAGCCGGTCGAGCAACTTGATCAGGCTGCCGTCAAACCAGTCGGTCTGCCATTGCACCACCTTGAGCCCCGACTGCAGCAGCAGCTCAAAGGTGGCAAAACCGATCACCACGGCCAGCAGCAGGGCCAGAATCTTGGCCAGCTGACGCTCATAGCTGTGAATAGCGCTCAGAAAACGCTTATCGCTGAACAGATCCATAGAAGGGGAGAGCGAATGGTTGTCGCCTCCGGTGGAGACCGTGATGGAAACAAGCGCCTGTGCTGGAAATGCTTTCCCAGCGCCGCTGTGTCCATGGGTAGCCCATCTCTAGACTTTCCAAGGCGACTAAGTGATGCTAATCACCGTTACTACGGAATGGGCCTGTGGCCAAGATTTCAGCGAATCCTGGCCACGCGACAACATCAACTTGAGACCCGACAGGGGAAACTCAGAACTTGTGATCGCGCAGGGCTTCCACCTGATAGATGTAAGTGATGATCGAGTAATTCTCGTAAAACTTGGATTCGATCTCACGAGTGATCTTATCAGCTAGATCGCGGGTTCCCGTGAGAACTTCGATCTTCACGTTGGAAAGCGTGTGAGACACGCTCGGTTCACCGGTGGAGCGCACGTTGCGGCTGCCTTCACCACCGGCCGCGTTCACTGTGTAACCGGTGGCTCCGGCTTCCTTAATTAGCTTGGCGAGTTTCTTGGAGAGAATCTCCTCGGCGACGATCACCAGCTTCCAGACCTGTTGACTCATGGCGTTGAACTGCGATGGGTGGGTGGTTGTGAGGGTTACTTACCGAGCATCATCTCGGCAATGCCGATGAACAGGGGGATGCAGATGGCGATCGCCACAGGCGTGCCGATGGCCGTGGATGCCCCGATGTAGGCGGATGGATTGGCGGATGGAATGCCAGCTCGTAGCGTAGGAGGACCCGAGATGTCCGAGCTGGAGGCGGCGATCACCGCCAGCACCACGGCGCCACCGATGCTGAAGCCGGTGAGTTTGTGGATGATCAGACCCAGACCGAAGGCCAGGAACCCGTGCAGGATCGGGGCGATGAAGGCATAGATGGCAAACCACTGCGCCACCTTGCGCAGCTCGTTCATGCGCTGGGCGGCCTCCATGCCCATGATGATCATCAGCACCGAGAGGAAGCCTTTGAACAGGGGGTTGAAGAAGCTCTCGTACACCGGCTCGGGTCGGGTCAGGATGCCCAGGGCCACACCCATCAGCAGAGCCGTCACGGCTGAACTCTGCAGGCTCTCTTTGATGATCGGCCAGATTTCCACCTTTTCGGCTTGGCCAGTCTTCTTGCTGAGGTACACGCTGGCCACCACGATCGCCGTCACCAGCGCCGGGATGTCCATGAACGGGTACAGAGCTGCCGTCCAGGCTTCGTAAGGCACC
>JBKCPG010000140.1:0-2623 GCA_046309395.1 Cyanobacteriota bacterium | reverse complement strand
GGCTGCTGCAGCCGCAGGAGGGCGGCGACGCCCGGGAGGCGGCGGCGCTGCTGCAAACGCTGGAGCTCGACCATCGCAGCGAGCCGTTGGCCGCCGCCCCCTTCGCAGAGCCCAGCCTGGATGGGTTGCTGGCGGACTATCAGCGCCAGCTGGCGGAGCTGGAGGAGGCCTGGCTGCTGTTCCCCGCCCCGGCGCTGCGGGCCCTGGAGCGGCTGGCCGCCCTCTCCCGCCAGGGGCTGCTGCTGCTCTCAGCCGACAAGGGGCACCACCTGCTGGAGGAGGTGGTGTGGCCCGAGCCGCCGGGGCTGGTGACCCATGGTTCCTTCTCCCTGAGCGTGAACTACCACGCCCTGTGCGGCTGGGCGGAGGCGGGGGGTGGCCGGGCCCTGGTGCCCGATCCAGGCCGGGGCGGCCTGCACACGGTGGCCCTGCTGCGCCTGCCGGAGGCGGCCAATCACCGCGCCACCGAGGCTGCCTGGCGCCGCCACCTGGCCGCCTTCGGCCCCAGCGACTACCTCAACCTCAGCCGGCTGGCCTGGACCAACGCGGAGCAGCTGAACGCCGAGCAGCTGCTGGCCTTTCTGCGCCTGGGCCAGGGCGACAGCCAGCTGCTGGCTCGGCTGCTGCCGCGGCTGCGGCGGCTGGCGGCGGATCTCCAGCCGCGGGAGCGGCTCGGGTTGCTGGAGAGCGTCGCCCGGGTGGAGCGGATGCGGTTCCCGCTGGATGAGCGGGAGGCGGAGGCGATGGAGGATGGGTTCCAAGCGCTGCGGGAGCGCGAAGGGCGCGCCCAACCGCTCGCGCCGGAGCTGATGGAATTGGAGTGCGAACTCGACTGGCTGGCGGCGTTGGCGCGGGCGCGACTGGAGCGGCTGTTCCACGGCGATGGCGACTCCGGGACCCTGCCATTGATCCCCGAGCCACCGCCGCCGCCCGCCGGACGGGAGAACGCCAGCCCCTGGGCGGAGCTGGTGACCGAGCTGGCCGCTGAACCGCTGACCCGGCTGGCCCTGGCCCTGCTGCTGGCGGCCCAGCTGCGGCCGGCGACGCTCGATCCGCTGCTGCTGGCCAATCCAGCGCTGGAGCGGCGTTTCAGCGAATGCGGCGGCGTGCTGCGGGATGGAGGCTTCGAGCCCACGGGCGACACCCTGGCTTTTCTGGCCGCTGGCGAAGATCTGGCGGGCCGGGCGGCGGTGCTGCGGCTGCTGGCGGAGGAGGGCCCGCTGCGGCGGCGGGGGCTGCTGGCGCCGCTGGAGGGGGATTCGCCCCTGAAGGCGGTGCTGCGGCTGTCGGGGCCCTGGCTGGCGTGGCTGACCGGGGCCGGACCGCGCCCCGGGGAGGCGCTGGACACGGCAGCGGTGGCGCAACGGCTGGAGACGGGCATGACCTGGCCGGAGCTGGTGCTGCCGGCGGGCACCCTGCGCCAGCTGGAGGAGATCGAGCAACATCTGGAGCACCAGGCCACCCTGCGGGAGCGCTGGGGCATGGGGCGGCGGCTGCGGCCGGGGTACCGGGCCTTGTTTCACGGGCCGCCGGGCACGGGCAAAACGCTCACGGCGGCGCTGCTGGGCCAGCGGCTGGGGCTGGAGGTGCGGCGGGTGGATCTGTCGCAGGCGGTGTCGAAGTACATCGGCGAAACGGAAAAAAACCTGGCGGCGGTGCTGGAGCGGGCGGAGCGACGCCGCTGGCTGCTGGTGTTCGATGAGGCCGAGGCCCTGTTCGGCAAGCGCGGCGAAACCCGCGATGCCCACGACCGCTACGCCAACCAGGAGATCGCCTACCTGCTGCAGCGGCTGGAAACCTTCCACGGCGTGGTGATCCTGGCCACGAACCTGCCGGCGAACCTGGATGGGGCGTTCCTGCGGCGCTTCGAGAGCGTGGTGTATTTCCCGCTGCCGGGGCCCGAGCAACGGCTGCGGCTGTGGCGCGAGGCCTTCTCCCCCCAGGCCCAGCTGGAGGTGGATCTGGAGGCCCTCGCCGAGCGCCATGAACTCTCCGGCGGCCTGATCCTCAACGTGGTGCGCCGGGTGAGCCTGCGGGCCATCGCCGAAGGCGGCCGACCGATCCACGAGGCGGATCTGCTGCGGGCGATCCGGCAGGAGCTGGAGAAGGAGGGGAAGGGGGTGTGAGAGGGGATCCCTACCCCTCCAGATCGGGCGAACTGGCGTCCGCGATCAACGTCAGGAAGAACTGGAACCGGGCTCGGTTGGTGGGAGTGGGGTTGAGTTGAAATCGTCCGGAAAGCAGTGCCGCTTGATCAAGGCGCTTAAAGCTTTCTGTCTGGCGTTCTCGCGCCTCAGCAGCTCGGTTTCTTTCTCGATCTGCTCGATCTCGCTCCCGAGCTGCTCCATCCTCAGCTCGTGCTGAATCCTGCGCTGCTCGAATTGCATCACGCGCTGCTCGTAGCCGGGATCCCGTCGCCAGTTGAGCGTCGATAAAAACTGCCGCCAGCGAGGCAGCGATGAAAGGGGTTCCCCATTGCTGTTGGAGCTGCAGGGTGCGGCCGGCGAGGGTGATGTGGTCATAGGAGGAGAACAGGGCAATCAGGCCGAGGGCGATGCCGCCGAGCACCTGGAGCACACCCAGGCGATCAAGGCCCAACCAGCGGCGGGGTCGTGATGGTGAT
>JBKCPG010000139.1:0-5166 GCA_046309395.1 Cyanobacteriota bacterium | reverse complement strand
TCCCTTAAACCCCATGCACCACCTGAGGTTGTACTGGACCCGCCAACCCCTTGGCCGGTAGTTTGCGGAACAGAGAGTTGGTGGTTGCGCGGTTCACAGAACCATCCAATGACAATGACTAGTTAGGCCTATCCGGCATGTGGCATGGCTCAGTCGGATAACTCAGGTAAAATCGGGTTTATGAGCACTCTTGAAGAGATTGAGGCTGCGGTTCAGCTGCTGCCACCTGCGAAGCGGGCCGAGTTTCGGGCTTGGTTCTTGTCGTTCGACGCATCGGACTGGGACCAGCAGATGGAGGATGACATGACCACAGGCAGGCTTGATTGGCTCGCAAATGAAGCAATTAGCGACAGTCTGTCTGGGCGATGTTCTGAGTTGTGAGGCATCGTGCCAGCCCACGCTTCTGGGCTTGTTATCACTCTCTTCCATCAGAGATCAAACTCCAGGCTGATCGCTGCTTCGAAATCCTCAAATCCGAGCCGCGTCACCCTTCGCTCCATTTCAAGAGGGTTGGCAGGTTTTGGTCGGCGAGGATTGGCTTGCGTTTTAGAGCTTTAGCAGTTGAAGACGGAGGAGATGACTTGATTTGGGTGTGGATTGGTAGCCATGCAGACTATGATCAACTGCTCCGCTCGAAGGCCTAACATCAAGATGCAGCGGACGGGCGGTCAAGCATGCCTGTTGAATGCATTGAGCAACTTCCCGCCGCTGATGTGGAGCGTAAGCCGCATCGGTGGCCAGGGCAGGGCAAGAGGAGGAAAGCAAGCTTGTTGAAACCATCCATTCTGAGAAGATGCGACGATCCACTGAACCGGGATAGCCAAACCCCAATTCGCCAGAAAACCCCGAAGACTCAGAAAAAGAACTTCACTCCCACCTCGAAACCGTTCTGATCAATCGCATAGGCGGTATTCGGGGACTCCCCGTTATCGCGGGCTAGATACAAATAGCGCCAAGAGAGATCGAGCTGGGTGGAATTGCCAATGGCATAGCCCACACCCGCCTGGGCATTGCCGGACATGTCCACCGCGCCGTTGGTGCCGAAGCCGCCCAGATCGCCCCGGGCGAAGAGACGCAACTTCGGGCTCAGAAACACCTGGCCCCGCAGACCCAGCAAGGGCTGGGCGATGGGGCTGCCAAAACTGAAGTCTCGGGAGCGCAGGGCCAGGGGGCCTTCGAAGGTGCTGGTGGTTTCCAACCCCAGATCCAGCACGCGCACACCGGCATAGGGAATCACGGTGACCGCGCCCGGGGTGCCGATCGCCCGTTCCCGCTCCCCGAAGCGGTAACGGAGGGCGAAGTCGTAGATGCCCTGGGTGACGGCAAGCTGCGTCTTCAGCGTGCGCGTGGGCACGGGCAGATTCGGGAAGAAACGGCGGCTCCGCTCGAAGGTAGTGGCGGTCCGCGCGCCCAGGCCCACGTAGCTGAGGTCGGTCTGGAAACCGATCCGGTTGTACTCCACGCTGCCGCGGAGGAAAAAGATGTCGGTGAGGTGCTCCAAAAGGGCGCCAAGCCCCACATCGGTGACAGCGGTGAAGCCCGGGACCTCGACCTGCTCGGGCAACAATCGTTGTGGGAGCCTTCCCCGGAGCCCTTTCACCCGATCGGGGATGGTAAGGCCAGGCAGCTGTTCGCGCAGATCATCGAGACGGCGGGAGAGCGGCTCTGGGATCCGGTTGCCTCGGCGATGGCCGCGCAGACCAGGAAGATCCCGTTCGGTCGCGGCCCGTGTGACGGAGGTGGTGGTGCGCAGCGGCGTGAAACCGTAGAACTCCAACGTGCCCCCCCAGGGAGAGGGGACCGGCTCCGCGGGGGCGGGGGCTTCCGGCGACGCCTGAGTCAGCTCAGACCCCGGATCTGTCGGCAGGGCATCGGGCCCCTGGGCCTCGGACCCTTGGGCGTCGGGGCCGGAGGCGTTCGCTTCCGCCAGCGTGATCGGCTCAATTCGCGGCGCCGGGCTCGGCCTCCGTTCCGAGGCCCCCGCGGGCGGGAGCGTTAGGGCCGGAAGGATGGCGGTGGCCCCGAGGAGAACGGTCCGAAGCATGGGCGGCGGGGCGGGACGGACCAGGGGCGCGGCCAAGAGTAGCGATCTGGAGGGGGGATCGCCATCTCAAGAGCGGTGGACGCGCTGTGCGGAATGGCCCCCTGGCCCCCGGAGGCGGCGGACATCAAGGAGCACCGCCCCAAAAAAAAGCCCTGGTGGATCCAGGGCTGGAGGGTTGTGGCCGGGGCCGCCGCGGGCGCTCGGCGTTCAGTTGACGCTCCAGACGCCACCGGCGATCTTCACCAGGGGGGAGACGATGGCGGTGCTGCAGAGGAACCAGGCGAAGGCGGCGCCACCGCAGCCCCCGAGCCAGAAGCCACTGGCGAATTCCGCCCAGCCAGCCTTGGTGAAAAGATCGGCGGGGGGGTTGTCGATGGTGGCGTCAGGGGGCTGCACGTTGGGGCCCCGGCCGGCGGTTCCATAGATGGAGAGGCACACGGTCAGGATCGACACCAGGCCGATGGTGGCCAGCAGGCCGGCGGTGTTGGCGTATTCCGTGAGCCGCAGGGGGCCGGTGAGGGCGAAGGGGCCAAAAAGGAAGAAGCCGTGGGCCATGCCCACCTCCAACCCGCGCCGATTGGGCGAGAGGGAGGGGCGATAGGCCGGCAGGGCGTTGAGGAAGGCCTTGGTGAAGTAGCTGCTGTTGACGGGAGTCGCCAGGTTGCCGACGCAGGGGTCGGCCACGGGGGTGACGGTCATGGCGGTGGGGGGAAAGGGGTGCTTGCGGGGAATGGCGACGGCGACCGGATCAGTCGCGAGCCTCAATCACGTTGAACAGCAGGGCCATGGCCACGGCGGGGGCCAGGATTCCCACCAGGGGGACGAACACGGAGGGCATCCAAGCGGCGGCGAAGCTTCCAGTCATGGCAAGGCCAGTAACAACCGCCGGTACTGTAAGGAGGCCTTTCCGCGACGCCCCCGGGCACAGGCTGGGGGTGACATAAAAGTTCAGCAGCATGAACCGCTCAGCAGCATGAACACCTCCCTGCTTGGGGTCCTGGCCGCCACGATCCTGGCGGCGGGGCTGTGGATGGCGGGCCGCCGGCCCCGTCCCCTGCTCAAAAGCACCGACACAAGCGCGGTGGCGGCCCTGAACCGGGCGCGGAACACCTTGGTGTGGGAGGCGCGGCAACACCCGCCGGAGGACGCCGCGGCGGCGGGGAGCCCCGCTGGGGAGGGCGGCGAGCTGGTGGCGCCGAGGGCCCTTGCGACGGTCGGCGCGACGGCGCGGCAGCGGGGCGATTGGCTCCGGGAGCTGAGACAGGCTTATCAGGCGGGAGGCTGCCGGAGGCTGGAGGCCATGCGGCTGGCCCGGGCCTGGGGGCACCGAGAGGCGCTCCCGTTGCTCCGGCTGGGGCTGCGGGATCCTGATCTCCGGGTGATGCGGGAGGCGGCGCTGGCCATGGAGGCCTTCCGCGGCAAGCCCAGCCCCGCGCCAGCGAACGGCGGGACGAACGATCAGGCCGGAGCGCCGCCCCGCAACGTGGCCCGCACCCGATAGATCGGTCGTCCCTGGCTTTCGTGGTAAGTGCGCATCTGCAGTTCGGCGAGCAGACCGAAGCAGAAGAGTTGCACGCCGCTGAGGATGGCGAGCACGGCCATCAGGAGCAGGGGCCGGTTGCCGATGTCGGTGCCGAGGAGCAGCTTTTCGCCCACCAGCCAGAGGGCGAGCCCCAGGCCGATGCCCAGGGTGATCAGCCCCGCCAGGCCAAACACATGCATCGGGCGGGTGAGGAAGCGCTTCATGAACCACACCGTGAGCAGGTCCATCAACACGCGGAAGGTGCGATCGATGCCGTACTTGCTCTTGCCATAGCGGCGGGGGTGGTGCTGGACGCGCACCTCACCGATGCGGGCCCCCTCGATGAAGGCCAGGGCCGGCAGGAAGCGATGGAGCTCGCCGTAGAGGTTCATGTCGGCCACCACCTCCCGTCGATAGGCCTTGAGTGAGCAGCCGTAATCATGGAGGCGCACCCCGGTGACGTTCGCGATCAGACGATTAGCGATCAGGGAGGGCAGAAGGCGGTTGATCGCGCCGTCCTGGCGCTGGTGACGCCACCCGCTCACCAGGTCGTAGCCCTCCTCCAGGGTGGCCAGCAGCAGGGGGATGTCGGCGGGGTCGTTTTGCAGATCGCCATCGAGAGTGACGATGATCGGGGCGCGGCTGCTGTCGAAGCCGGCGGCCATGGCGGCGGTTTGGCCGTAGTTGCGGCGCAGGAGCACGGCCACCAGCTCCGGCACCCGGGAAGCCAACTCGCGCAGCAGCAGGGGGGTGGCATCCCGCGATCCATCATCGACGAGCACGAGTTCGAAGGAGAGGCCCAGGGGCCGCAGGGCGGATAGAACCTGATCCACCAGCTGCTGAAGACTCCCCTCCTCGTTGTAAAGAGGCACCACCACCGAAAGCTCCAGGGGGGCTGGCGGGCCGGGCGGCGGGGGAGCGGCCTGGGCGGCGCCATCGCAGCGGGTCGAACGAACAGCGACAGGGTCCGCCATGGTGGCGCTCGAGGGGACGGACTGCCCTAGGGGGGCAGGGGACTGCCATCATGACCGCGCGTCACCCGCCCGGCCCCCCGCAGGGTGAGGCGGTAGTGGGTGGCCACCGGGTGGGCGTTGCGAGGATTCAGATCATCCACCCCCAGGCCGTCGCGGCCGTGCTCCTGGCCGGAGCTGTGCAGATACCGCCCCCCGCCCAGGTGGAGGCCCACATGGGTGCAGCGCTGGGGGGTGCCGAAAAAGATCAGATCACCGGGTTGGAGCAGGGAGGTGTGGCCGGGTTGGACGGCCACGGGTTGGCAGAAGCGCTCCTGGAGGTAGGCATCGCGCGGCAGCCAGAGGCCCACCTGGGCGAAGGCGGTTTGCACCAGGCCGGAACAATCGAAATTCGGCCCCAGGCTGCCGCCCCAGAGGTACTGGTTGGGCACGGCCATGGCTTGTTGGGCGAAGGCGAGCACGGCGGGCAGGCAGGCCTCAACCCCGGCCCGGTCCCAGCCGCGGGGTTGAGGGGGCCCCAGGACGGGCTCGCCGTGCTGGAGGAGGTCAGCCCGGTCCAGCCAGCAGGGGTAGCCATCCTCCAGTAGGCGCACCCGCAGGCGGGGCAAGGTCGCCGGGGGGGGGACCTC
>JBKCPG010000138.1:0-2951 GCA_046309395.1 Cyanobacteriota bacterium | reverse complement strand
CCACCGCCCTTCGCCCATCGAGCTGTTTGAGCTGGGCCTGTTGGGAGAGGAGCATGCGTGTGGAGGGCAGCTGCAGCCCCGCCAGGATCTGTTGCCAGAGTTCCTCCAGATTCGGGGTGTCCACCGTGGTTGGCGGGGGCTGATCCACCGTGGGCGCGGGGGCTTGGGGCGCGCTTCGTTCGGGCGCGGCCCCCGCGGGGGCGGATGGCGTCCCTTCGGCGGGGGGCGCCAGGGGGCTGGCCCCCTGGCTGGCGGGAGTGGGAGCCCTTTCCACCGCCACCGTCGATCGGGGGAGGGCCACCGGTCCAGCCAGCAGGCCCAGGAGCAGCACCTCCAACCACAGCCGGGGTTGCACGCTGTTGCGCAGCTGTTGCTCACTGCCTTTGAGAGCGCCATGCCACTGAAGCAGGCGGTCTTGGCCCATCAGTCCCGCCAGGGCGGGAAGCCGGGGCCTCAATGAGGGGGACACACTCGTGAGGTCCAGGCGCTCTGGCGCCACGGCGGCCAACAGGAGATCGCGCAGCAGCGCCACCAGTCCTTGCAGCACCGCGTTGGGTTCCCGGCCCCGATCCAGCAGGCGCCGACAGTCCTCCACCACGGCCAGCGGGTCGGCGGTGGCCATGGCGCTGGCCAAGGCGAACAACTCCTCCTCCGGAACGGCGCCGATCAGGTCCCAGACCGCCCCGGGCTCGATCGGGGCCGGCAGCAGGCTCAACTGGTCGAGCAAGCTTTCCGCGTCTCGCAGCCCCCCTTGAGCCCGCTGGGCCACCAGATGAAGGGCCTCCGCGGTGATCGGGATCTCCTCTTGGCTCGCGATCCAGCTCAGGTGCTGTTCGAGGGCCTCCAGCGGGATGCGCCGGAAATCGAAGCGCTGGCAACGGGAGAGGATCGTGGGGAGCACCCGCTGGGGATCGGTGGTGGCCAGCACGAACACCACCCTCGGCGGAGGTTCCTCCAGGGTTTTCAGAAGGGCGTTGAAGGCGGCGGTGGAGAGCATGTGGCATTCGTCCACCACGTACACCTTCCAACGGGCCTGCACGGGGGCGAAGCGGGAGCGTTCAATCAGCTCCCGAATGTTGTCCACCCCCGTGTTGGAGGCCGCGTCAATCTCAATCACATCCAAGGCCGTGCCCGCCGTGATGGCGGCGCACAGATCACAGCGGCCACAGGGATCGGCGGTGGGGCCATCGCTGACCAGGCAGTTCAACGACCGCGCCAGGATGCGGGCGCTGGAGGTTTTGCCAGTGCCCCGGGGGCCGCTGAACAGGTAGGCCGGCGCGATTCGGCCACTCTTGAGGGCGTTGGCGAGGGTGGTGGCGATGGCCTCCTGGCCCACGAGCTCCGCCAGCCGCTGGGGGCGGTACTTGTGATGGAGGGGTTGGTAGGCCTGGCTCATCCCGCCATTCTCTGCCACTGCCCCAGGCGGGGAGGCCGGCACACAGGGGGAGTGTGGATCAGGGAGATGGGTGGACGTCCACCTCTATTTTCTCTTCCGCGCTCAACAGGGTCTCGAGCTTGGCTTCCATCTCCTCCACCTCACTGAGTTGGTCGGCCAGGTTTTGGGCCGCCAGTCGCAGGCGAATGAACTGGTCGCCGCCATCATCAGTTCCCCCCCAGCGCGATTCCGCCCGGCTGAGTTCCTCCTCCAGGCGCTCTTGCAGTTTCACCCGCATGCCGTCGAGGTGGCCCAGGGTTTTCAAGGCCAATTCCCGACCTTTTTCGAGATGGCCGGGGTCCACCGTGATGCCGTGGCGGAGCAGCATCCTGGCGCCTGTGAGCACGGCGGCCGGGATGAATTGGCCGATCGCCAGTGCGCCCAGGCTGCCCGTGTGGAGCCAATCCTCCACTTGGTTGCTGCGATGGCGTCCGGTTTTGCACCAGTGGGCAAAATGCTCGCAGTTGTTGAAGAGCAGGTTGTAGTTCTGTTCTCCCAACCGCCCCATCGCCCGACGAACGGTGATGCCGGGAGGCGAACAGCTGCCAGGCGTGTACTCCACCGTGGTGATCTCGAGACCCCGACTGAAGTCGGCCCTGGGGCTCCGCAGAATTTCCCGGCCCTCCAGATAATGAGCCACGGTGCCATCCCCCAGGTCGATGCCATGGTGGTTGAAGAGGCCGTGTTGACGGGGGACCTGCAGATGGTCGGCTGCGGCCAAGGGTGGAGGGGGTGAAGGGGCTCCGCCAGCTTCGCGCCCTCCACCTGGGAACAGAAAGGAGCGGGGGGTGGGGATTGCCGGTCAGGCGCTGGCCTGATTGCTGTGTTCCCGGTGATCGGTTCTCCCGTTGGCGCTGGGAATGGGCAGCACGTTGGAGCGGCTGCGCTGCTCCACCAGATCCCGGGTCACGGTGAAGGTTTTCACATCGCGGCGAGAGGGCAGGTCGTACATCACTTCCAGCATCAACTCTTCCACGATCCCCCGCAGGGCCCGGGCGCCGGTTTTGCGGCGGTGGGCTTCGGCGGCGATGGCCTCCACGGCGCCAGGCTCGAAGTCCAGGCGCACGTTGTCCATGCTTAGAAGGGTTTGGAATTGCTTCACCAGGGCATCCCTGGGCTCGGTGAGGATGGCTTCCAAGGCGGTCGTGTCCAAAGGTTCCAGGACGGCGGTGACCGGCAAGCGGCCGATGAATTCCGGGATCAGGCCGTAGCGCACCAGGTCGTCTGGTTCGAGATGGCGCAACACCTCAGCGGCGTGGCGTTCTTTGCTGGCTTTGGGGCGACTTTGCCCATCGGCGGGCAGGAAGCCAATGGCGTTGCGCCCCATCCGTTTTTGCACCACATCCTCGAGACCGACGAAGGCCCCCCCGCAGATGAACCGGATTTGGCTGGTGTCGCTCTGAATGCAATCGTGATAGGGATGTGTGCGGCCCCCCTGGGGGGGGGCGTTGGCGCCCGTGCCCTCCCGCGGGTTCTGCAGGGCCTGTTGCACCCCTTCGCCTGAGACGTCGCGGGT
>JBKCPG010000137.1:0-5084 GCA_046309395.1 Cyanobacteriota bacterium | reverse complement strand
CGGGGTAATCCCTCTGAATAATGGATTCTGGCGTCGGCATGCCCTGATTGTCCAGGCGGCTCCCTGCCTGCCTCCAACAGGATGGCCACCTCGATCAGCTTCTTGCGGCGTTTGACGGGGTGGTCGCTGGTCATGGGGTGTTCCAGGGGTTAATCAGTACCAAGCCGACATCGGCGAAGTCGGCGTCATCGCGGGTGGCCAGCTGGGCGCCTTGGCCAGCGCGGTGGCGGCCACCACGGCATCGGCCGTGGCCATGGGCCGGCCCAGGCGCTCACGGCGGCTCAGCAGCTCGGCGTACCAGTGGGCGGCTTCGCTGGTGAAGCCCCACACCCGCCCGACAAACAGCTCGGCGATCAGCCCCTCCCAGCTCTGCCGCAGGGCCCGTTTGCGCCGTCCATCGCTCAGGCGGGCGATGCCGTGCAGGATCTCGGCCTCGTTCATGGCCGTGATCGCCACCGCGTCTGGATCCAAGCCATCAGCCCAGGCCAGCACCCGGGGCTCCGGTTGTGGCCGCATCAACTCGGAGATCACGTTGGTGTCGAGCACGATCACTTCGCTGCCTCCCCGCCCTCGAAGCCGGCGGGTTGGGCGATGGAGTTGCGCTCCGGCAACTCCAGCTCCACACCCCCCAGGTGAGCGAAATGGGCCTGGATGCGGCTGCCGAGACCCCTGGCCGCTGGGGTGCTGGTGCCGCCGGAGACGGCCTCACGCAGGATCGTGCGCGCCTCCTCCTCCATGGAGCGGCCATGGCGGGCCGCCTGGAGCCGCAGCTGGGCCTTGGTGGCGTCGTCGAGATTGCGGATGGTGAGGCTGGCCACGGCGGTTCCTCCGCTAGCAGTGCATGCAATGCTTGCAATCCTAGGGACGAGGGTGCTCGTCTTGCTCAATGGGGTCCCTCGGCAACGGAGAGCAGTTGAGCCAGGGAAAAGTTTGAGCCGGTGGAGCCGAAACCAGGGCGGCCCCAGTCGATCCCACTCACATACCGCGGCGGCGAGGCCCGATCGCCACTCACCGTGCTGATCGCCAGCCGGAACTTCTCGGGCTGGTTGTTGCCGCACTTCAGCTCGTTGTAGGTGAGGGTCAGCGAGTCAGCGCCCTCCACCCGGCCCTTCACCTCGATGAAGACCAGCGAGCCATCAGGAGCAGCTGATTCGATGTCAAAACCGATGCCGCGGTCAGCGCTCTTGTCCACAGGTGTGCGGCCAAGGGCGCGTTCGGCCGCAAACACCCCCTCCATGGCGAGCAGCTCCATCCGCCTGCGGGCTTCGGCATCCACGCTGGCATCGGGGGTTTCACCGCGCAGTTGGCGCAGAAGCCCCCCGGGCACGATCAGTGCTCCTCCCTTGATCAGAGGCAGCCGGGCGCTGATCTGGGCCTCAGCATCGAGAGCAGCCATGCGCTTGCCGAGCCGACTCACCAGCAGCTCGGCCCGCTCCTTGGCCACATGGGCCGGTAGGCGGGTTCGCTTGCCAGCGGTGCGGTGTCCTTGTGCTTGAGCTCCTCGTACTGGCGCGACCAGTGGTCGGCGTCATCAACGCGAACCCCACGTTCACTCGCCGCTTGGCCCCGCCTTCTGCCTGGGCGTTGCGCTCGGCACGGTTCATCTCGTCGCGCACGTACTCGGTGACGCGCTCGTAGAGCACCTTTTCGCTGGGGCTCAGCTCGTACTGGGCGGTGTAGCTCCTGCGCTCGGGGAACAGCTTCTTGCCTTCAAAGGTGTAGAGGTCTTCCTTGCTGGCGCTCCCGTTCCTGGTCCGCCTCGAAGGTTTCCAGCTCCACCCCCCAGGCGCCGGTCAAGAACAGTTCGGCGATCCGGGCGCGGTACTCAAGATCGGCAACCCGATTGCCACACTCGGGGAGGTCTGGATTCACGGCGTGCCTGGGTGTCATTCACCCTCCTGCCAGGGCTCGAGCATGTCCAGATCGAGGGCCGTGCTCAGGGCTGCCAGCACGCTCCTGAGTTGCTCCGGGCTGATCCGGCCGAACGGACCCTCCAGCTGCTCCCGCGGCACCGTGGTGGGGTGCCAGGCCATCGCATAGCTGGGTTGCTGCAATCCGGTAGCGGGCGTCGCCGGCAGGGGGACGGCAAGGGCGAGCTGCGTCAGGCGTGGATCGCGGCTGATCGGCACCACCACCAGGCGTTGGCTGGACTGATTGGCGGCCTCCGGCGACACCACCAGCACCGGCCTGGCCTTGCTGTCGCCAAACGGTCGGTTGCGGGGCCAGCGGTAGAGACGTCCCCGCTCAGCCACCCAGGCGCTCCAATGGCCCTCGGTCGAAGGCCTCACTGTCCTGGGCTTCTCTATCCAGGGCTTCGCTGCCCATGGCCACGGCATCCTGCACGGCTGCTTCCAGATCACCACTCTCCAGCTGGCCCAGCTCGCGATAGGCCTGCCGCAGCGCCGCCAGACGGCGGGCCTGCAGCCACAGTTCCAGCGCCTCGGCCACAGCCGCTGAGCGGTTCTGCTGGCGATGCGACTCGTGACGCAGCTCCTGATCGAGCGCCTCAAGCAGCTCAGTCTCCACGGAGATGGAAATGGACTGCTTGGCCATGGCGTCCCGTCAAGCCTGTGATGAATTCTAGGAGGATTCCTGCTGGATTTTCCAAGGGTTACGGGAAGCTCATGCTGGCGACAGGCGCTGTTCAATGCGGTGTCCTCACCGCGGCCAGCAGCTGCTGCAGGTTCTTGGTGATCCGGGTGTCGCCGAAACCGGGCAAACCCCAGTCGAAGCCGCTCACATACACCGGTGGTGAGGCCCGTTCGCCCTCCACGCTCACCAGCGCCAAGCGGAAGCGATGGGGTGCGTTACGGCCGGTGTTCACCTCGTTGATCGTGAGGGTGACGGAATCGGCCCCATCCACTCAGCCTTTCACCTCAATGAAGAACAGGTTCCCCTGGGCATCGATCGATTCGATGTCGTAGCCCAGGCCGCGCTGGGCGCTCACGTGCTTAGGCATGCGGCCCAGGGCCTTCTCCGCCTCGAAAACAGCCTTCATGGCCAGCAGCTCCACCCGCTTGCGGGCCGCGGCATCCACACCCGCAGGATCGCTCTCGCCTTGCAGACTCAGCGGCAAGCCCACCACCCCGGTGCGGGCTTTTGCGAATCGCTCGATCGTGAGCAGCGCCCTGATGCGGCCCGATTCCCTGGCGGCCGAGCGGCAGGCCGAGGCCCTGGAAACGGCGATCGTGGAGCGGCGCCGCATCGAGCTGGAGCGCTACGCGACGGTGGGCTCCTTTGCGGACAGCCCCAACGGCTCGTTTCGGGTGTGGCCGCTGCAGCTGCTGTTCCACAACATCGGCTGGTATCTGGTCTTCGAAGAAGACGCGATTGGCACCGGCGTGGGCCTGATCCGCAGCGAACGGATCGACCGTCTGGCCCTGCGCCTCAGCGAGCGGGGCAACCGGCGCAGCGACGAGGCCCACAGCCAGGCCCTGCGGCGCCTGGAGCAGCTGTTGCACCACAGCGGCGGGATCTATTTCGGCAACGACCTCAAGAGTCAGCTGCGACTGGCCAGCCCCAATGCCCGGATCCGCGCCAAGCAGCTGGTGACGCTGCGCTTCTGCTGCCAGGGCTGGTGCTTTGCCTTCATCCGCGAGGGCGGTCACCGTGCAGAACAACACCTGATCAGCGGCCTGATGTTCCCAGTAATGAACGGCGTGCGAATGATGGAGATGGTCGGGCCAGGTCAACGCCAACCAGACATTCAGATCCGGCAAGTCGGCCGCCGCGCTCATGGCTCGAGCAGTTCGAACAGGGCGGCGTTGCTCAGCTGGTGGTGCTGGATGGCCAGCGCCCCGTTCAGCCGCGGCAGCGTGGCCGCGGAGCGTTTGAGCTCGGCTCGGGTGGTTGCGGCGCTGAGACCCTGCTCCACGTAGCTGCGCAGCAACTGTTTAAGGGTGACACCCTCGATCGCCGCTCGGGCTTTCAGCCGCGCGAACAGCGGATCCGGCAACTCCAAAGTGGTGCGCACGCTCCAGATCCATTGAAGCGCGCATCTTAGTGCGCATCCATGAAGCACTGGCGATGGCCCCCATCGGTCCGCTCCCGCGGCAGCTCCGGTTCGAGGAAGCCCGGGTGTTGCCGCGCAGGTGGCGCTGGGATGGGCCGCCCTCCGGCGGGAAGACCGCGCGGAAGCAAGACAGGCCCTGGAGGGCGCGAGGGCGGGCCGCGGAACGATGAGCCAGGCACCTCCCGCAGCCTCAAGACCATGCCCGGGAGCTGGAGCGACCAGCCCCTGGCCTGCCTGATCCAAGTGGGCATGAAACGGCTGATGCCCGATCAAGACTCAGGGCTGGGGATCGGGCCGGAGTACGAGGTGACTTTGCGGTTGCACCCCGGGGGGGCCAGATCCAGCCCAGCGGCACCCACCAGCACCAGACCCCGACCGCGCTCGGCCATCATCCGCATCGCCACATTGCGCTTGTTCGGCGGCTGCGAGGGTGTATGAATCCGGGCTCATTCTTTCAGACCTTGATCACGCAGATCCTCACGCACGTCCTCTGAGTTGAGTGCCTGATTGCTCATCAGTTGATGGGCATCCAAAGCTCCGATGATCGCATCGAGGAGCGCCTTCTTGAGATCCGGCGAATGGGAGAACTGTTCCTTGCTGTTGGCGGCTGCCTGCTGACTCGGGGTGGAGGATTCCAATACCTTGCCGCGAATCACCGAGCAGACACAAGGAAGCTTGTCCCGCACCCCGCCACCGCCAGGGGCCATGCCTGGGATGGCCGGATTTTCGCCCGGCTTGAGAACGAACGTCCTGGTGCCGAGATCGCGGAGATGGTGGTGGGTGAGCACCACGCCACCCGCGCTTCCGCGTCCGTGATGGCTGGGCCGTGCGGGAAGGTTTCACCAGCTCGGAACACCGGCTCCAGCCGCGCCGAAACCGCCGGCCAGTCGGCCTCCTCCAGAGGGCGGATCCGCGGGGGCGATCGGGAGAAGGTCAGAGCAGCGCACGTGTGGCCTGGTGAATGTCTCGCCAACAGGAAGGCGCCCCGTGGGGGGCGTCTTAGCACCGGTCGAGGGTCATCGTCTTGGCATCTGGGGCTCGATCCGGTCGGGTGTCTGTGGCTTCACGCATG
>JBKCPG010000136.1:0-6059 GCA_046309395.1 Cyanobacteriota bacterium | reverse complement strand
CGCCGCTCCGGCGGCTTGAATCCAGGCCCATTGCTGGAGGGCGGTTTGGAGGAGTTGCGCGAGCTGCGGCCGATCCGCTCCCGCAGGCTCGCCAACTCGGTGGCCAAGGCGGTGAGTTGGACGCGGAGTTCGTCGTTCTCCCGCCTAAGAGCCTGAATCTCCTCCTGCTGAGCCAGGATCAACTGGCGGGCACCAGCCGGCCACGACGACCAGTCCGCTTCTGGAATCCCGGCCGGAGGGGCGACCATGACACGCAGTCTCTGATTTGGATGCAAGCGGGAATCAATCTGTCGTCAAGGGTTCAGCAGGGCTGCAGTTCGCCTTGAGCCGTCCCGGCCCCTGAACACATACAAAAATTGGGCGCCTGCGGCGCCAAGCAATCAACAGCCAACAGCCAATGGTTAAGAAACAGCCAAGTGTTGAGGGATTAAGGGATTAAGTGTTAAGGGAAGGGCCCTGGGGGAGGCAAACCACACGGAAACCGACGTCGTCGTCGGCATCGTCGGGCTGAGTGCGGTTGCGGAAGGCCGAGCGGCAGTCCCCGGGGTAGTAGTTCCAGGAGCCGCCGCGCAGCAGCCTTCTTTCTTGACCTTCAACAGATCCCCAGGCGGATCCATCCATCGATGCTCCAATATAGTTATTATGCCACTTATCCAGGCACCATTCCCACACATTGCCGTGCATATCTTGCAATCCCCAGGCATTCGCAGGGAAAACACCCACATCGCTTGTTTTCCCTTGATAGCAACCCTTTGGGCCTGAGCCATACATGTAGTTCCCGTGATAGTTCGCCAGATCCGTGGTAAGTGTCTCTCCAAAAGCAAACGGTGTCGTTGTTCCCGCCCGGCACGCATATTCCCACTGCGCTTCACTGGGCAGGGTATAAGTCATTCCAATTCGCTGACTCAGTCGCTGGCAAAACTCCATCGCCTGCTCCCAGCTCACCCGCTCCACTGGCCTGCAGGCTCCCTTGAACCTGGAAGGATCAGGGTCCAAGTCGCTCGCCACCTTCCGCCAGCCTGCGACCTCCTTCCACTGGGCCTGCGTCACAGGAGTTTGCCCGAGGAAAAAACTCCGCAACTTCACCTGGTGTTGGGGGCCTTCGTTTTCTGATCTTCCTGCTTCGCTTTGAGGGGAGCCCATCAGAAACTCCCCAGCGGGGATCTGGAGCATGGTGATCGCGACGCCCTTCGACAGTTCCTCCTGATAGCCCTCGACGGTGATCGACTCCTCCCGCTTCCGCCACTCCTTCCCCTCCCGCACCAGCCAGCCGCGAGTGGCGGGGATCTGGATCAGGGGAGGGCTCTGGGCGTTTGCTCTCTCAGGTGGTTCCTCCGCTCGTGGGGGCCGTGGTGCCTGCAACGATTCCTCACTCCGAAGCAGCCCCAGCTCGCGCTCGACTACCACCACATCCGTCGCGCGCAACTTGAGCCGCAGCTCCAACTCCTTCAGTTCCTCCCGATCCTGAGGCGTGAGCCGCTCCGGCTCGTTGCCGCAGGCTTCCAGTGTGGCCGCCATGGTGGCGCGATAGCGGGCCAGTTTGGTGTCGTAGTCGCGGAAGGGCTGCAGCACCTCAGCCTCGATCCGCTCAGCCCGATCCGACGCCAAGCCGATCTCCTGCCGCAGGTCGTCCAGGATGGCGCGGCCCGCCACTGTGATCACGCCCGCCTGCTTCTCCACCAGCTCCTGCACCTTCTGGCGATAGTCGGTGCCAGGATCCCGCCGCACGCGACACACCCGGATCAAGTCCCCGTCCTCTGTGTGGATGAACTGGGGAGTCATCGCTGGCGCCAGATCGCCCACACGCTGGGCCGCATAGCGATGAAGATCCCTCGGGCTCAGCCAATCCCTTCCCTCGCCCGCCGCCGCGCCCGTCTGGATCCCCTCCACCAAAAAACGGGTGTACACCGACAGCCCTGCGCCTTCCTCCGCCGCCTGCGACGTTTCGATCGCATCCGAGGAAGCGAGCACCGCCCGGCCCTTGCTGCCCAGCAATTCCTCGATCGCCAGGCTCCCGCCATCCTTTTTCAACTCCCACCCCAGCGCGAACGCCCCGCTGAAACAGCAGTCCAGGATCACCACCTGGCGCCTGGAGCGGCTGCCATCCATGTAGGCCCGCACATCTCTCGCCGAAAGCGTCGTGGGACGGTGCACATTCGTACGGCCGTCACGCGTCACCTTGCTGCTCTGTCTGGTGCTCAGCAGCAGCTGGCGATCATTCTGCCGAAAGCCATGGCCGGAGAAATAGAGCAGCAACAGATCATCCTGATCCTTGTCGGCGTAAAAAGCCTCGATCGCACTCTCCATCTCCACCCGGCCGGGGTTGGTGACCACCCGCAACCGATCCTCCGCAAATCCACCAAGCTCCGGATCGAGCAACACTTCCCTGAGCGCGTCCACATCCTTCAGCGCACAGGGAATCGGCGCGAGTCCCTCCCCGTAAGCACTGATCCCGATCAACAGCGCATGCTTGCCCGCCATCTCAACTCAGCCGCCGCATCACGACCTCCGCCTCTGTGAGCAGGGCCATCATCGTCTCCTGATGGCGCGGCGAACCCTCCAGCTCCACCATCACATCCGCTCCATCCATTCCCTTACGCGAGAGCTTCAGGCGGATCGGGTGGGGTTGTTCCACCAGGCGGCTGTGGAGATATCGGAGCACCTTCAGTGCATTCTCACCACTCACCTCAGCGGTCAGGGCACCGAGCAGCAGTCCGCCCAGGGCTTTGCTGCCAGGTTCCGCCTCCTCCGCCGACAGGGTGTTGGCGCTGCCTGCCTCAATGCCATTGATCTCAGCCACCAGTCCAGCAACAAACGCATCCACCGCCCGTTTGTCCTCCGCGCTCGCCCCCGCTGTGTCCTCCAGGGTCAGGGTGAGCAGCAGGTTGGCGGCCATGGCGGGGTCTTTGTCCTAACCATGGTACCCAGACGGAGCTGGCACGTTGGGAAAGACCTATGAGATGGGCCCAATAAGAAGGGCGCCCCGTCCGGAGCGCCCTTGGGCCTGTTGCAGGGCTTTCGGCTTGCACCGCCCTGGTCATGGCCTCTGATCAACGAATAGATCCGCACGGCAGCCCCGTCAGTACGGCAAACCCCCAGGTGCTTCCACCCACCAGAGCCGAGGCCTCAGACCGCCAACTCCAGCCACCACCCCGACCCCACACCCTCCACCGCCGGCCCCAGTTCCGCTCGGAGTAGCGCTGGCCCTTGCCGCTGCCGATGGCGGTGGTTACACTGATATCGTTGGCTGCACAGAACTTCTAATTCTCTGACGCCATATAGATCGAATCGGCACAGATACGAGCTGGATAGTATCCTCGCTCTTCTTTGTATCGCTTAGCGCGTGCGATCAGGTCGCTGGCTTCGTTGTAGTTATCCCAGCTGATTCGGTCCACATCGACAAAGCCATTATCATCGGAAATAGAGATCTTAGCTCCAAACTCGGTTTTTCTTACCCGCCTTCCCTCGCACGATCGGTCGTACATGGGGTTTCGACAGATTGACGATCCTGTCGTCGATGCGCCGGCTGTCAGCGGCGTACATTTCCTGCTGCTGGCGGGTGACTTCACTCGCGATCAGCAGCTTGCGGTAGAGCTGTGAACCAGGCGCTGAAAGCTCTGCGCCGCAATGGATCATGCCATCAATTGCTCTTAGGTTGCGGCTGATCTCGTTGAGCTGGAAGCGCTTCGCGTCCCGGATCTCCTCACGGCTCGGCTTTTTCTTTTTGATGATGGCCAGGAATAGGTTGTGAGCTTTCACACTATTGCAACGCGGCTTACGGGGAATCTTGCCCTGTAACTGTTTGAACAACTCGTCAATGACCTTCTCAGTTGTTTCCCGGGATTCAGCAAGCAACCTCAAGTCCACCGGGTAGGGGATGTCATCAGGCACGCAAGTTGCATCAAGGATCAGAGTCCCCCAGTTGCTACCAGGATCCAGCGATGCTGGCTTCTCGCCAAGCTCCTCCTCAATCGCCGCAAGCTGCTTGTGATCCTCTGGAGCCCTGCCGTCCTCCTGCTCGCACGTCGCCAGCAGCTCCTTAATCATCGCGATCCCGTTGGCCTTGGTCATGGCATTGCAGACCTTGATCAGTTCAGGGCCAATGCGCTTGCGAAAGTGCACCATCATGGATGCGTCAAACGGCGGCACAGGCTGGTAACCGCTCAAGCCAATGAAAAATTGCAGATAGGGTGATTCCGTGCTCAGCTCCACCGTCTCTCGATCCGTCACTCCCAATCGTTGCTGGATGTACACCGCCCCGAACGCCATCTGGAACGGCTTGGCTGGCGCTCCTGTCCTGGCGCTGAACTGGGGTGCGTAGTGGCTTTCCAGTGGAATCCACGGAATCAACTTGTGGAGTAGAACCCAGCGGTTGTTTGGATCGAGCTTTCCACCAAAGGGCGAGTAGAACTCCTCAATCGATGGCTGACCCGTGTGCTGATAAACGTACATTGGACTGCCAGCAGGTTCTTCTAAGCCAGAAATGGCTGATTATTAGCCATCCTAACATGAGATTCCTGCTGGAATCAACTGCAGTGCAGCGGGTCTGGGTTTCTCAGCAAGCCCTAAGTAGATGCGGGGAAACAATTAAACTAGTTTTCGCAAAAATAGGTAGTCTGTATCAGTACTGGTCAATATCTCACCAATGAAGCATCACCCCGCTAACAAGGAAGATCGGAAATTACCTCCAATGAATGCACCCTGACTATTCTCCCCAACAGGAGGTTCCCCCGGCACCTTGACCTCCGGTATTACCAGGCGTACCTGGTGATGTCGGATCTTTTTTCTCAAGTTCAATTATACTTTGACTCACCATGCGTGGAGTCTCATAACCAAAGTAATCATTTGGATCAACCCATTCACCTGTTGTTTCACTCCAAGCATCAGTAGCCCACTCGGCACAGGTGTGCATGTAACCCCAGGTGTCAACATTATCAGCGAAATCTTCGAAATCCTCCAATTGATCAGGCGTTATTTCCACATAACGACTGTGCTCGGATAGATAGCCGTCCTCCATCCCGATTCGTACGTCCGTTCCGTCACCATTGTCGGGAGTTCGCGGATGACTGTCAGGCCAAAGTCCATAGTTAGTTGTTAGGCCCGTATCGCTGTCATAGATCGAAATCCATGCGTGGCCGTCAGTGAAACCAGCATCTGGATCTACATTTGAGTGAATCCCGATAACTATTTTTCGCGTGCTCGCCTGGTTTTGTCCTGTAATAGCATCACTACCATCACCGTTCGCAAAGGATTGTTGGGCATTCCAGAATCCACCTGATGATTGTGATCCGGCCTGCAGAGAACCAGTGAGAAAATCTACACCCGGCGAAAACTCGTATGATTTTATGGCCATCGTCGATGCTGTCATCGTGGACCAGGCCTGATTCACGGTAATTTGCTGCCAAGGCAGTTGGAATTCATAGGCACCCACGCTGCCAAAAAGATTGGCTTGGGTTGAACCATTCAGATCATGGAGATCGGTTCCACGACTGTCTAGCTGGGGCTCTATTGAAAAGGCAGCCCCATAAGAATCGGATGAAAACAGTAAAGCCATTGCAGAGATTGATTGGATGGAAAAAGAGCAGAGATTAATTAAGTTCAATATCCTTGATTACAAAAAGATCCTTGATTACAAAAAGATCCTTAATTAACAAATAGATCCTTGATTAACAACAAGGAAAATTGTGCCATTTTATCTTAGCAGATTTATTGCTAACAAAAAAATTTTAAACGAGCAAGCACGCTTAGTTTCTTCGTCGACATGAATCTTCATGATAGTCCTGAGCTTTTCTGGTTGGTTTAAGCGCTGGTCACGGTCTTGAGGCCGCCCCGCAGAATGAAGACGCCTGCTCGGGACCCTTTTTAATGGGTTTGGGCATTGCCAGCGCTGCCATCGGAACCCTCAGGAGATCTAAGCGTTGCTTCCAAGGCGGCCACCACCGCGTTTTTACCCGAGGACACTTTCTCAGGCAAGAGCCTCATCACCCTGCCGGTGCCCTACTTCTGCCAGCGCGATAGCACCACCTGGCAGGGCAACCGGATGGGTTTTTTCGTCCACC
>JBKCPG010000135.1:0-15689 GCA_046309395.1 Cyanobacteriota bacterium | reverse complement strand
GCGAAGCCCTGCCGCACCGGTTCGAAGTTGAGTCCATCCTGGCGGTAACTCCACCGATCCTCCCCGTGGCTGGGGAGAATCGCGTAATACGGCCCAAGATCAACCGTGGCGAAGCTGTCGGAGGCGGTGATCATCTCCTCGTGGATCTTCTCTCCCGGCCGAATGCCCGTGACAGGCTTGGCGCAGCTCGGACCGATCGCCTCAGCCACATCAGTGATGCGGTAGCTCGGGATCTTGGGCACAAAAATCTCGCCCCCCAAGGCGTGCCGCAGGGCCCAGAGCACAAGGGCCACTCCCTCTCTGAGGGAAATGTTGAAACGGGTCATGGCTGGATCCGTGATCGGCAGCACACCCTCTGTCGCCTTGCGCAGGAAGAAAGGGATGACGGAGCCACGCGATCCCATCACATTGCCGTAGCGCACCACCGAGAAGCGAAGATCTCGATGGCCACGAATATTGTTGGCGGCGATGAAGAGCTTGTCGGAGCAAAGCTTGGTGGCGCCATATAAATTGATCGGAGCCGCGGCCTTATCAGTGCTGAGGGCGACCACCCTTCGGACACCGGTGTCAAGGCAAGCCTGCACGAGGTTTTCCGCACCGAGGACGTTGGTGTTGATGAACTCGATCGGGTTGTATTCGGCCGCCGGCACCTGCTTCAAGGCCGCCGCGTGCACCACGGTGTCGATGCCCTCCAGGGCGCGCACCAGACGGGCCCGATCACGCACATCACCGATGAAAAAGCGCAACTGGGGGTACTGGCTTTCCGGATAGCTCTGCTGGATTTCCCACTGCTTGAGTTCGTCACGGCTGTAAATCACCAGCCGCTGGATGTTGGGATGCTCTCGAAGGGTTGCCGCGATGAACGCCTTGCCGAAGCTGCCGGTGCCACCGGTGATCAAGATGCGGGAGCTGGAATCGAAGGGCATCGGCTCGTGGATATGGCGGCGCGGCCGGATCGGAAACGGTCGGTTCGGATGGATCGGCCGTGACTGTAGTCCCCGTGAGCTGGGGCAAGGACGGGGGATGGGAGAGCCGGAATGGGGTGTGGGGTTGGCCGTCTGGGAAGCCTAAGGTGGCCCGGCGAAGCGCATCCGCCCCAGCCTCCTGGAGGTTCGTTCTCCCCAAGACGACGTCACCATGAACCAGCCTCTGGCTTCCGACCGGACCAACCAACCCCCCGCCTGGCTCCGCGACACGGCTGGGGCTGCAGCTCCCGTTGTCTCAGCCCAGTGAGGTCCACCGCGATCGCGATCTTCGCGTTTCGGCGACCCGACCATCTCCGCCAGGTGTTGGGGTCGCTGGCGAACCAATCCAGCCCTTGCGCACTCCCCATCTTCTTGTTTCTTGATGGTCCCCGCGGGGCCACCGACAGGGAGGCGGTGGAGTCGTGCAGGGCCGTGGCGACGGACGTGGGTCAGCGGCTGCCCGTCACCGTGATCGCGTCCGAGGTGAATCGGGGCCTCTACAGATCCCTGACAGGTGGCATCTCAGCGGTTTTGGCGGATCACGACCAGGTGATTGTGCTTGAGGATGACCTTGTTCTTTCTCCCTACTTTCTGGATTACATGCGGGATGGGCTTGGCTGCTATGCCCAGAATCCACATGTGGCCTCCATCCATGGCTACGTGCCCCCCATTCCCCGGGCGATGCCGGAAACGTTTTTTCTGCGCGGCGCCGATTGCTGGGGGTGGGCCACCTGGAGGGATCGCTGGGCCCTCTATCGCCATGACGCCTCGGCCATGGCGAGGGAAATCCGGGGGCGTGGCCTAGTGGACGCCTTCAATCTGGGCGGACTGGTGCCCAACCTGCGGATGCTGGAGGCACGCGCCGCCGGGCGACTGGAAAGTTGGGCCATCTGCTGGCATGCCAGCTGTTTTCTGGCCGATCGCCACACCCTCCATCCTGGACGCTCGCTCGTCAGAAACATCGGGTTAGATCACTCGGGTGAACACTGCGGACCCGCCAGGGCCATGGAGGCGACGTTGAGCGAACGACCAGTGCGCGTCACCCCACGACCTGTCAGTGAGGACAAGGATCTCCTGAGGGCCTACGCCAACCAGGTGGGGGGCGGGCCGCCCCTGAGCCGTGTGCTGAACAAGCTGCGCTCGGCCTCCCGGCAACTCTTCCCCCCCGTTGAGCGGAAGGGAGGGGACGCTTGACCAGCGCTCCCGCCCTCTCCCGATGGAGGCGCCTGCGCCAGCGGGTGGCTCCCCTGGTGAGAACCCTGCTCCCCAGCCGCCTGGCCCTGCGGGGGCCGTACCCCAGTTACGCGGCGGCCATGGCCGACGCCACGGGCTACCAATCCCCATTGGTGGCCGAACAGGTGGAGGAAGCCACCCGAGCCGTGCTGGAAGGTCGGGCGGCGTACGAGCGGGACGGCACCGCCTTCGCCCACCGGCCTGCCTTGCCCATCCACGCGGCCCTCGCCCCCCTGTTGGCCCCGGGCCGCACCGTGGCGGATTTCGGCGGCGGCCTCGGCGGACTGTTCATCAACGCCCCTGAGCTCTTCCCGCCAGACTGCCGTCAGCTGGTGATCGAGCAGGCCTCCATGGTGGCCGCCGGCCGCCGAGTGGCGGCGGCCCACGGGCTGGCGATCGCCTTCATCGACGGCGGCGACCTGAGCGGCGTGCCCCAGCTCGATGTGCTCGTGCTGTCCTGCGTGCTGCAATATCTCCCGGATCCCTGGACCCCACTCGATGCCCTGCTGCGCCAAACGCGGCCCCGGGCCGTGATTCTTGATCGCACCGCCATTCGCCACGGGCCAAGTCGGTGGTATCTGCAGACCAACCCGGGCTACTACCGTGAGCCCGTCAGCTATCCGGTCCAGGTGCTCGACCAGCGACGACTGCTCGACGCCTTCCCCGGCTATCGCCCCGCGCGCCGCTGGCATAACGCGTTTGATCCAGACCACCCTGAACACATCGGGATGCTGTTGATGAGGAGCGCCGCGGAGGCGGCGGATCGGGAGGCTCCATGAGGCGCTGGCTGCCCTTCCTTGGCTTTGGCGACCGCCCCATCCATCTGCTGGGCCATCCCTACGCCCTGGCACGCACGGCCTTGCGCGACGCCCTGCGTCGGCTGGCCCCGCTCGTCCCCCCCGGGCCGCTGCTGGATGTGGGCTGCGGCACGATGCCCTACCGGGGGCTGTTTCCCGCGTCCCACCCCTATGAAGGCCTGGAGATCGACCAGGAGCGCAACCGGGCCAATCCCCGGGTCAACCACTTCTATGACGGGGACACCTTTCCGCTGAAGGCGGATGGCTACGCCACCGTGCTGTGCTCCCAGGTGCTGGAGCACTCCTTCGCCCCCGATCAGCTGCTGGCGGAATGCCACCGGGTGCTGCGGCCGGGTGGCGCGCTGCTGCTCACCATCCCCTTCCTCTGGCCGGAGCATGAACAACCCTGGGATTCCCAGCGTTTCACCCGCTTCGGCCTGCGCCAGCGGCTGGAGGCGGCCGGGTTTCGCGTGGAGCGCATGCTGCGGCTGAATCCCGGCCCGAGCGCCCTGTTCCAGCTGGCGATCGAGTGGAACGAATCCCTGGAGCGCCGGCTGGGCGCCCAGCTGCCCGCGGGCTGGCCCCGCAAGGCCCTGCGGCTCTTCTGGGGCCTGCTCTGGTCGCTGCCCTACAGCGTCATCAACCTGCTCGGCGCGCTGGGGCGCTTCCTCGCTGGCCCGCTCGACGATGGAAGGGCGAATCCGGCCGTCGCGAACGGGCGGGGCTGGGGCGCCGAGCTGTATCTCGACCTGGTGGTGCTGGCCCTCAAGGGCGAACCGAGGGTGCCCGCGCCCCCCACCCCGAACCGATGACGGCGTCCCCCAAGCCGGTCTTCTGCACCTATTTCGATGGCGGCTACCTGCCCCAGGGCCTGGCCCTGCTGGCCAGCCTGGAGCGCCACGCCCCTGGCCACCGGCTGTGGGTGCTGGCTCTGGATGACGCCTGCCACCGACTCCTGAGCCGCCTCGGCCATCCCGCCCTGCGGGTGCTGGCCCTGGAGGAGGTGCACACCCCGGAACTGCGCGAGGCCCGGGCCAACCGCTCCTGGGGCGAATACTGCTGGACCCTCACCCCCTTCCTGCCCGAGTGGGTGCTGGAGCGCGATCCGGAGGCCGAGACAGTCACCTACATCGACGCCGACTGCTGGCTGGCGGGCCCGGTGGCGCCCCTGCTGGATCGCTTCGAAGCCAGTGGGGCGGCCTGCATGATCACCCCCCACGCCTACACGCCCCACCGCGACCGCACCGCCACCGCCGGCACCTACTGCGTGCAGTTCATGCCGTTTCGCCGCGGTCCCGAGGCCCTGGAGATCCTGCGCTGGTGGCGGGAGCGGTGCCTGGAGCGTTGTGGCGGCCAGCTGGGGCAGGGGCCCCTGGGGGATCAGGGCTATCTGGAGGATTGGCCCGATCGGTTCGGCGCCCGCGTGTTCGTGCTGGATCAGCCGTGGCTCACCCTGGCCCCCTGGAACATCGAACGGTTTTGGGGCCGGAAGGCCGCCCCCTGCCTCTTCCACTTCCAGGGGTTTCGGCTCTACCGGCTGGGGGGCTGGCTGGTGATCCGCGCCTCCGCCGGCGTGCCCCTCGATCGAGACGCCATCTCCCTGCTGCATGGGCCCTACCTGGGCGACATCCTGGCGACGCTGAGCCAGCTTCCTGCGCGCTCCCTGGCGCCCCGCGCCGTGCCGACCCCCCTCCAGGATCCTCGGGGCGTCCTGCTGCTGATCCCCCGGTTGGTCGCGCTGCACTGGGTGGTGTGGCTGCGCCCCCTGCCCCCGGCCCTGCGGGGGGGATGATGGGGCCGGGATCATCCCCGGGAGAACGAGCCGGTCGGCACACGCGGACCGCATCCGGCCCCCCCACCTGAACAGGCATGCAGACCCCCGCCTCCCCGCCCCGTCTCTCCATCTGTGTGGTGGTGCGGGATGGGCTGGCGGGGCTGGATCGCAGCCTGCGGGCCCTGGAGCGCCATCACCTCCCGCTTCAGGACCTGGGCACGGAGGTGGTGGTGGTGGATGGGGAATCACAAGATGGGTCGGCGGAACGGGCCCGCTCCTTCGCCCGGGCGATGGAGGGCCAGCTGGCGGTGACCGTCGACAGCCAACCCCCCCGAGGCATCTACGCCGCGATGAACCAGGCCTGGCGGCTGGCCCGGGGAGAGTGGCTGCTCTACCTCAACGCCGGAGATCTGTTGCTGGACGGAGCCCTGCCGAAGGAGGCGATCGAGGCCGCCGAAACGGAGGGAGCCGCCAGCGTGCAATGCCAGATGGCCGTGTTCCCGCCGGGCGGGCGCCGGGCCTACTGGCTGCCGGGGCGGCCGGTGCGAGCCCACCAGGCTCTCCTCTACCGGCGTGATCTGCACGAGCGGTTGGGCCCCTACGACGAACGGTTGCGGGTGTGCGCCGACACCCTGCTGATGGGAGCCATCGAAACGCGGCGCCAACTCGTCTGGCCCCGGCTGCTGGCGGCCACGGATGTGTCGCCCGCCGACGCCTCCCGGCACCCGGGCCCCATCCGTCACGACCTGGCGGTGATCGCCGCGGCCGGCCTGCCCCTGCGGCCCTGGCCCCGGCCACGCCTCACCTTGTGGGTGCTGCGCCTGGAGCGCCTGCTGGGCACCAGCCTGAGCGTGTGGCTGAGGCTGGGGTGGAGGCGCCTGGGCGGTTCCGCCAGGACGGTGCCGCTTGACTGACCGGGCCCGCCCGACGGGAGGAGGGGGGGGCGAGCCGCTGCTGCTGCTGCCCCAGGGGGGCCTGGGCAACCAGTTGTTTCAGGTGGCGCTCGCTCGCGCCCTGGCCGAGCGGTTCGGGCGGCGGCTGGTGGTCGACCCGGTGTTGCTGAGCTCCCGTCTGCGGCGCCTGAGGGGCGTCACCCCCCGCTTCCTCAGCCCCCTGCTGGCCCAGCTGCTGCCCGAGCCCCAAGCCACCCCGTGGCACCGCCAGGCGAGGGCCCGCCTGGCCGCCCGCCTGGCCTCACGCCGCTCGGGCGGGGGCCCGGTCTGGGCCCTCACGGACGCGGGGCTGGCGCGGGCCGCCGCGGAGGGGGATCCCCGGGAGCGGCTTGGGGGGATCCGCCTGCTGCGCACCCATGCCACCCATCCGGCTCTCTACGGGCCGGCCTTCGAGTCCGCCTGGCGGGCCATCGCCACCGCCCTCCAACCGCTGGCGGGGCCGGAGCCCCCGGCCCTGGCCGCCCATGTGCGGCGGGGCGACTACCTCCATCCCCGGGCCGGCTTCTTCCCCCTCCCGGCGGAGTACTACCGCCGGGCCCTGGCGCGGCTGGGGCGGCTCCCTGGCCTGGTCGCCGGGGCCGGTGGGGGGGGCGAGGGCGCTCGGCCCGCGCTGCACCTCTTCACCGACGATCCCGACTGGTGTCGGGCCCACCTGGGCGGGATCGGCTGGGAGCTGCGCGTCGAGACGGGCGGCCCGGAGGACGACCTGGCTCGCCTGGCCTCAGCCCGGGCCCTGATCCTCAGCAACAGCAGCTTCTCCGCCGTGGCGGCCCATCTGGCCCGACTGCGGGATCCCTCCACCCCCGTGGTCTGCCCCGACCGCTGGCTGTTGAGGGAGGATGGGCGCCTCGGTGATCTGCGCGGACCCGACTGGCTGGTGGTGGAGGCCTGAGCTTTGAGCATGGACGACACCCGGGTCAGCATCGTCTGCCCCTATCGCGACGCCGCCG
Source organism: Cyanobacteriota bacterium (assembly GCA_046309395.1). GTDB lineage: Bacteria > Cyanobacteriota > Cyanobacteriia > PCC-6307 > Cyanobiaceae > Cyanobium. The sequence goes on along the minus strand of JBKCPG010000135.1, from coordinate 9,017 downwards.
CCTTCCTGCCGGGGCTGATCGCCTCGGTGCGGGCCCAGACCCATCCCCACTGGGAGCTGCTGCTCATCGACGACGGGTCGACCGATCAGGGCGCCAGCCTGGCGGCGGAGGCCGGGGAGCGCGACCCCAGGATCCGGGCGCTCCAGGCGCCGCCGCGGCCTGTGGGGAGCCGGAGCGGTCCCTGGTGGCCCCGCAACCAGGGCCTGGCCCTGGCCGGGGCCCCCTGGGTGGCCTTCATCGATGCGGACGACCTCTGGCACCCCCGCAAACTGGAGCGGCAATTGGCCCTGCACGCCGCCACCGGAGCCGCCCTGAGCGTCACCGGCTACGGCCGGTTCGGGGACGGGGATCCCCGGCTGATCGACTGGCGCCTGCCCCCGGCCCGCTTTGGCTACGCCACCTTGCGGCGCGTGAATGTGATCCCCATGCTCACCCTGCTGACCCGGCGGGACCTGCTGGCGGATGGGTTCCAGCCCTGCCCGCACGAGGATTACCTGCGCTGGTTGGATCTGTTTCGCCGCCGGCCCGACCTGCGGGGCCAAACCCTTCCCGAGCTGTTGGCCTTCTACCGGCTCCACGGCGGCAACCTCACCGCCGCCCGCTGGTCGATGCCGCTGTGGACCTATCGGGTGTATCGCCGCCACGGGGCGGGGCGAGCCGGGGCGACGGCGCGTCTGCTGCCTTGGGGGTGGGAGCAAGCGGCCGCGGCGCTGCGGTCGCGCCGCCGGCCCCTGGGGCTCTCCCTGGAGGACGCCAGCGCCGCCGACCCCCCCCTTGGGTTGCCTCCCCAGGCGCGCGCGCAACCATAGAGTCGCTCGTTCGGGGGTGACCGTCCATGGGCCTGAGAGCTCCTTGGCTGCGGCAGCGGCTTCTCATGCTGGGCCTGGCCCTGTTCGACGCCTGCGGCCTCGCCCTCAGCTACAACATCACCCGCTCCATTCGGTTGGAGGAAGACTCCTGGGTGGGCCTCAACCGGGCCCTGATGGGCTTGATCCTGCTCTGGGTGAGCCTCTCCTATCTCCTGGGCCGTTACTCCGAGCCGGAACGGGACAGCCGCGGCGCCCTGGCCCGGCGGCTGGCCATGACGGCCCTGGTGCCACTGTTGATCTTGGCTCTGGTGCTGGGGCACAGCTGGGTGTTCCAGGTGGCCGACGCTCGCACCCGTTTTCGGGGCTTTCTGGTGCCCGTGCTCGGGATCACCGCCTTGCTGTCCGGACTGGCCCAGAGCGGACTGACCGCCCAGCCCCGGGAGCGTCGCCGCTGGTTGCTGCTGGGCGAGCCTGAGGAGTTGGCGTTGCTGAAAGCGGAGGTGGCCCGCCATCCGCCCTTGGCCCAGCTGCGGCTGTTCTCGCGAACGCCGGAGGAGTTCACCTCCAGCGACCTGAGCACCCTGCCCCCGGTGGAAGGCATCGCGGTGAGCGATCGCATCAGCCTTCCAGAAACCCTCCTGCAATCACTTCTGCGGGAACGGGCCACGGGAACAGGGGTGAGCAGCCTGGTGAACTGGTCGGAGCGGCACCTTCAGCGGGTGCCCCCCGAACTCTTCTCCAACCGTTGGCTGCTCAACGCGGAGGGCTTCGGGCTCCAGCCCCACACCTGGACCTGGCGTCTCAAACGCAGCTTCGACCTCTTCGGGGCGGGAGCGCTGGGGCTGCTCACCCTGCCCCTGATGCTGCTGGCGGCGGCCCTGATCTGGCTCACCGACCGGGGGCCCGTGCTCTACGGCCAAACCCGCACCGGCCTCTACGGCAGACCGTTCAAGATCTGGAAGCTGCGCACCATGCGCATCGACGCCGAGGCGGAGGGGGCCCGCTGGGCCTCCCGGGCGGACCACCGCATCACGCCGGTGGGCCAATGGCTGCGGCGGCTCCGCGTCGACGAGCTGCCCCAGCTGCTGGCGGTGATCGCGGGCGACATGAGCCTGATCGGTCCCAGGCCTGAGCGGCCCGAGCTGGAAGGGGAACTGGAGCGGCTGATCCCCCACTACCGAGTGAGGCACTGGATCCGGCCCGGGTTGAGCGGCTGGGCCCAGGTGTGCTTCCCCTATGGCGCCAGCGTGGCCGACTCGCGGATGAAGCTGAGCTACGACCTCTACTATCTGCGCAACGCCAATCTCCTGCTGGATCTTCTGATCCTGATCAAAACGATCCGTCTGGTGGCGGGCGCCCGGGGGGCGGTGCCCCAGGAGCCCACCCCTTCCCGGACCACCAGCGGCCCCCTCCAGGAGGCGGTGGAGGAGTTGGAGCCGGTCACCTCCGCCGCCGATCAGCCTTGAGCACCCCTTCCCCCCGGGCCGGTTCAGGCTGGTCGCGGCTGGCGCCGGCGCTGCTGGTGGCGGGGTCCACCCTGTTGTCGCTCGGCCTGGTGGAGGTGGCCCTGCGGCTGCTGGGCCAGGGATCCCCCCAGCTCTACACCCCCGATCCCCTCACCGGCTATCGACTCAATCCCGGCGCCCGGGGACGCTGGACCCAGGAGGGGAACGCCGAGGTGCGGATCAATCAGCGGGGGTATCACGATCGCGAGTGGAGCCCTGACCCCAAACCAGGCACCCTGCGCATCGCCGTGATGGGCGATTCCTTCACCGAGGCGCTCCAGGTGGAGCCGGCCGAGTCGTGGGTGCGGCGACTGCCCGCGGCCCTGGCCGCCACCCGGCCTTGTCCCCTGCTGCGCCCGTTCCCGAGGGGCGCGGAAACCCTCAATTTCGGCGTGGGGGGCTACGGCACCGGCCAAAGCTGGCTCACCTGGCGGCGGGATGGCCGGCCCTTCCGGCCCCAGCTGGTGCTCCACGCGGTGTACTTCGAGAACGACCTGCGCGACAACCTGGTGGGGGGGAGCGCCACCGCGGCCGCCCCCACCTTCCAGCTGCGGAACGGAACCCTGGTGGTGGACAACGGCTTCCGGCGGCGGCCGGACTACCGCTTCCGCGTCTCCCTTCCGGGGCGGTTGGCGTCCTGGGCTCTGGCCCACAGCCGCTTGCTTCAAGTGGTGAAGGAGGCCCGCGACCGACTGCGGCCCGCCGCCGGGGCGGAATGCCCCCCCACTGGATGTGACGCCTTTCCCCTGGGGAGCGATGGCGGCCGGCTCTACGGACCTGATTCCGGGGATTTGGAGCCCGGTTGGCCGGTGCTGGAAGCCATCCTGACCCGCTGGAACCGGGAGGCCCGGGCGGCTGGCGGCACGCTGGTGGTGACCAGCCTCACCACCCCGCCCCAGGTCTGGCCCGACGGGGCCGAGCGGCGCCGGCAGGCTGAGCGCCACCAGCTCGATTGGATGCGCCCCGAGCGGCGGCTCGCGGGGGTGCTGGCCGCCCATGGCATTCCCTATCTGCCCCTGGCCCCGGCCCTCCAACGGCAGGCCGATGCCCGAGGGCTGGTGGCCCATGGCTTCCAGGGCCAACGGCCCGGACCGGGGTACGGGCACTGGAACCGCGACGGTCACCGCGCCGCGGCCATCGAGCTGGCGCGCCAGCTGTGCGGCCTCAACCCACCGCCCCCCGGAATGGCCACCCCTCGCTCGCTCCCTCCACCCCTGGGCTGGGCCCTGGCCGATGCCGGCCTGCTGAGCCTGGTGTGGGTGGCCCTGCACCTGCTGCGGTTTGGCGGCCCGCCGCCGATCAGCCGGGGCCCCCTGCTGGTGATCCCCTTGCTGGTGGGCCTGCAATGGCTGTTGGGCACCTACAGCGGCCTCGCGCGCCACACCCTCACCCTCCAGGAGCAAACCGACCGCTACCTGCTCGCGGCCACCGGCGTGATCCTCACCATCGTGGTGGGGTACGCCATCACCGGCCTCAGCCTGGATGCCACCGTCGGGCGGGGGTTTTTGATTCCCGTCTTGTTCAGCGGCGGCGTGAGCGGGGTGCTGCTGCGGCAGCTGGAGAACGGGCGCCATCTTTGGCGGCCCCAACAGCGTTGGCTGGTGCTGGCCGACCGCTCCCAGCGGCGGGCCGTGGCCCAGGAGATGGAGCGGGGCGGCTGCGCGGTGCCAGCGGCGATTGAGTGGCGCGACCCGGTGGGCACCCCGCCCCTGCCCCCCATGCTCGCCGACCTGCTCGGGCTGCAGGGCGTCGCCCTGGGGGTGGGGGCCCGGGTGCGGGAGGCGGATCTCAACCTCCTTCTGTTGTGGCAGCGCCGGGGTCTGCTGGTGCTGCCTCTCGATCGGTGGTGCGAGCGCTACCTCCACTCCCTGCCCACGGCGGTGCTGCCCACCGATTGGCCCAGCCGACTGGAGCGATTCGGGCGGCTGCGGGAGGGCCAGAACGCCCGTCTCAAACGCCTGCAAGACCTGCTGCTGGCGGGACTGGCCCTGGCGCCGTTGGCCCCCGCCCTGGCCCTGGCGCTGCTGGCGCTGCGGCTGGGGGGTTGGCGCTGGAGGCCGCGGCGAGAACTCCACGGGGGGCTGGATGGCCGCCCCTTCTCCTTGCTATCGATCGAGGTGACCCCCCAGTCGCCCCGGTGGTGGCGGCGGGCGGGACTCGGACGGGCGCCGGGGCTGTTGGCCGTGCTGCGGGGCGACATGGCCCTGGTGGGGCCCCGCCCCCTGTCACTCCCTGAGGCCGACCAGGCGGTGGGGACGGATCCAGCCTTCGCCATGCGCTTCTGGGTGAAGCCCGGCCTGCTGCGCTGGAGCCCGGGCCGCTCCCAGTCGCTGGCCCATCCGCGGGCGCCAATGGATGAGCTGGCCGAGGATCTCTGTTACATGGCCAGCTGGTCGGCCTGGCGCGACCTGAGCTGCCTGGCCCTTTGGCTGGTGGGACGGCGATGAGGAGGCGCTTCCCCGGGCCAGCCTGGAGCCGCTGGCCCTTCTGGCCGCTCGCCCTGGTGGCCGTGGCGGTGTGGCTCCTGGCCTGGGGGCCCTGCGCCGCCCCGTGGCACACCGCCTGCTTCACCAACGGGGGCTGGGGGGATCACAAGCACCACTACCAGGGCTGGATCACCTATCTGCACAGCCCGGTGTGGCTTCCCCCCACCAGCCGGGCCTTCACCTGGCCGTTCACCAGCAGCGTGATGTTCACCGATTCGGTGCCTCTGGCGGCGATCCTGTTCAAGCCCCTCACCCGCCTGCTGCACCTCGGCGACTGGCAATACCTGAGTGCGCTGTCGCTGGCCAATGGTCTGCTGATCAGTGGCTGCGCCGTGGCGATTGGCCAGGCGCGCCTGTGGCGGCCCGCGGCCACCTTCGCCCTCGGCACCCTCCTGCTCACCCACCCCCTCAGCTGGAGCCGGCTCATCGTCTCCCACGAATCCCTCCAGCTGCACGGGGTGCTCCTGCTGGGCCTCACCTGGCTGATCCAGCGCCGCTCCGGCCTGGTGCCCTGGTGTCTGCTCTGCGGCGCCTCCCTGGGCATCCATCCGTACTACACCCCGATGCTGCTGGCGGCGGCCCTGGTGGCCCAGCTGGGGGATGGGGCCGCGCCCATCGGCGTTTGGCTCCGGGCCAGGGGGATGGTGATCCTCAAAAGCCTGGCGGCCCTGGGCCTCACCCTGGCGGTGGCCGCCTGGCTGTTCGGGTTCCTGCCGGGCTCCGCCGGGTCCGGATCGGAGGTGTGGGGGGCCAACGGGCTGGCCCTGCTGGATCCCCAGAAGCACTCGGCGATCCTGCCCCCCCTGCGGAAGCGGGAGCCTTTCGAGGTGGAGGGCTTCGCCTACCTGGGCATCGGCCTGGCCGCCGGGCTGGTGTTGTGCCAGGCCCAGATGCGCGCCAACCGCCCTGATCCCTGGCCCCTGGTGCCCCGGCTGTGGTGGTGGGCGGCGGGGCTGTTCTTTGTGTTGGCCCTGGGCCCCACCTGGAACATCGGCGACACGCCGATCACCCCCCACAACGCGGTGCTGGCCTTGCCAGGCCTGCGGTGGTTTTACGACATCTTTCGCAGCGCCGGCCGCTTCACCTGGCCCCTGGCCTACACGATCCCGCTCTGGGTGGTGGATGTGCTGGCCCGGCAGCGACGCCACCTCCTGCTGTTCACCCTGGTGGGGCTCCAGCTTCTGGAGACGAGCCTGCCCATGCTGGTGAAGCAGGGTCAAAGCTACCGAAATCGGCTGCGCAAAGAGCCCGATATCGTGCGGCAATGGCGGCGGCGCGACCCCTCCCTGGCGGAGGCCCTGGCCCGCTCAAGCCTCACGATTCTGGGCACCGTGCGCAAGGGCACGGTCCTGCCCCCGGCCTACGCGCCCCAGGTGCTCAACCCCGCCATCGAGAGCAACTGGGGCGGGGAGGGAATCACCCGGCTGCCGCGCCAGACCACCAACAAAACGGCCCTCCAGATCTGGATGGGCGAGGTGGAGGGGCGCCGAGCCCGGGGCTTGCCCGCCCTGGGGGCCGGGGAGCGGGTGTTGGTGATCAGCGAAGATCCAGACGAACGGGCCCGGCTGGTGTCGCTGGCCCGGCGCGTCGGCCTGAGGCTTTCCGAGGTGGGAGATGCCGCGATCGTTCTGCACCGTTAACCCCCTGGACCCATGAGACGCCCCCCCCTGATGCCTGGCGCGCTGGTGATCGTCGGCCTGGTCTGGAGCGGGCTGGCCCTCCACAGCCTGAGCGTGGGCGGGGTGACCTGGGATGAAATGTTCGATTTCGAGGGGGTCAACGGCGCGTTCTGGCACGGCGTCAACTGGTTGAAAGGGGCCCGGCCCGACCTCTCCACGATCACCTTTGACCTGGAGTATTTCGGCAACGCCACCCGCTGGCCCACCTACCTCCTGTGGCGACTCCAAATGCTCCTGCCCTGGGAGCGGATCACCACCCTCAGCCGCACCCAGATCGTGCTGCTGAGCAACTATTTCAGCCTCAATCACCTCAACGCGATGGTGTTCGCCCTGGGGGGGATCGGTCTGACGGCCGGTCTGGCCTCCCGGCTGGGGGGACGGCGGGCCGGGATCTTCGCCGGGGCCCTGTTGCTCACGCTGCCCACCTGGATGGGCCACGGCTGGATGAACTCGAAAGACATCCCCATGGCCACCAGCTACCTGCTCTACACCCTGGGCACCACGATGCTGCTTCGCCAGGAGCGCGGCGGGGTGGCGTTGCGGGTGCTGGGCCTTGGGCTGATGGCCGGCTCCCGGGTGAGCAGCCTGGTGTTCATCGCCATCAGCGAGGGGCCGCTTCTGGCCTTGGCGGGGCGCCGCGCGCCGGGGAGGTGGCTCGGGTCGGTGGCGGCGGGCCTGCTCCTCGGCTTTCTGCTCACCCCTCAGGCCTGGGGAGACCCGCTGGGCTATCCCGTGGAGGCCATGCGGTTCATCAGCCAGCGGCAGGGCACGGGGGATTCGCTGGGGGTGGCGCGGTACCTCGCCACCCAGTTGTGGGACCTGCTGCCCTCCCCCCTCCCGCTGGGGCTGGCCCTGCTGGCGTTGACGTCGTGGCGACGGCCCCGGGGGCTGGTGGTGGTGCCCACCCTGCTGCAGCTGCTGATCCCCCAGGTGCTGCTGATCCTGGGGGGCAAATCGCTTTACAACGAACTGCGCCATCTGTTGATGATCCAGCCCCCGCTCTGTGTGCTGGCCGGCCTGGGCTACGCCCGGGGCCTGGCGGTGCTGGAGGGCGGCCCGGGGCCGCTGGTGCCCCGGCCGCTGATCCGCGCCCTGATGGCGCTGGGGGCGGTGGCGACCCTGGTGCTGGTGGTGGAGTCGCTCCTGCTCAGTCCCTACCAGTACGCCTACCGAAGCGATCTGGCGCGCCTGCTCCAGGGAAACCAGGCCCCCACCTTGCGGAGCGATTACTGGGGGTACAGCGGACGGGAAACCCTCACGCGCTGCCTCAAGCAAGCCGCCTGCGCCGAGGCATTGGAGCGGCGTCCCCTGAAGGTGATCGACCAATCGCTCAACCCGGAGCTGATCGAGGCGAGCGCGAATCTGCTGCGGCCCCCTCCGCCACCTGGCCCGGAAGGCTCCCTGGTGATCAGCGCCGACCCGCGCACCCTGGCGAGGCTGGAGCCCCTGGCGGCCACCCGCCGGCTCACCCTGCTGCCCCTGCCGCGCCAGGTGAGCCTGAGCGCCATCGGGCCCAACCCGACGCCCGCGACGGGCCCATGAACCAGCCCAAGCGCCGACTGGCGGTGCTGCTCACCCATCCGGTGCAGTACTTCAAACCTGTGTTCACGGGGTTGGCGGCCGATCCCACGATCGAGACGCGGGTGTTTTTTGGCTGCGACCACGGCACCACTAGGAGCCTGGATCCCGACTTCGGCGTGGCGTTCGCCTGGGACAGCGCCCCGACGGAGGGCTATACCCACACCTTCCTGAGCCGGGAGCCGCTGGAGGCCCTGAGCCGGCCCGACCCCGGCCTGGGCCTCGCCCGACGGGCCAACCGGACCATCCGTGCCTGGCGACCGGACGCGGTGTTGATCTTCAGTTACTCCCCCCTGTTCATCACCGCCTCCAGCCTGCTCCTGGCGCCCCGGGGGCCGCGGCTGTGGCTGCGGGCGGAAACCACCGATGAGGCGCTGGAGCGCTCCGCCTGGAAGGGGAGGCTGCGGGACCTGGCCCTGCGACGCTTTTACCGCCGGTTCGACCATGTGTTCCCGATCGGGAGCCATTCGGAGGCCCATTACCAACGGCTGGGGGTGGGGCCCGAGCGGCGCACCACGGCCAGGTACGCGGTGGATCGGGAGTTTTTTGAGGGGCAGGAGCGGCACTGGCGTCCGCGGCGCCAGGCCCTGCGCGATGAGCTGGGCCTCCCCACCGACGCGCTGGTGCTGCTGTTTGTGGGCAAGATCAGCCCGGCGAAAGACCCCCTGCTGATCCCCGCGGCCCTGGAGCGGCTCCGGCGGGATCCCGCCACGGTGGATCTCTGGAGCCGGCTGCATCTGGTGGTGGTGGGGGAGGGCGCCCTGCGGGGGGAGCTGAAACACGCTCTGGAGGAGGCGTCGCCAGGGCGGCACCACCTGATGGGCTTTCAAAACCAAGGGGAGCTGGGCCGCTTCTACGCGCTGGCCGACGTGCTGCTGCTGCCCTCTAGGCGGGGGGAAACCTGGGGGCTGGTGGTGAATGAGGCCCTGCAGTTCGGCCTCGGGGTGATCTGCTCCGACC
>JBKCPG010000134.1:0-11323 GCA_046309395.1 Cyanobacteriota bacterium | reverse complement strand
GCGTAGGGGGCGGCGGGGAGGGGCTCGCCGCGATGGTCGATTTCAAGCGTTTGAAGCGGCGGCGGCGCCTCCGGGGCCTCGCCGCCCTCCTGACGCTGGCGCAGTCGCACCAGGCCTCGCTCCACCTGGCCTTGGCGAAAGCACAGCAGGTCGGCCGGGATCGAATCCAGCAGATAGTTGGCGATCACCACCACCGGCGCCCCCAGATCGCCGGGGCCAATGCGCAGGCCGCCGTGCTCCAGCTCCAGGGCGCTGGTGTCCATCACATCGAACCGGGCCCGCTCCAGCTGGCCGCTCGCGAACAGGGGAGCAAAACACGGGTGCTGGGCCCAGGCCTCCAGATTGGCCGCGCAGAAGTCGCTCAGCACATAACGAAAGCCCGCCGGATCGAGATCCTCCCGCTCACACAACTCCGCCAGCTGCTGGAGCAGGTGGTGGGCAAAGCGCCCCGATCCCGCCCCCAGCTCCACGATCCACAGGGCCTCCTCCCGGGGATCGCGACGCAGGCGATCGCGACGGAACGCCACTAGCACTTCGGCGTAGGCGGCCGCCACTACTGGGTTGGTGGTGATGTAATGAGGCACCTCCCCCGCACTCCACGCGCGCTGGCCCCGCGAGGCGAAATACTGCCGCTGCAGCTCCCACAGCTTCGACTCGGCGAAGGGTCGAAAATCCTCAACCAGAACGGTGGGGGGCTCGGCTGCCATGGCTTGGGCGAAAAACCTCCCTTCCGCAGGCGACGCCGTTGGTGTGATCCTAGATGTCGTGTCGGTGCACCCCAGCGCCTGGTGGGGTCAGAATGGAGCCGACCGTGCGTGTGTCATGGGTCAACCGGTGCTCACCAGGCGTTCCTCCGCCACCCGGTCGCCGGAGACCCCGGCCACAGTCCGCCGGCTTCGCGCCACCCAAGAGGCGTCCGCCGCCAGCCCCCTCTCGCGCCTAGGGGCCCTGGCCGCCAGCAGCCCCCAGGTGGCCCAGGCGCGACGCCTGCGATCCCTCCCCAACGGAGTCGGCCAAGGCCGCGACATCCACCAGGCTCCCGGCCAGGAGCATCACCTGCCCCACGAGGCCTGGCACCTGGTTCAGCAGGCCCAAGGACGGGTGCGACCCACCCTCCAGCTCCAGGGCGGCGTCGCCGTGAATGACGACCCCGCCCTGGAGCGCGAGGCCGATCACATGGGGGCTCGGGCAGCGGCGTTGAGAGCCCACTGACGCTCGGCCCGCACAGGGGCACCAAGCATGAGCACACTTCCATATACACTCTTCTTACTTGCCAACGCACCCCCGCCAGTGCGCCGGCTCTTCGGCCAATCCCTGCTCGCCTTGACGCTGTTGCTCGGTAGCTCAAGCATGGCGGCCCACAAAGTGGTGGACTTCCAAGGCAAGGTGGTACTGCAGCGAAAGCGGCCCCAGGGGTGGAGCGCACCTTTCCCGTTGCGGCGCCGAGGCGTGTCGGTGGTGTCGGACGATCGGATCGAGGTGAAAACCGGCTCAGAAGCGCTCGTGCGCTGCGCCAGCCGCGGCAACAAACTCTGGTCTGTGGAGCCTGGCGGGCCCTACCCGGTGAGCCGCGGCTGCGGGGTCGACGCCATCTTGCGCCTGGCGCGGCGGGAGGCGGGGCTGCCTGGCGGGGGCGACCCGCGCCTCCCCTACGTGATCCAACCCCGCGCCACCCTCGTGCGGGAGGGCCCCGTGAGCGTGAGCTGGCATCCGGTGGCGGGGGTGGCGGGCTATCAGGTCTGGCTAGTACGCCAGCGGGATCAGCGGCTGCTCTGGGGCGCGCGGGTCACCAACATCGCCGCCACCACGCTGCCCCAAACGGTGCCACTGGTGGCTGGGGAGGCCTATCTGTTCGTGGTGGAAGCTGATGACGGCAGCTCCTCCCAGCTCGATCCCGGCGCCCCCCATCAGGGCTTCCGCCGCGCCACGATGGAGGAAGAGCGCCGCCTGGAACGAAACCTGGCCGAGCTGCCGCTGGGGAAGCTGGATCCTGAGGCCACCCAGCTGCTGCGAGCTGATATACAACGAAGCCATGGATTCATCGGCGCCGCGATCAACACCTTGGAAGAGACCATGCGCGAACGGCCCAACTCCCTAGGCATCCTGTTAGATCTCGGAGAGCTTTACAGCTTGGTGGGCCTCAACAAACTAGCCTCGGAGCGATTCAACCAGGCGGCGGCCCTGGCCGCCGCTGAGCGCGATACCGAGAGCCTCACCGAGGCTCAATCTGGTGCCAGCCAAGCCCTGGAGCGGCTGCGCTCAACGACGCCGTGAGTCCCCGCGCCCTCGCAGCCGTGGCTGGCCTCACGGGAGTGTGGTCCACCTGGGTCCTTGAGCCCGCGATTGCCCAAACACCTGGCTCCGGCCTGCCCGGCTCGTCGTTCCCCGTGCCGATCGAGCCCTCCCGGCCACTCCAACCCCGACCCTCCCAGCCGTCCCCTCTGCCCCTGCCGCCGGTGCAAGTGGTCCCGCGCGTTCCAGCGACGCCACAACGGGCGCTTTCCATGGTGGTGAAGCAGTTTCGCTTCACGGGCAACACCGTGTTCTCCGAGGCCGAATTGGCGAAACGCGTCGCGCGCTACCTCAACCGGCCGGTCACCTTCGCGGATCTGAGCGAGGCGCGCGACAGCGTCACCCAGCTCTACATCGACCGGGGCTACACCACCTCCGGCGCCTACATCCCCATGCAAACGAGCGCCGATGGCACGGTGGAAATCCGCGTCTTGGAGGGGCGGCTTGGGGAGGTGAACGTGGCCATGACGGGGCGGCCAAGGGCTTCCTACATCCAACGGCGCCTCCGGCGGGCCGGCAGGGGAGTGCTGAATGTGCCCCGGTTGCTGGAGGAACTGCGCCTGCTGCAGGCCAATCCCCAGATCGAAACCATCAGCGCCGATCTCTCCGCCAGTCCCGAGCCTGGCGTAAGCAACCTGCGGGTGAAGGCCATCGGCGCCCGCTCCTTCCGGGCCTCCGCCTCGATGGACAACGGCCGCAATCCCCAGACTGGCAGCGTGCGGCGCGGTGTGGATCTCTCGCAGGCAAATCTGCTGGGCATCACGGATGAATTGACCCTCACCTACCGCAACAGCGATGGCAGCAATGACACGCTGGTGGGGTATCAACTACCCCTCAATTCCAGGGATCTCACCCTCAACGCCAGCTATCGCGCCCTCAACAGCTGGATCATCGAACCACCGTTAAACCAACTCAACATCACCTCCGCCTACCGGCAATGGTTTGCCGGATTGCGCCTGCCCATCGTACGCCGGGTGGAAGAGGAGTTCGCGTTGGGGGTGAGCATCAACAAGCAAGACAACAAAGGACTGTTTCTCGATGGCCTGCCCTTCCCGAGCAGGGGAGTGGATCCCAATGGCGAAAGTCGGGTCACCACGCTGTCCTTCAACCAAGACTGGACCCACCGCAGCACGAAAGATGTGGTGGCAATTCGTTCTGAAATCGGCGTTGGTCTCAAGGGCCTCGACACCACCACTCCCTACGACTACGGCGTGGATCCCGACAGCCCGGATGCCAGCTTCGTGCTCTGGCGCACGGATGCCCAGTACGCGCGCCTGCTGGGCCCCGACATCAACCTGCTCGCCCGCGCCCGCACCCAAATCGCCGACAATCCGCTTCCCTCCGTTGAGCAATTTGGCCTGGGGGGCCTAGGCAGTGTGGAGGGCTACCAAACCAACAGCCTGCTCACCGACAACGGCGTCTTTGCGTCCCTGGAGGTGGCGCTGCCGATCCTGCGCTGGAGGCAACAACAGGGGCTGGTGCAGGTGGTGCCCTTCGCGGCGATCGGGTATGGCTGGGATGAGGGCCAGGCCCCCCAACCGGTTCCCAGCGTGCTGGCGTCGGTGGGTCTGGGGCTGCGGATGAAGCTGGGGGACAAGATGTTCGGACAGGTGGACTACGCCCAACGCCTGGGTCGAACGCCCTATCTGGAGAGTGACGCCTGGCGAGACCAGGCTGTGTTGTTCTCTATTCGATATTCCCCTTAGCATGGCCTTCCTTCTGAAAGCGGGTGAGCGCATGAACAGCGGAAGCGGGGCCGGAATCCGTACGGCACTGGCCCTGCTGGTGGCGACAGGCGCGGCGGCGGGCCGGGCTGAAGAGCCGATCCAAGCGGACACCTCCCTGGGTACGGGCAACTCGGTGGTGGTGAAGGGGATCAAAGACGGCAAAACCACGTACACCATCACGGGGGGAGCGGCACGCAACAGTGGTCGCTATTTGTTTCATAGTTTCGGAAAGTTTAACGTTCCCACGAATGAGACGGCCCTTTTTGACAATGGCGCGGCTGTACTCAGCATTTTCAGCCGGGTGAGCGGGCTCAGCGCCTCGATGATTGATGGATTGATCAAAGCGAACCACTCCGCGGATCTCTATCTCATCAATCCCAAGGGAATTGTTTTCGGCCCCAACGCCAGGATTGATGTGGGCGGGGCGTTTGTGGCCAGCACCGCCAAAGCGCTCACCTTCGGCCCCGGGCTGGAGTTCAGCGCAGCGGGAGGGGACGCCCCCCTGCTCACAAGCGACATCACGCCGGGGCTGCAGTTTGGCAACACTCCCGCCGTGCTTCGGAACGAGGGGGTGCTGGTGGCCAAAGAGGGGAAAGAATTGCTCCTGCTTGGTGGCCCCGCCGACACGGTGACCTCCACGGGTGAACTCACCACCAACGGGGGAAGGGTGTCCATCGGCGGAGGCAGCACAACGGTGGGCGGATCTAGCGGTGAAGCCAAGGTCACGGCGAATGGGGGCCTCATTACGCTCAGAGGATGGGGAACGAGATCCTCCAGTGACATCCTCGGTGGTTTCAGCCTAGTCATCTCCGACCTTGAGGCCGCTGGCGGGGTCAGCGACATCGGAGGCGATCACTCAATCTTAGTTGATTCCGCCGTTCTCAGCACCAACGGAAGAATCACGATTTACAGCAATAGCACGACAAAACCCGTTACCATTCATTCTGCAACCGTCAAGGCGGGTGTTGGTGGCGAAATCTACATCACAAGCAGAAAAGCGGCCTCCATCGAGTCCAGTGATCTATGGGTTGATAGTGGCCGTCTCGACGTTTATGGCTTTGGCTCCACAAACATACTTTCCTCCAAGCTAACAAACAACGGTGGTACGATCGAGATCTACGGCGAGAATGATTCAAGCATCACAGGCTCCGCCATCCAAGCTCTCAACAAGGGCTCCGGCACAGCCCTCAAGGCAGGCTCAATTACTGTGGTCGAAGGAGGCAACGTCTCCATCGGCTCCGATCACGGACGCACCACTCTGCTTGCTGGAGATGCCCCATCCCTCACTGGATCAGAGGCTACCGCGGCCAACCTCACCCTCCTCGATGGCGGATCGCCAACCAATGGTGGTTCCATCTCGGTGAAGAGTGCCAATCACAAAACCATCCAGATCTTCTCCGGCACCTCAGCAACCCCTGGCCTTACCACCCTGCGCGGCGCCACCACCATTACGGATGCCGGACGTTACAGCCCCCTCGGTAACGGCAGGATCTTGGTGGGGGGCACTTCAACAACTCATCCAACATCCAAAATCACAACTGTTGGGCGAGGCACCACCCTTTCCACTGGCAGTGGAAACGTCTCAATCGACAGCAGAGATGGAACATCAATTGAGTCCGCAACCATCTCTGGACGCACAATCGACATTAAAGGCTCTGGAAAAGGCATTGAGATTAACTCCGCAGCTCTCAAAGACGACGACTTGCCTGGACTCTTCACCGACAGCACCATCAACATTGTCAGCAATGCACCAATTTATATTGGATCCACAAACTTCAACTTCAACAGATCTATTGGACGTGCCAACATTTGGAGCAATCAATCTATTCATCTCGAATCGAGCAGTATCGAAGCTGCTTTTGGTAGCGTCAGTATCAATAGCGCATCGAACGAGGCATCTGTCAAATCAACCAGTGTATTGGCCAGCAACATCGACATTTCTGGCGGACAAAAAACTGCCATCACTGGAACCACCCTCACCGCACGCCACGACTGGATTACTTTTGGTTCCTTTCCCCCAATCATGCATCCCATTGGAATTCGGGTCGGCGGGGGCATTTTCCTCGATAGCACTATCAGCCCCAATTCCAGCTCCACCACTATCGACTCCGGCTCACGCCTTCAGGCCGATGGTCGTTCCATCTTCATCAACAGCCAGCATTCCGGGTCCATCTCCGGCGCTCACATCCAAGCAATCAACACAGGCTTCGGCTCCTTACTCCAAAAAGGTTCCATCTTCATCCAAGGGGGAGACATCTCCATCGGCTCCGATCACGGACGCACCACTCTGCTTGCTGGTGATGCCCCATCCCTCACTGGATCAGAGGCGACCGCGGCCAACCTCACCCTCCTCGATGGCGGATCGCGAAACTTTGGCGGTTCCATCTGGGTGAAGGGTGGCGATAACAAAACAATCCAGATCTTCTCCGGCACCTCAGCAACCCCGGGCCTCACCACCCTGCGCGGCGCCACCAGGGCCATCGCAAACTCCTCTTCCGGCTCCTCGTCCCCAGGCCGCATCCTGGTGGGGGGGAGCCTCGCCACGGGAGACGACGTGGCCCTCTCCGCCTCCACCCTCGGCAGCGGTGTTGCCCTTAACGCGGACGGTTCAATCAACCTCAACACCACACAACAGCTCAACATCCACACCGGCTCCACCCTCACGGCAAACACCATCAACCTGAGGGCCCCATCCGCCGACACCATCACCAGTTCATCCCTTTCCAATCTAATGGGCTCCACCCATTGGCGTCTCAGCGATATCGCCAATGTCGCGATCTCCGACTACACCCCAACCGCCAACCGCCGCCTCTCCATCGAAGCCCCTTCCATCCAGGCCTCAAGCTTCCAGATGCGTTCTGGCGTCACCTGGCAGATGGACAATGGGCTGGCCATCAACCTCCTCGCCACAGGGCCCGGCGGTCTGTCCCTCAACAACACCTCCCTCATCCTCGAGCGAACAGGAACCGCCAGCTCTGCTAACGCCATCTTTCAAGCCAAAGCCACCAATGGCGACCTCAGCCTCAACAGCGGCTCCATCCAATCGAATACGTCATCTGACGTTGGCGGTGATTTGAACCTCATAGGCAACAACATCAGCCTGGACATCAATTCCTCCCTCACTAGCAAGACATCTGGAAGCGGCAAGGGTGGGAACATCACCCTCTTTCCCCCTCCTGATTCTTCTGATTCCGCGCTGAAAGTAAAAGGTCCAGGCACCATCCAAACACAAGCCTCTGGCTCAGGTGACGCTGGTCAAATCATTATTGGGGGCATCGCCAACAAGGATAAGATCACCATACTTGCCAGCACCACCAATCTCACCAACGGAATCACGCTTAAAGCCGAAAAGGGTGGCACGATTGATGTGGCTAGCAAACTCGAATCAACTCTTAGCAAGGATACGAGCATTGAGGCCACAGCAGGAACGATCTCCTTATCCGGGGAAAAAATAGAGTTAGAAGGAGGCTACGGGAAACTCTCAAGCGAGAGGGTCAATCTAAATCAGCCAAATCTTCGCATTGATGACGAATTTCTAAACGGGATTACGGGAGATGGCATCAAGGTCTTCGGCAATGCTGGCTCAATATCTCAACAATCGGTAGAGTTTGACATCAAGAGCTCAATTGGAGCAGAGATACTTAAGAACAGGATTTTTGACTATGAAGCAGCTAAGATTAGCATTTCGAAATTTTCATTGGCGGCTGGCAAGTGGGTGACCAATCAGCCCAAGGCCATATTAAAACTCAAAGCAACCGGTGCAGAAGGGATAGATATCAACCAAACCAACATCAATTTCAGCAACGTTTCAGGACAATCAATCGAAGAAGCTAGCGGAGAAGCCGGATTGATATCACTTATTGCCGAGAACGGTCCGATCAGAATTAAGAAATCAGAGCTGTTAGCTGATGGGCCAAGCGGATCAATCATTCTCAAGAGCAACGACCGCATTGAGCTCGAAAATTCAGAGTTATCCGCAATTTGGAAGGATTCCACAAACAATCTTTCTGCAAAGATTCCAACTCCTGAAACCCTTAAAGCTGGTAACATCACACTAGGGGCAAACGAAATCAATCTTTTTAATTCAAAAGTCACGGCCACCACCGAGGGCACTGTCAGAGGAGGAGACATCACCGTGAATACTGATTCCCTCATCCTCAAGGGCAATTCCCAGCTCACAGCCTCTTCCTCCAAAAAAGGCGAAGCCGGAAAAATACAAATCAACGCAGATACTCCGCGCGATCTCAGCATCGCCTTCGAGAAATCAACTGATACCAACCCAATCATCGCAAACGACACTGGAGACGGCCCAAGAATCACAGCTGAAACAAGTTATAAAGACGGCGTTGTTGATAGGGAAGCCATGGGCGGATCCATCACCATTGGCACCCCTAACAAAACCCTCATCATCTCAGGCCCAGGCACCATCTCGGCGGAAACCGCTGGTTCCGGAAGAGGGGGAGACATCACGCTTCTCGGCGACACAATCAGCTTGGATAGTGCCCCAAACCAATCGTCTACAGATGTTTCCAGCAGCAACTCTCAACTAGCCAACTCCTCAAACGCAAACAATCGTCTCACGATCACAACAATGACGAGTGTGCCACAAACAAAGACAGGTGACCAAGATATTAATTCATTCAAATCAGGTAATGGAGGCATGATCAGGGTCAATGCTGATTCCCTCATCCTCAAGGGCAATTCCCACCTCACAGCCTCTTCCTCCTCAAAAGGCGAAGCCGGAAAAATACAAATCAACGCAGATACTCCGCGCGATCTCAGCATCGCCTTCGAGAAATCAACTGACACCAACCCAATCATCGCAAACGGCACTGGAGACGGCCCAAGAATCACTGCTGAATCTAGTTATGGAGGCGGCGTTGTTGATAGGGAAGCCATGGGCGGATCCATCACCATTGGCACCCCTAACAAAAACCTCACCATCTCAGGCCCAGGCACCATCTCGGCGGAAACCACTGGTTCCGGAAGAGGGGGAGACATCAAACTGATGGGCACGAGCATCAATCTCGGCAAAGACCCACAAAATTTGGCGCAGGCCTCGAAAACCAGCATCACCGCCGCAACAAGCGGAACCGGCAAGGGTGGTGAAATAAAAGCACTGGCCGAGACCATTAGCCTTAACAACAATACTTCACTCACAACACAAACACTGGGGGCGGGAGAGGGCGGCATCATTGATTTCATTACAGGCAACCTCTCACTCGGTGGGGGATCAAAGCTCAGCACCCAAACATCAGGTGTGGGCAGAGGCGGCATGATCTTCATCAACCAGGACTCCAGCAAGCCTCGCCCGCTTCAGATCAACTTCAGTGACAAGTCAGAGATCAATGCATTAACCAACCAACAGGTCTCTGGAGGGGGTGATGGCGGAAACATCAGCATTGGCACCATCCATTCCCCTCTCAGCGTCTCCGGTCTTGGGGCCATCACCGCCGAAACCCAAGGCACCGGAAAGGGTGGAATGGTTGCTTTGAAGGGTCAATCGCTCGTCCTGGGTCAGGGCGCCACGATCAGCACCAAAACGAGCCACACCGAAGCCAATGCTGGATCCGGAGGGAGTGTGAGCGTACAAACCTCCTCCCTTGAATTCAACGGCGCCGAGATCACCACCGAATCCACTGGGACAGGTCAAGCTGGCGAGCTCGACATCCAACCCTACGGCGACGGTCCCTTCGTGATGCGCTTCAAGAACAACGACCGACTCACCGCCGCCGCCGGTGCCTCTGGTGGCCGGGGGGGGTCCATTCGCATTGATGCGGGCTCGCGCGACGTTCACATCTCTGGCCTCGGATTGGTAACGGTGCAAAGCGACGGCAGGGGCCACGCCGGTGATATCACCCTTCGCGGCCGCAGCCTTACACTCGATCAACACACCACCATCTCTGCCCAAACCCGCGGCTCTGGCCGTGGTGGTCTTATCAACCTTCACGCCGACTCGATCACCCTCAACAACGGTTCTCGAGTCACCACCAGCTCCAACGGCACCACCAATGAGGCCACCGGCCCCGCCGGCGCCATCACCATCACCGCCAAGGGCCCAAACAGCCTCCACTTGAGCCATGGCAGTGAGATCGACTCCTTCACCAGCTCCACCATCCCCTTCACCGACGAGCGCGATCTAGCCAACATCACCATCAACACACCGCGTCTCACTCTCTCCGATGGCAGCCGCATCAACGCCATGACAACCGGGGCCGCCCGCGGTGGTTCCATCATCCTCAACACTCCCCTCATCTCTCTCACCCAAGGCACCAGCATCACCACCGCCACATCAGGTTCCGGCGGCGGCGGGCAGATCCGGCTCGACAATCCTTCCTCCACCCTCACCCTCTCAGGCCCCGGCAGCCTCACCGCCGCCACTAGCGAGCGGGGCAAAGGGGGAGACATCCGTGTCAACTCCCGCCGCGGAACCCTGGAGCAAGGCGTCACCCTTTCCGCCGCCACCACTGGCGCGGCTGCTGGTGGCACCATCTCCGTTAACAGCACGCAAGGTCTCTCCCTCTCCGGGGGTGCCACGATTTCGACCCGGAGCTCCGCAGGCACGGGTCGGGCAGGCGACATTGCGATTCAAACCGACCAGCTCGCGCTCAGCGATCGAGCCGCCATCCTTGCTGATGGCCGCGACAACGGGCAGGCTGGAAACATCCGCATAACCATCGCCAAAGACCTTCGTCTCACGAATCAAAGCTCCATCAACGCCAGCACCGCTCGCTCGGGCGCCTCCGACAAAGACAACGCCAACATCTCCCTCAAGATCGGCGGCAATTTGGTGATCACTGACGGCAGTCGCATCAATGCCAGCGCAATGGGGTCGGCCAACGGCGGCAATCTTTTCCTCGATCTCAGCGACGGGTTCCTACTTTCCTCCTTCCCCTCCAAGTTTCTCGGCAATGACATCCTCGCCAGCGCGGAGTTCGGCATGGGGGGAAACATCTTCGTTCGCTCCCTAGGGATCTTTGGCATGAACCTCAACACCTTCCAAACACCTATCTCCGAGGTGAGCGCCAAGTCCATCGCCGGCCGCAATGGCGTGGTCTCCATCCACAACCCGTACCTGAATCCCGATCGCGGCCTCATCCCGATCGAGCAACCCATCGACGCCAGCAATGATGTGGTGCGCACCTGCACTCCCCGTGGCGATGGCCGCCGGGCCGAATTCACCCAGTCGGGCCGAGGGGGCCTGCCCCTCCAACCCGGCGAGATTCCCTCCGCCTCCCCACTCCTCGACGACCTGGGCCGGCCCGCTCCAACCTCGGCCCCCATCACCACCTCCTCCAAGGGAC
>JBKCPG010000133.1:0-3941 GCA_046309395.1 Cyanobacteriota bacterium | reverse complement strand
GACAATTCCGAGACCTCCGTCGCCATTCCCTCCAGGATCGACTCGCGCATGCCGGGGATCGACACCAGATGCAACGTCTCCTGAATCGCTCGCCAATCCTCCTCCGAAAGGAGCACCGCATTGCCTCGCTTGCCGTTGATTTGAACAGGCTCATGCGATTGCCCGACCTCGTCGATCAAGGCATACAGGCGCTTGCGGGCTTCTGTGGCCGACACGCTGGTCATCTATCCACCGCAAACGCACGCAAAAGCGTACCGCAACGACACGGGTTTGACGCGGGGCATCTTGCGAGTTCATCCTGCTTGGATTCATCCCGCTCCTGGAAGCCACCCGCCAGCTCCAGCCCGACGACTTGGAGAGCCTCACCCAGCTGGGGATGGTGAAAAGCGACCAGGGCGAGCTGGTGGAGGCCCGTCGGTTGCTGGAGCGGGCTGTGGCGCTCGATCCGGCGCACGTCAATGCCCTGGTGTCCCTGGGCGTTGCAGCCTTGCGGGCTGGTGACCCCACCAGCGCCCAAAGCCCCCTGGAGCAAGCCCTGGCCCTGTCCCCTGGCAACCCCTACGCCCTCCGCGCCCTCGGCCAGGCGCAGCTGATGCGCAACGACCCTGAGGGTGCCCTGCCCTTCCCGCGCCAGGCGGCGGACACACCCCCAGGCGACCCGATCACGCTCTACGCCCTGGCCCAGGCCCTGATGGCGCTCGACACCCCCGAGCACCGCAAAGAAGCCGACATCTGCCTCACCCGCGCCCTGGCTCTTGGCCCCTCGCCGGATCTGGCCGAGCGCCTCCGCCAAGCCCACAGCCGCCTCGCCCGCCAGGTGTCGCGCGCCAAGGCTGCCGGCCATCGGCAAGCCCCCGCAGCCGCTGGAAAGCCGCCCCGCCCGCAATGACCAATGACCTCCCCCAGCTATTCCTGCGGCGGTAAGGAAGAAGCAATCACGCGAGCGCAATGGTGCGGCCTGGCTTCCAGGCGCACCCAACACCAGCAACTCCCTCGTGCAAGCAAGAGCCGCCGCACTCGTGAAACCCTTGCGCCGCGTGACACGATGAAAGCCCGCCGCTGGGTGGGGGCTGCTCGATGGGTCGGGGCGTCAGTCGTTGGATCGGTTCAGCGGATGGGGCGCTGAGCCCGAAGTCCCCAAACGTCAAAGCCTGAGCCCTGCTTGACCCTAATGCTCAGCCCTCTGGCTCATCCTCCGTCGTAGGTGTCCTCCAACCCGCTTTCCTCCTCCCCCTCTGCCAGCCCCGACAGGAGGTCCCTTCAGGCTGTGCTCGATCCCGCGAGAGTGGGTCCCAGATGCTGAAGGGGAACCCATGGCAGGGACCAAAAGCGGGTCGGAGCAACGGGCCGCAGAAGAGCAGGAACAGCGAGAGCTTGAGCGGTTCCTGGCCCACGCTGCCCGCCAACCAGATCTGCAGGCTCGCCTCAAAGGCGTAGATCCTTACGAGGTGGTGGAGATCGCGGCCGCTGAGGGCTTTCAGTTTGGAGTGTTCACGCTCCATCGGGCGGTTTGCACCGGCTACGCCATGGCGAAGGTGCGGTGGGGGCAGCGTGCAGCAACCAGATCCAAGATAATGAGACATTCCATCTCGGAGGTCCACGATGGGGGACTCCACCCTTGCCGTCAGCGCGAACAGTTGTCTTGGAAGGACTTGCTTGAAATGGAGCCTCGATGGGGATCTCTCGCCACTTGATCTTGCCCTGGTGATGGGGCGCTTGGCCCAGGTGGATCAGGAGCTGACAGTTCTTGCGCACCACAGCGTGATGGTCACGGCAAGTTGATCGACCAGGTGAAGGCCTTTTTGGGGCCTATGCAAATCGACCCATCCCTGCGGAAGGCCATCTTGGCCGCAGCCACTCCAGACGATGGGGCCAAGCCTGCCGGGAAGGTTGGCACCGCGTTTTTCGGCGATGAACTGCTGAGCATTTCTGGCCCAAGGTGGAGGGGGCGGGCTACGACCGCTTGGCCAAAGCTCACCCCCAAGGGGAGCGGCGGCATCTGAGGATCCATCAGAGCGGACTGCAACTTCGAAAGGCTTGATTGCTTCGTTGATCCACCAATAGGGGGCCGTTGATTGCGAGAAAATTGATAAGCAATCTGAAAGGGTCAGGTCGAAGGGGGGTGCGAAATAGCCAACCTCCCCAAATGGGGACAAAAGCTGAATTCGTGGTTGTTGTGACAATCTTCAGCTGGCACCAGGGGCAAGCTACATATCTCACTTTCACTACAGATCAATGGCTCTATGCGAGTTCCGCAATGTTTCCGGCAGGATGGTGATCCTGCGCTGTGTCGGCCCTGAGGCTTTTTTCCAGGAGAAGGTGATCTTTCCCTTTGAGGCGTGGCAGTGGTTCTGTCCACCAGAGAGCAGAGTCGACATCTGGTCGCACAGCCTGACAGGAGCCGATCTGATTGAATCATTCCCGGCTGAAGATGTAGCCATCAGCCGCGATCCGGATGCCATGCCGTGCAGCCGAGAAGCGGAACTGGCAGGGCTTATCAGCACTGGAGAACCCCTGTACCCGCTTGAAGCAAAACCAGTTTTGGCTGCATAAGCCCACTTGCAGACATCAACATCCGAGGCGATGGTGTGACAGCGGCGGTTCAAGCCAGGCCCGCCCCATGCAATAGCAGGTCGAGACAAAGTCCAGCGATGCACAGCCGCAGGGCGAGCGAGCCGATGCGGCGAATGGACGTGATCAGAACGCAGAGAGCCAGAAAACGAGGGGGAATCATGGGCGGAAGGCACTGGAAACGAGCTGCACCTGGCTGGCTTGTACCCAGAAGGTGGGCAAGCGCCGCTCGCTGAGGGGAAAGCGGCGGACCCAGACGCAATCGCTGCAGTCATTCACATTGACCACCTGATAAGTGGCATCGGCTCTGGTGCTCAAACACACCAGAGCGCTGGGTTGGGGGAACATGGTTTCGAGCGAAGGCTGGACTACGGACCATGCAACTGCAACCACCGACAAAAATAAGTAGAAATGCTTAAGCCCTGACATGGGTCGTCTGCCGCTTCGCCGCCACCTGGTGTTCTCTGGGTGTACTGGAAGTCCTTGAGGAAGGCGATGAAGTCGTGCTGGCCGCAGGTGGTGCAGGTGGTGACGGGGAAGTGGGCATGCCGATCGCCTTCGCCGGTGTCATGCAATTCGTCTTCCGCTGCCAGCCAGAGCTTGGGATCGGTGGCATCGGAGGGGAAGGTGACCACCGCCCCGCTGATCCCCCTGACGAAGGCATGAACCACTGGCCTGAGCAGTGGGCGGTTGTCGCTGCGGGCAGCGGCACCGAGCGTCAGCCACGCGAGCACCTCCTCCTCACTCACCGGCCGTTGCACCCGCTCCAGAAGCTGTTGGGGCAGCTGATCGAGGGCGGTGGGCGTGGCCAGCAGCTCGGCCAGCTGCCAGGCGATCTCCGCGAGGAGAGCGGCTGGATCCTGCTGCGGGGCCGGAGGCACGCTGCGAGTCGCACCCCAGGTCTCACGCTCATAGGCCTCACCCACGGTGGTGACCGCATCAGCCTGCACCCCGAAGAAGCGCGAGGCAAATTCGCGGGCGGCGTTGGGGTTCTCCTTGTCGACGATGGTGGCGGAGGTGGCGACGCAGACGGTGTCTTGCGCGGCACGACCGCAGAAGGCGCGCAGACGCCGGATCAAGCAGGCCGTTTCCGCCCCCTGGGCACCGGTGAAGGTGTGGGCATCGTCAAACACCAGGAAAATCGAGCCGTGCCCCGTTGAAGGGTTAAGGGCCATGGGGTGTCCTGTTCAGCGCGGTGCGGCGGGTGCGGAGCGTTGCGGTGTCTGGAGCTCCTCGATGAGGTCCGGCAGGGGGATGGCGGTGATCGCCGCGTCGAGCGGGTAGCGATGCGCGCCGGGATGTACAACATAAAGGTGATCGAGGTGCAGGTCTTCGAGGGCGACGCGCATCGACTTTGTGGTGGATGGCTG
>JBKCPG010000132.1:0-4445 GCA_046309395.1 Cyanobacteriota bacterium | reverse complement strand
GTCCGCGATTCTGTTGAGATACACCCGACCCGGGGCCAGCTGCCGGCGATCCAGCACGGCAAACAGATCGTCATCCCCTTGGGGATCCTTCGCCGCCACCACGGCCATTTGGAATGGACCATCGCTGCGACCCTTGAGCAGCGCATTGGCGATGCCCAACGCCGGTAAAGCGGTTTGGAAGAGAACAACCCGGCCCCGCGCCGGAATCGTGACGCCATCATTGAATTTGGGATCCAGCCGTCCGCGCAACAACTGCACCGCTGTCGCATCACCTGGGCCCGTGTTCCATGGACGGGGACCTAAGGGTTTGACTCCCAACAGGCGATCCCCCAAATAAGGGGCTTCGAAACTGTTGCGCACAGCTCCAGCCGAGAATCGCACCCGCACAGGCTGCACCCCCGGGTTGATCAAAATGACCGCCAGGGTCAGCTCGCTTCGCCGCTGGGATGGAGAAAGGCTGGCTCGGTAGGGCGGGAAATATTTGTGATGGAGATGCAGGCCGAAGTCGCCGTTGAACGTGTAAGCGGACATCTCCAGCGGCAAGCCGTTCTCCGCCGCCAGGGCCACGCCAGGCACCGTGCTGATCAACAGACCAGGCCCCTCCACCTCCTCAGGCTGGTTGGAGTGCAGCACGGGCACGGTGTTGAACCGCCCCCCCAGGGGGATCGCCCGTTGGCCGTCCTTCAGAGCCACATAGCTCTGGGCCGCGGCATCGGAACCGCCAAAGAGCAGCCCCCCCAGGGCAACGCCGAGGAGCCATCGATGCGGAGGAGGGGCAAGAACCGCAAGCACGGGGGAGCGGAGCAACAGGCGCTGGGGAACTCGCATCATGGCCGCCGCCCCTCCCCTGCCGACCCAGGGGCGGCGGTTCGGGTCTCGGGGGATCCAGCGGGCTCGCTAGAACCTGCACCAGTCCCCATGGCTCTCCATGTTCCCACCCCTTGGCTGCTGCCCCGGATCCTTTTCTTCCGAGGACGGAGCGACCCTGCACCGGCGCCATCAGGAACGGAAACTCCGCATGCTCACCTTTTGGCGAGACGGGCTGGAGCGGCAGCTGGCGGCGGTGAATGCCGCGATGGCCACCCTTGAGCGGCAGATGGAACGCGACCGAT
The DNA here is from genome assembly GCA_046309395.1 of Cyanobacteriota bacterium. Classification (GTDB taxonomy): domain Bacteria; phylum Cyanobacteriota; class Cyanobacteriia; order PCC-6307; family Cyanobiaceae; genus Cyanobium. Next base: position 3,333 of record JBKCPG010000132.1, on the reverse strand, counting down.
CCGTGCCCCAGGGCTGATCGACGGGGGCCTCGGGCCGTCTTGCCGTGGGTGGGTCCGATCGTCGCGATCCGCCTCGGCGAGCTGGTGGCGCAGGGTGGCCAAGCCTTGGCGCAGGCAACGTTGCACGGTCATGGCGCTCACCTCCAGGGCCGAGCCGACGCGCCGGTAACTCCATCCCCGCAAGACCACCCAGCGCACCACCCGCTGGGTGCGGGGATCCAACCCCGCCAGCAGGGCTTCCACCCGTGCCTCGCTCTCCAGACCTTCCTCCACCCCCTCCTCCGCTGGAGGGGCCAGCCCCTCCACAAGATCCGGTTCAAGGGGAGCCGGGCGGCAAAGAAGCTCGTGGCGCCGCAACAGCCGCCACTGTTCCTCGGTCACGCCGAGATCCCTGAGCCGCTCCCTGTCGCCGCTGGAGGGGGCGCCGGGTTGGCGGGCCAGCTCCTCTTCCAGGCGCCGCAGACGGATCCGCATCTCGGCTTGGCGCCGGGGTAGGCGGACGGGAAGGGCGTCGTCGCGTAGGTAATGGAGAATCGCCCCGCGAATGTGGGGGCGGGCAAAGGCCGCGAACGGGGTTCGCTCGGCGGGGCGGAACAATTCGGCGGCCCGGATCAGCCCCAGCAAGCCCACTTGGATCAAGTCGTCCTGGGGTTCAGGACACCGCCGCCAGTAATGGTGAGCGAGGGGCGGCACCAGGTGGCGATGGGCCTCCACAAGGGCGTTTCGACGTCGCAGAGCCAGGCTGAGGGCTCCGCGGGGCGTGTGGCGGGGCCCATGGGGGCAGGGGGTGTGGGTGGTGCGAGTGTTCATGGGGTCAGCGTGTTCAAGGGTGTTGGGCACCAAAGCGCCCCGGGCACTTCCCCATCGGGAGATCCAGGGTCGCTCCCTTTCAGATCAGCGCCCGAAGGCTCGCCTGACAAGCGTGAAACCACGCGATGGTGTCGAATCCCTAGGGGACCCGCTCCGCCACTTCGGCCAGGAGGGTCCAGGGGCCATGGGCTTGCAGCCAATCCAGATTGGAATGCGCGGTGCAGAGCAGATATCCCGCGAAGCCGAGGCCGTTGACACTGAACCCCGCGCAGTGCTCCTTGACGCGACGGACGGTCAAAAACCAGTGGTCATCGAACAACAAGTTGTAGGCGTGCCGCGGCTCTCCAGGGGCGGCGGGGTCTCCCAGGTGGAGCCGCAGGGCGTGTTCCCGATAGAGCAAGGGAAGGTCGCGCCCCTGCTGGGGATCCCTGCGGGCGCTGAGGGCGTACCGCCAAGGCCAGGGGCCCGCCCCATTCGGGAGCTGGCTTTGCAGCAGGGGGGCCAGGGGGCAACTCGCTTCCCCGGGATGGCGGGGCAGCAGCTGGAGATGTCGGTGCGGCTGACTGGCCCCGGCGACGGGGCCGCTGTTGAAAAACCACAGTCCCCCAGTGTCCGCCGCCACATGGCCCACCGCCCGCCAATCGGCCTCGTCCAGCCATCCCGCCTGGGGTTGCCAGCCTTGGGTGATGAGCAACAGATGGGCGGGTTGCACGGGATATTTGTTGAGAATCAGCGCATGGCTGCTGGCGAGCCGACCGATCTCCAGCGGGGGCTCCCAGGGCAGAAATGGGTTGGGTTTCGGACCCTTGCTGGCCAGGTGCCGAGGGGGAGCCCCCTCCAGACGACGGACCACAAAGGGGGCCGTGCCCTCTAGTTGGAGTTCGCGGGTCTCGAGGGGGACCAAGGCCCCCTGCTCCAGGGCCCGTTGGGCTGTCGTGGCGGCTTGGCGCCAGTAGCGCTCAGCTCGCACCGATTTGCAGCCGCGCCAGGGAGGCTCCCTGGTAGTAGTGGGCAAGGATCTCGCTGAAGCGCATCCCCTGTTCCGCCAATTCTTGGGCGCCGGTTTGGCTCATGCTCGCCCCGAGATGGCTATGCGCCTCGTCCACGATCTGTTGCGTGGCGGCATAGAGACTCTCCACGATTCCACCTTGGTAGCTGAGAATCACTCCCGCCGTGGAGTGCGTCGCTTGAAGGGTGGGTTCGCTCACGGTGTTGAGCCCCTCGTAGTTTTGCCAGCGGGTGGTGTCCCCCAGATGCCAGTGTTCACTGGCGGGACGGGCCATGTGGGCCATGGCGTAGGAGCGGGCGGCCACCGCCTGGGCGCGCAGGGCTTCGATCCGCCAGGAACTTGGCATTTCCCCACCCACGACGGAGCTGATGTAGCTCTCCAGGGGCAGGTGATTCACCAGCTGAATGCCATTGGCGGCTCGCAACACCCGAAAGCGGCCCGCGTAGGGGCGGCCATCGGCCCGCAAGTTGCCCGCTCCGTTGGCCTCGACCCACACCTCGTCCAGCGACCCCAGCAGATCAGAGGCGTTGCCAACCTCTCCGGCTCCCCCTTGGCGAAGCACCTGGCCATCGCGGCTGACGACCCTCCAGCCCCCCTCGCCACCCACGGTGGGTTGGGGGGAGAGTTTCAACAGAGCGACTCGAATTTCCAAATTCAGGGTGGGGCCGCTCGACTCGCCGCCGCCCATGGGCCGCCCGCTGGACGCTTCGGGGAGTCGGCGGGCTCGCAAGGCGCCCGGGTCGGCCGTTGATCCGCCGGATGGGACGGAGGGAGAAGAGAGGGATCGGACCCCTCCGCGTCCGCTGACGGCGTCCGGTGGCGGGGCCATCAGGGCGTCCAGCACATCCTGTCGGTGGGGGGCCATGGGGGGACGCAACAGGGTTTGGGACGCGAAACCCAAGCCGATGGCGGAGGCGGCCAAAGGAGTGGTGAGCACCAAGGGATGCTGGATGGCTTGTCCCCCTAGAGACCGCAGGCCCGCCGCCAGTCGTGGAAGATTTCGGCAGGCCTGGAGCAGCGCTCTGGCTCGGCCCACAATGTGCCTTCCCACAACAAATGCCCTGAACCAGTCAGGCGGATCATGCCTGATGAACCGGCTTCGCACACCATCCCCCCCGGACGGTCAGAACATTGCCAGCCCACCACGCGGGAGCGTTGGAGCTCCTCCATCCAGAAGGGGGCCACCAGGGCATGGGCGGATCCCGTGACGGGATCCTCATCGATGCCCAGCCCCGGGGCGAAGAAGCGCAACTGGTAATCCGCGCGCTCGCCGGCCACCCTGGGCCCTGTTTGCGCGCCTGAGGGCATGGCCTGCGTCAGCACCAAACCCCTCCGGGCTAGACCGGTGAGCGACTCCGCCACCCCTTGAAGGTGGGCCAGGGGCGCGGCCGGAGGCACAAGGGCCACTTGATAGCCCAGGGTGGAGTGCCAAAACCGCTCAAGGGGGTGGCCCAGCCTCTCCCTGAGCCAGGCCTCCAGCGGGGGGGGGGCGGCCATGGGCTCCAGGGTGAACT
>JBKCPG010000131.1:0-2575 GCA_046309395.1 Cyanobacteriota bacterium | reverse complement strand
GACTTTCGGCAAAGAGGAAAACGGACGCTGGCCTTTCAAGTCTTACATTGGGATGCTTGCCAGTAACAACGTATCCAAAGGTCGCGTGGTAACGAAGGTTGCGTTCGACACTAAGGTGCAGTTCCCGAAAGTGTTGTTCTCGCCAGCCGGTGCAGTTGACCAGAAGGATTATGACGCTATCGCTGCACAAGGCAAGACCGCTGCTGCTGAAGCTGCTATCAAGCTGACCGTCTATAAGAAGAAGGATGGTGAGACAGTGGATGTACCAGTAGCAGAACCGACAGTCCGTGAATCAGTTAAACGCGCTGCGGCAAGTGCGACTGACGCATCGGATGTTATTAAGAAATGGACTAAGAAATAAGGAGCACCATGTCGCGACCATATAGTACAAAGTTTCTCAGTGATCTAAACAACGCAGATGACACCTACCGCATTGGCTACAAAATGGCAAAGCTTTGTGTAACAGCAAATATTCCTGCTAAGTATGTAGCTACTGCAATGGAGGTGTCACGAGCAACGGTTCACAATTGGTTTCGCGGCGCGGTACTTCGTGGCAAAAATCAAGACCTAGCTTTAGCCTTCATCAGGCTATTAGAGAAAGACTTGGAAGCGGGAGTATTGCCAGCCAAGTCCGTGAAGGGGGCTAAAGCTTACATTGAAGATATGATTGGGAGACCGATATGAAAAAACTTTTTGTAATCTGGGCATTGACTGCTGCTGGCGTAGCTTACGCTGGATGCTCTTCACACAGCTATTCATATAACGGACGGTATGTGTACTGTACAACTTGCTGCGATAGCAACGGCAATAACTGCAATACTTTTTGCAACTAAGTAGCAGCACTTTGTACAACCGGGCAGAGCTTTTGCTCTGCCCTTTCTGTCTCTGCGGATATGATAAAACAATTTTACGAGAAAGCATTGCCTTCGCAGGGCGTCTATTGTGTGGCACGAATCCATCCAAAGACGCACAAGATAACGCAAAGGTTTACGGAGAGTCTTGATGAACTCGAAAATATTGCACGACAGTTTGCGGTGGGCGGAGATAATGTCTACGTGGCACTTGCATCCTTCGAAGGCTATTCAAGGAAGGCAGAGGACGCGCAATACCTTCGTTCATTCTTCATCGACCTCGATGTCGGGGACGGCAAAGGATATGCTGAAAAAGAAGACGCTCTTGGTAGTTTGCGAGAGTTCGTTGAAAAGCAAGAGCTGCCTCCGCCGGTCATTGTTGATTCTGGGACAGGCATCCACGCCTATTGGCTCTTCGACGAAGACATCCCCGTAGCTGAATGGAAGCCTTACGCTGAGAAGTTCAAAGCGTTCTGCATTGAACATATAAAAATTGACCCTGTAGTTACCGCAGACGTGGCGCGTATCCTGCGCTGCCCTGACACGTTCAACTACAAGACAGACCCGCCGTCACCCACAGGACTACTTACCGACGAGATACACACGTACTCGTTCGATGCGTTCAAGGACTTCCTTGGGGTAGAAGAAGTTAACGTAGCGGCGGCTGATGTCCTAAGAAGTATCCCGAAGGGGGTTGATGAAGAGACTAGGGCTCTTCTGAAGATGGACAACTACGAGACAGTATTCGACAAGATCGCAATCCGCAGCATGGAGGGGGATGGGTGTGAGCAAGTTAAGTGGGCAATCGAGAACCGACAGACTTTACCTGAACCAGTATGGACAGCCGTGCTGTCTATCGCACAACACTGCACCGACAGAGATGAAGCAATCCATGCACTCTCCTGCGACTACCCCGGCTATAGCTGGGAAGAAACAGAAAAGAAAGCCAACCAGCGGCAAGGCAAGCCTTATTCTTGCGAAGTGTTTGACAACATCAACCCCGATGTCTGTGATAACTGCAAGCACCGAAACAGCATCACCAACCCCCTTGCACTCGGAAAGACAATCAAGATTGCTAAAGCGGAATCAGTTCGGGAGGACAAGGATACCGAAGGTATTTCAAAAAGCCTGATCGTAGATCACCCGCAGTACTTGTTCCCGTACTTCAGGGCAGAGAACGGCGGCATTTACTTTCAGCCGCCCCCGACCAAAGATAAGAAGGGTAACAAGATCGAGCATGACCCAGAGCTAATTTTTGAGCATGAGTTGTTTCCGGTAGAGCGTCTGTACAGTAAGACAGAAGGCGCGATGATGCTTATGCGCTTGCTGCTGCCGAAAGACCCACCAAAAGAGTTCTTGCTTCCTGTCAGGATTCTTCAGTCAACGGATGAGCTGAAGAAGTCTTTGCTGTTTCACGACATCATTCCTTTGCCTCACTTGATGGTGCACATGATGGGTTATTTAAATAAATGGGGAAAGTATTTAGCCAGCACCGTACCTGCTGAGATCGTTCAGATGCAGATGGGCTGGACAGAAGTAGTTGATGGCAAGCGGCTAGGCGACGAGTTTGTTGTTGGCAACCGGATGGTTAAGCGTAATGGCACCGTGGTTAAAGCCGCTGTTGCTCCGGCAATCCGAATCATCTCTAAGATTTTTGACCCACGAGGGACATTTGAAAAATGGCAAGAGTGTGTACAGGAGCTGAATCGACCATCGATGGAGCT
>JBKCPG010000130.1:0-5361 GCA_046309395.1 Cyanobacteriota bacterium | reverse complement strand
TGAGCCGCCGCACGGTCACCCCAGCGGTGTACGGGATCACGGCCCTGGGGGCGGCCAGCTTTGTGCTGGCGGCCACGGTGCCGGTGATCCTGCCCCGGGGCCCCCTCACGCCCGCCCGGGGCGGCGCCACGGCGGCGGCGGTGGCGCTGGCGGCGGCGGCCTTCGCCCTGGGCCACCGGGCCGGCCAGGAGCGCGACGCGCGGGAAGCCCGCAAGTGGCGGGAGCTGGAGGGGTGAGGGGGTGAGGAGCGCTCGGCTCAGCCAGCCAGCATCTCGTGTATCGCGGCAATCTTGGGTTGATCGGCTGGAGCGAGGCGCCCTTGGCGCTCCAAGCTCTCCAAAATGGCGAGAGCGCTCTGGAGCATCGCACGATCGACGGGATCCGCGACGGTACCGATCTTGACCAGGGAAATCACCAGATCCCGCTGATAATCCGCTCGCTCCGGCTCCGCCTTCGACAGACGCTCCCGAATCTCCAGGCTCCCTTGATACGCCTGCCGCGCCTCTTCCCCACGCCCCAGCGCCACATACAAATCTCCCATTCGCTCATACGACACCGACAGATCCCGCTGATAATCCGCTCGCTCCGGCTCCGCCTTCGACAGACGCTCCTGCCCAGCCAAGAGCTGGCGGTAACGATCCAGGGCCTGATCCGTGAACCCCAGGGCCAGATGGGCCCGGGCCTCGGCATCCGCAATCACGGCAAACCCGCTGTGGTGGCTCGGCAGGGTTTCCAGCAGCTCTGCCGCGAGAGAGGCGACGGCCATCGTTTGGCCGAAACGCGCCAGTGCCTCCAGACACCCCTGCCCCGCCGCCACAGCCTGATCAAAGTGCTCACCCCGCTGGTAGTTGCGCATGGCCTCGATGCCATCCTCCAAGGCGTGGCTTTCGTGCCCGACGCGCCAGATCCTGTAGTCGCCCGCGCGACGGCACCGTTCAGCATGTGCCGGCGGTTCGCACAGAGCGGCGAGGCCCTCGGCGGTCCAGCGGTGCACCCAGGCCTGGCCGTCAACGGCACGCACCACCAGCGAGAGAGCCGCCAGGCGATCTAACGCACAGGTCACGGCGGCCCCTTCCCCCTGCTTCGCAAGCATCCGAGCCAGCCCTTCCGGCGCCAGTGGCAGGTTGGACACCGCCAGTTGCGCCAGCACCTCCTCGTCGCCGCGCTGACGGACGATCCCCAACAGCTCCTCCAGCAACACATCGCGCATGCCCAAGACCACCGTCTGCCGCAACCGCTCCTCCAGGCCAGCCGTGGAGGTGCCCAGGGATAGGCCAGCGGAAGCCAGGGCCTGGCCAAGGCGACGGGTGACCGCCGGGAGCCGCCCCTGTCCCTCTCGCAGCAGGCCATCGAGAAACTCCAGAAGTCGCGGATGCCCCCCGATCGTGCGGAGCGCCGCCCCGAGATCCGGAGCCGATAACTGGCGCAGGCCAGGCAGCCGTTGCACCAGCTTGCGGGTTTCGGCGTCGCTCAGGGGGCCCAGGGGCACCTCCCACACGGCCGACCCACTTGCCGGCAAGGGGTGGCGGCAGGTGAGAAGCAGTCGGCCCCGCTGGGCCGCCGCGAGCAACCGCACCAGGTACCCGCCCGTATCCCGATCGAGGAACGCTTCGCCACCGGGGCTGAGATTTTGCTCAAAGTCGTCGAGCACCAGAAGCAGCGGCTCCTGGGCCAGCAGCCGCTCCAGCAGCCGAAAGCGCAGCTGGTCGTCGAGATCTTGCCTCAGCAGGGAGTCGGCCAGGGGCCGACTCCCCTGTCGACCGGTCTCCATCAGCGCCAGGCCCACCTCCAGGCCGATCGCCCGCGGATCAAATCGGCCGCTATGGCTGGCGACCACCCAGCCATCCTCCGCCAGCCGCCCCATCACCCGGCCCGCCACACCGCTCTTCCCCACCCCACCGATGCCGCTAAGCAGCACGCCGCCTGGACACCCGGGATCCCGAAGTCGCCGCAGGCAGGCGCGAATCTCCCGACGTCGACCCACCAGATCACCAATCGCCAGCTGGGGCACAGGTCCGGCCAGCTGGCGCATCGGCGGATCACGCAGGGGCTGCTTGTCAAGCCCGAAGTTGGCCAGGGGCCGCTCCTCTCCCGCGCAGTAGAGAGCGGTGGTGGCAGCCTCCGGCAAATTGGCGGCCAGGGGGGCCCCCTGGTTCAACCGTCGCCGCCGCTCCGCCTCCAGCTCCTGACGCGCCAGCGCCAGGGCGCGGCTGGCCAACACAGGTTCAATGCGGCAGAGATGGCCGTAAAAGGCCCGGGCCAGCTCGGTGGCGTAGCGGTCGCTCACCGTGGTCTGCATTGCCACCACTCCGGGGATGCCGGCCTGGATCAGGGCCTGAGCCAGACTGGCGCCGATGCCGGCCTCCACGCCCCCATGGCAGGCGTTCAGCACCACCAGCGGCAGAGGGCGGCCGAGCGCGCGGATCGGCGCTACCAGCTCAGCCGCCGTGACGGGCACCGCCTGGCCGTCCTCGTCTTCCAACTCCAGGCTGCCAGGTCTGCCATGGCAGCTGAGATGCAGCACGTGATAGGCATCAGTTTCGATGGCCGCGGCGATCTGATCGGGATGGCCCACCTCCAGGATCTTCACCTCCACGTTGTCGCGTCGCTGAGCTGGCTCCACCGCGTCCAGGATGTTTTGCATTTCCCTCTCGTGATCCAGCACGGTGGCGGCCCTAGCCCCCTCGTCCGGGGCGCCGACCGCCACCAACACTTTGAGGGGGCCCGCCAGCGGCGGGGGCGGGGGCGTGGCTGGAGCCGGCAGCCTTCGCCGCATCAGCACGGCGGGCTGGATCGCCAGCAGCCGGCCATCGGGAAGCCTCATGGCCTCGAACGGCAACCCCAGCAGCTCCGGGTCTTCCGCCTCGATCTCCACCAGCACCGTCGTTCCCACCTCAGCGCCATCCAGCAGCCGTGCCAAAACCTCCTCCGCCCCCTCTGGCAGGCAGAAGGCTCCCAGCGCCTGGCCTAAGGCCAGCAGCTCAGCCTCAATGACGGCGCTGCCGGCGACGCTTCTGTCGCGGGCACCAGATCCAAACCCCTTCAGGAAGGCGAGACGCCCCTTTCGCACAGCAAGCGGCAGCTCCCCATGCACGGCCTCAAAGCTCCCTAAGCCTGCGAAAGTGGCCCGCAGAGCCACGCTCCCGCCGGCCCCTCGCTCCAGCCGTAGGCACACCCGCTCCTCACGCCCGGCGCCCGGCTGACCCAAGGGCGGTGGCCCGGCCCGGCGGTTCAGCAAAGCATCGGCAATCGCCCGATGGTCGTCAATCGACAGGCGGCACAAGGGCCTGAGCAACGGCGGCACGTAAGCGTCATCGCCCACCTGCACCGGAATGAGGGGTTGGCCCTTCTGGATGCGCTCGTGGGTGAGGGCACTCACCTCAGCGTTCACCCAAGGGCTCCGCAACGACTGGGCGGAGAACACGATCAGGCCGGCATCCGCCTGTTCAAGCCCCGCATTGATCTTGGCGAGGATGTCATCCCCAGGGGCGATCTCCCACTGATCGAACCAGGCGTCAATGCCCCGCTGGCGCAAAAAGCGGGCCAGAGCCTCAACGGCGGGCTTGTCGCGGGAGGAATGGCTGAGGAAGACCCGCATGACCCACTCGCTTGGCTTGGCTCGATTCTGCGGCGGATTCAACGATCGCGCCGCCAGATTGAGCGGTGAGCGTCACACCGCCAACACTCAGAGCCGGATCCTGGCCAACCCCCCGCTCCCCAGCTCCTACGGCAAGGCCAAATGGCCCAGTGGGGCCTCCGTGAGCGATGGCCCATGGATCAACAGTGGTCTCGATTGGGCAAACCTGGAAAGCCATCATCTCCGGCACCCAAATAGAATCTTTGCTTGAGCTCTACAGCCAAGCCATCCAGGTCCTGGGTGAAGTTCATATCACTGATGCCAGTCATGCGTAAACTTCGAGCGATTTCATTACGCAGTGAGGCCGGGATCACCAGCTTTACGAGATACCAGTATTTATCGGCATCGAAAGCTTTTGTGGAGAAGTTAATAATGCTATCGTCGTCAGGTGTAGAGAGTTTAGAATACCTGCCTTTTTGAAACGATCCTAATGGATGCAAAGTAAACCGGCTCAAGTGGGATTCTAAACGCCGTGAGAGATGACTTGGGATGAGAGGAATTGGCAAACCGGAAACCTCCCTTTCCCGGATCACAATCTCCTGGCCATCGATGGAGATGATGAATGCCTCCCCTGAGCTACAGCGCCCCCTGACGTGCGGCTTTCTTGTGAAGCAAAATCTTCCTCCAAAGTAAAGCCTACGTAAAGCCATCACTTTTTTGTCCTGAGAAGTAATGTTGCGGGTCCCCTTTTGCCCGGCAGGGTTTGTGGTAATCAGAAGATTAGCTGTTGCCATTTCCATGAGTCTCCTTGGCTCCAACATCCAAACAGCACAGTCTCGCTCACTCGATGCCGCATCAGAAGCTCCCGGTTTCAGATGCTCCTTGGATTCAGCGGGATCGTGGACGGCATAGGTGAGGCCGATCAGACTGCCCTTGGTCCAGTCCAGGAGCCTCGAAGGAACCTCATGATGGCGCATGATATAATTCCATTCGACAACATCACCAGGGGAAATACCAGAAAGATAAGGCCGCGCAAAACGGATGAATCTCTCTTGAAAGTATTCTTCAACAGTAAGAATATCGTCATATAGACTGGAATATTTTGAATAAAAACGCTGGAGCGATGGGGTGAGTGAATGGTTGACATTTTTTTGGCCCCTGAACCAGGGAAGTATTTCACCCACATAACGCTCAGCGGGGATTGAGGCCCCTGACGCCTGCCTCTCACTAGCATGTTTACGCCACGCTGCCGCTATCTGATCGGTAACCGTACAATAGTCTGCGAATGATTGAATACGAACCGGGGGAGGGTGGGGGTAGTGCTGGCCCGCCTGAGACAGCAGATCAGAATTAAACTCCAAGAGATCTAAATCCATCGCTCCACACATTCACTAGTAACTTACGTTCTAGAGTCTTCCTTGCACAATTTTGAATTATGTCAGGGGATCCAAACGCCTTCATAAGATCACCTTGGTGCCTGGCATCACCTATCAAAACCCATGGTTCCAGCGGCCCAATGCTGTGCATGCGAGAAGCACCGGGCAGATCTTCAGGTTTGCGGAAGCTGAAACAAAGCCAGAAATTCGGGGTCGGGCGTGCCCTTGAACGCCACGGCGCGGATCTCCAGATTGCCCGTGCCGCTATAGATGGCGCTGAAGCCGGCGGCGCGCAGCGTGCGCGACAGCGATTGGGGGGTGAAGCCCGTTTTGTGGGCAAAGAAGTCGTGGCCGCTGCGCTCGATTTCCACGCTGTAGCCATAGATCACATCCAGCACCATGATCGGG
>JBKCPG010000129.1:0-10299 GCA_046309395.1 Cyanobacteriota bacterium | reverse complement strand
GGCATCGACGCCGCCGGCACCTCAAAACAGGTTGCGGAGTTGGCCACCTCCCTGGTCCGGGCTGGCTTCAGCGTCAGCGAAGTTGAAAAGGCCTTGCCTGGTGTGGTTCGGGGGGCTGAGGCGACGGGGACGGGGTTTGAGCAGATGGGGAACATCGTCGGCAACACCCTGAGGGGCTTCGGGCTGGAAGCAGAGCAGGTCGGAAGGGTTACCGATGTCCTGGTGAATGCCGCCAACAGCAGCAACGCCAGCATCGAGGGCCTGGGCTACACCTTCGAGTACACCGCACCGATCGCCAAAGCCCTGGGGGTGAGCCTTGAGGACGTGGCCGCCGCAGCGGGCCTGATGGCTAACGCAGGGATTCAGGGATCTGTCGCTGGCACCGGCTTGCGCACAGGCTTGCAGAAGTTGCAGGAGGCAGCAGGTGGGGCTTCTCCTGCCGTGCTGGGGCTCTCGCGTGGCCAGGAGCGACTGGCTCAGACCATGAAGATGATCGGCGCCACGGTGACCGACACCGCCGGCAACCTGCTGCCGCTTGAGCAAGTCTTCTTAAACCTGAAGGACGGCCTATCGAAGCTGAGCCAGGCGGATCAGGTGCAGCTCACCAACATCCTGTTCGGGGATGAGGCCGGCTCAAAGTTCCTGAGCATCACGAACCAGAGCAGCGCTGCCATCTCCAAGATGTTCAGCGACATGAAGAACAGCGCGGGCTCCACCGATGTGGCCCGTGATGCCATGGCCGGGATCGGCCTGGAAGTGCAGCAGCTTCAAGGCACCCTTGGGGCGATTGGCACCAGCATCGGCGGGGTGCTCGCTGCAGGCCTGAGGCCCTTCATCCAGGCCGCCAATGCCATAGCCGGGGTGATCTCTGGACTGCCTGAACCCATCAAGACCACCGGCTCTGCGCTGATTGGGATGGCAGCAGCTGCAGCAACGGCCAGCGTGGGGATTGGGGCCCTCAATGTGGCGGTCGCCTCTGTTGGCGGGTGGGCCGCCATGCGTGCTGCTATAGCTTCGGTGGCCACAGTAATTACTGGGCCACTGGGCGCCGGGGCCGTGATCTTGCTTGGTCTTGGTGCTGCCGCTGGGGTGCTAACTGGAAACTTTCGAGAGACTGATCGGACGACCAAAGGCCTAATTCAAACCGCCGTAGGCCTTGCAGCATTTGTAGGCGTCTTAAAAGGCATCACAGCAGCGCAAGCCGCTTGGAACACGGTATCAGCGATTGGCGCTGGAATCCAAGCATTTTTAATTGGCCTGACGCCTGGGGGGCTAGGCAAGATTGCTGTCGCCGCTGCGGTTGCAGCTGGCGTGTATTACTACATGGGGCAAGCCATAAAAGTAACTGGGGAAGAGACTTCCGCACTTTCAGAAAAGTCTAAAACTCTTAAGAATGAAATAGAACAGATTGGTCAACAAATTGAGCAAGGGCGAAAGCTGAAAGTAGATACGTCTGACCTTGAAAAACTTAAAAGCACAAAAGAAGTTGAGCTTAAGGCGCTAGAAAGCCCGTTAGACATAAAGTTAAATATAGAGAAGGCAGAAGCCCAGATAACATCACTGCAAGAGAAAAAAGAAAAACTTAGCAAGAATGGCGCCGATAGCGGGGCGCTACTTAGTGCTGAGATTAAAGCTGCTGAAAAGTATCGTGATATACTTAAAGCGGCGGATGAAGGCGTAGGCAGCAAAGGCTTTGCCAAGCTGGATGCAGCATCTAAAAAGTTTGTTCAGGATCAGCAAGCAATAAAAGATAAAATCCAAGGCTTGATGGCCCAAAAGATTGATCTGCCAATAGAGGCAAAAATTGAGCGTGACAGAATTGATAAAGAGATCAGCGGCTTGCAAAACCTTGCAGGCAAAAACGAGCTAAAGTTTAAAGCTGGCATTGATCTTACACAGCTAGAAGTGCAACTAGAAGTTGCAAGGGCAAAACTTGAGAAAGCCCAAAAGCCAATTGGTAAAGGTGCGTTTGAGTCTAATGACAGCTTTGCCAAGAGGGAAGCAGAACAGAAGCAGAAAGTAGAAGGCTATATAAAGTCCATTGCTAATCTACAAACTAAAATCGCTGCAGCACAGGGCCAGGCTGTTGGGGCAAGTGAACAGCAGGCTAATGCAGCTGCTAGGCAGGTTCAATCCGAGAAAGACAAAGCCGATGCGATAAAAGCAAGCCTTGACGCTCAGAAATCAAAGCTTGAAAACGAACAGCGCGGAATTGATTTAGGCGGCAGATTGCTTGGCATTGATAAAAGCCGCTTAGAAACTATACGGCAGATGGCTGATGCTTATATGAATATGGCAAGTGCTCAGGCAGGTCTGACACAAAGCCAGTTTGATGTAAAAAGCGCTAGAAATAATAGAGATGTAAACGTCGCCAATGAAGAGGTTCAAGCCATCCGTGAGGCCGGCCAAGAAGCCCTCCAGTATATGCGTGACCGTGGCGCAAGCCAAGATCAGATAGCTGCAAAAGAAAGAGAGATTGCAGACACGATAAAGGCTAAAGAGCAAGAAATTAAAGATTTAAAAGAGCGTGGCAAGCAAATTGAGCAGGAAGCCTTGGCCGCTGCCATTGAAGGGGCTGCCAAGCGCTTTGAGATGGAGCGCAAGGTGCTTGAGCTGAAGCAGATGTCGGCCAAGCTAGAGCAGGAGGCAGCTATCAGGACGGCTGAACGTGGCGTGCTGGAAGACCGCAAGGGACTGCTTGACCTGAAGACCAAGCGGCTAGATCCAAACCTCACCAATGCTCAAAGGTCTGCTATTGATGAGCAGATTGGCTTGCAGCAGCAGTCAATTGAGCTGAGCAATGCGCAAGTAAATGCTGAAAAGGAAAGGCTAGGGCAGCTAAAACAGATTTTTGCAATGGAAAAAGATACCCTTGCAATGAAGCAAGGCACTGAAGCTAATCAGTTCAGGGCCAAGGCTGCTGAGCAAGGATGGGAAGGAAATTTAAAGCCGCAACTTGATCAATTAGATCAATCCAAAGGGAAGGTAGGTGAAAATAAGATGGCTTGGGAAGATGTTACTAAGCAAGCAGATAAAGTGCTAAAAGTGATCAATGATCACAACAAAGCAATCAAGGAAGGGACTAAGAGCGTAGGGGACTTGGCTAAGGCTTATCAGGGTGTCAAGCCAGCAGCCGGAGGCGGGGGTGGTGGAGCTGGCGACAGTGCAGGCGGAAATGACGCCGTACAGCGTGGCGAACAGCAACCTTCATCTAAACAAATGGAGGGGGCTGGCTGGCAAAAATTAGCCGGCGCTGCAAATACCTTCTTTGTCAATTACGTCAAGAGAGGATTTGACGCTGCCGGCAAAGAAGTTTCTCGTAACCAGTGGTCAGAGATCTTGACTTTTGACAAAAAAGGAAACGCTGTTATCCAAAAATATGAAGATTATTTGATGAAGAAGGATAATCCGCAGCTTGGAATGGCTGGGGATCCAAACGCTAAAGCGCAGCTTCAGTGGCTTAAGGGTGCAAGCTCCGAGATGGATAAATTTGGCGGCAAATCAAAACTAGCCGCAGATGAAGCTAAAAGGCTTCAGGATGCTTATGCAAAGCCTAACTATGACATTATTGTTAATGCTGACACCAAAGGGGCTCAAAGCAAATTAGAAGCATTTGATAAAAAGCTTAACCGGAATAGAGATCAGATAAATGATCAGGAATGGCAAATACGCTTAAGATCACCATTGTCTGGTGTTGGCGTAGACCCTAAAGATAGCGCTCCTGTTATTCAGGGCAGCACAAAGCCCTTTGAAGAAAATCTTGCAAAGCTTAAGGCAGAAAGAGAAGGCCTATTAAAAGAAAGACAATCCTTCGTAAATGATTTGCAGACGTATCCAAACTTTAGCCTTAAGGCTCAGCTTGATACGGCTCCTGCAAAAAAACAGCTCACTGCGTTTGACAAAGAAAACGAAAATGCAATCACCAAGCTAAAGCTTACTGGTGATACAACTGATGCTTTTAAGCAGCTTGACAAATATGACAAAAAAGTTGGAGATATAAATGATCGGATTGCTAAGAATGACTTTGCAGAAAGAGCGCGAATCCGTGATGCTGCCACATCTGCCAATGGGCTAAATGATCCTAAATACAAAAACATTGCTGATGGATCTGGCGCTTACGATGCCCTTAATCGTCGCTTGCAGGCTGAGCGAGAGGGGCTGCTTAAAGAAAGAGAAGGTTTTATCAACCAAATCAACGATCCATTTAGGGCTGACTTCAGCCTTAAGCCCAAGCTAGATACCACTGGAGCGGAAAAGGATCTTGGTGCATTTAAGCAGCAAGAGGCAAGAGATCCTCTAGAGCTACCAATCAAGCCTGCCGGTTTTGATGCTGGCGCAGGCCTGGCAAATATCCGTGGCCCTGTTCAAGACTTTATCAATCAGCTCAAAACTACTAACTCGCCAGATCAAACAATAAACTTTCAAGCTACAGGCCTTGACCAAATCAGAACAGATCTTGGCTTAACGGGCAGTGTGGTGGATGCGTTTAAAGCAAGCGCTACAGGGGTTGGGACAGATCTTTCCATGGGCTTCATCAACGCATCAGGCGCTCTTCTTCCTTTGTCTGATCAGATTCGCGGCCTTGGCGAAGACTTCCAAAGTCTCAACACTGGAGCGGATCCTTTCGCTTCGGTTGGGGCTTCTCTTAGTGATGCCGCCATCAACGCAGACGGAATCAATGCCTCCCTGCAGACTGCCGTCCAAACAGCTCAGGGTTTGTATCAGGCCCTAGCAAATAACCCTGGCGCCGAACAGCTCCAGCAGGCCTACGACAACCTCCAGCCACCTGACGTAGGCCAAGCTGTGAATGATCAGGCGACCTTGGCTGATGGCACACAGGGCACCGTGGCCGCAACGCAAGGCCTGGCGGACAGCTGGGTAAACGTTGCCGCTCAGATCGCCAACGCCACCAAGGCCCTGGCGGGCTTCAGCACTCCACAAGCGCCCGCCCGCTTTGCTGGTGGCCCCACGGACGCCGGCAGAAATTACACCGTGAATGAGCTGGGGCAGGAATCTTTCCTGTCTGCCGCCGGCTCTCTGAGCCTGATCAGGGCCCCTCGATACGGCAGGTGGGTGGCGCCGTCTAAGGGGCTGGTGCTGCCAGCTGGTGTCACTTCCAGGCTGGACGCCATGGGTGCCTTTAATCGCGGTAGTGCCGCCCCTGCTCGGCAGATGGCAGCAGCGATCGGACAGCCCCGTGGAGGGCGCGGCGGAGATGCAGCAGCGCTCGGACGGCTTCAACATTCCATCGATAGGCTTGAGGTCGCGATGCGCTCTTATAGGCCGCCAACAGTCGAGGTTCACACGCCCAGCAATGCGGGCCTTCTCCACTCCATGCAGAGCCTCCGCTAATGATCACCCTTGAATACGACGGGGATCAATTTACATTCCCGAATCTCTCTGATCACCCTGTTGGGTGGGAGGAGACAGACACGAGTAGGGGCAGGGTGGCCAGGCATTGGGCCATCAGCGGGATTGTTTCCCGTGAGGATGCCAAGACCGTCTCTGATCTGTTCCGCGCCTGGCAGGCTGAGCGCATCACCGATGGTGACCCCAAAGAAACAGGAGTAGTTGGCACAACTGTTGATTTCACCGGTGAAGCCCCCGGCTTTGAGTGGACGACCGCCATCCCTTGCTGGTTTGTGGCTGCCCCCACCATTGAGATGGCGGGTATTTTCTGCCGCGTGTCGCTCACGGTGGTTGACGCGGAAGAGGCGCTAGCGGTGCTCCTGGCGGAGCTGGAAGATGAAACCAAGGACGAAGACGAGCTTCAACTTGGCACCTTGTCGTTTGGCGGGGCAATCGTAAATCTAAAGGCCAGGCCTGAGGGTTACACCGATTTGCCGTCTATAGCGCTGAATCCGAGCGGGAGGCATGTGATCACCGGCCCATTCAACCCAACGCAGATTTTGCGCGTTGATGGCTGGGTGAATGAAACCAATTTGCCCCTCTTAGAGCAATGGGTTGAGGATGTGACCTCCGCAACACCAGCAACCGCAACCTGGTTTCTCACGGAATGGAGCGAGCCAAAGGCCGATAAACGAGTTCAAAATGGCGCGATGGATATTTATTACGACGTAGCGTTCACCGTGGTGAAAATACGATGACGACCCCGATTGATGCACGCGCCTACTCATGGTGCAGCCTTGGGCCACTGAGCGAGGAGGGCTGCAGCATCGCCGAGGATCACGCCCAGGGAATTGGAGTGATCATGCTGAAAGGCACAATCAACCTCAAGGGCGTGCATCGACCCACTAGCGGCACTGTTGTTCACCTGGCCTACAGCGATGGTCAAAACTGGATTGCTAGGCTTCCGCTCAGGCTAAGGGTTCTTTCTTGCTCATCTAACCCAATCACAGACAGAACTGCAGTATCAGTCGGTTGTGACTTTGCGTTTTACGAAAACAGAAAAGAGCCAGTCACCCTGGACACAAGAGACGAAAACATAAACATCCCTGAAGCTCAATGGAGAGCCCAAGCGCCTGCAATCTCTTCGGCTTGGCTTGTTGGGATGATTCTTTGCATCCTAAGAATTAGGTACGATGGGAATATCCCTCTGACAAATTATCGCACCGTTCAAGACTTTGATATGTCTGCGGGCTATGTTGAAGAGCTGAGCAAGCTATGCGCTAGCGAAGGATACGTCTGCAGGATGAATGAAGACGGAAAGGCTGAGTTTATTTACAAAGAGCCAGCCATCAGCGCAGGGCCGCTAATCTTGGCGCCAGATCTGATTGATTTGAACCCAATCAATGTAGGCGAACTGCCCGGCGATTCAGTGTATGCAAAATACAATAGCCTCAAGCTGCAAGCGCCTGACAGCCAAGAGTCAGAAGATAAAAAGAAAAAGCGAAATTGGGAAGAAGAAATAACAATTGGCCAACTTGAAACCTTTGTTCATGACTGGACTGAATACATCCCGGTTCCGACCGGCAGATTTAAGCGATACAAAGACTCGTATGGCAATGACATGAATTTTTCCGATTATCCAGGCGAGTATTTGCCTGCCGGCGCCAGAATCGGTGAATTTGGCTTGATTGAAGTTCCAGTTTACGAAGTTAAAGGCTTTCCAAGAAGACAAGAGATTGACTACATACCATATACAAAAACACAATCATTCTACGATAAAAAGGATAGAGTCACCCTTAGGGTAACTGAAAAGCAGGATCAATGGGGATCGCAATTTACTTACACAAGATTTCGATACACGGATACTGGCGCAGCAAGTGGCAACATAAACAACAATCCCACTGTCGCGGAATCGTGGACAAATTACGTCTGTGAATATGAGCCAGTGGGAAGCGAAGGGGAGCAGTCTTTGCTGCCAAAGCCCGCTTATGGGCCACGCTTTAATGGCGACACTGGCAATGGGGAGATCAATGAAGAGTCGACGATTGAAATCAAGCCTCTTGCTCCAGTAAGAATGAGCCTAGGACTGCAGGCGTCTTACGACCAACTAAAGGCGTCTGGAACTTATACTGCATCGCGCAGAGTTGTGACATACGAGCGGAGCAAAAAAAGCGGCATCACGAAGACGGTGACTCGCAACTTTGTGCCCTACATTCAAACTCAAGACGGCTCGGAAATCCTTTCCAGATTGAGGGATCGGAGAAATCCCTGGGATCCGATTGATGATCAGTCTGGATGGGTGACCGGTGTCAACCTGACAGAAACCGCCATAGCACTTGTCGAAAGCGGCTCAGAAACAAAAATCAGAACCGAGCGTGAGTTCGGCATCCAGCGTCGTCCACGGCTTGCAGAGCGCACAACAGAAGCAAACAGGAAAGTGCCCGATGTTGAAGAAGAGGCTCGCATTGCATGGGCCGTGGGCTCAGCGGCTTCTCAGACGGCAATAGAGCTATCCCCACCCTACGTTTCAGATGATCGGGTGATCAACGTAGGCGGAGCTTACATCGTCATACCAAGCGATGCTCCACGAAAAGTATTGCGCTACGCAAGGATTGAAAACAGATACCTGCTGGGGCACCGCAATGGCAATGGGATCCAGCTATTGCCTGAAATGCTGGACGCCAAGCCGCTAAGCATTGCCTACATCAGGCTGAACGGCTGCACCGGGGCTTTCCTGGTTAACGGCAGAACGTGGACTATTGGCCCGTCGTCCGGCGTCACGATGACGTGTGATGCGCTGTTCTGGGGCGCTGTAGATGGAACTGCGGCCAACGCATGGTTCCCTCTACCGCCTGGCGCAACTTCTCTACCAAGCAATGTCTCCATATCCCAGAACGCAAATCCAAAGCCGGCAAATGCAATCAGCATTCCTTCAGGATTTGATTTTGCGGATCCAGATACCGAAGCTTTGTTTAACGCACTGCCAATCAACCAGCCCGCGGTTTTCCCAGCTGTTATCAACCCCGGCTCAGTTGTTAAGCCATACAATGAAGCCGTATCGCTAGTTGCAGGCTGCGAGGTCGGCGCCGCCATCACGCGGCGGCCATGGGTTAGCGGACGCACCACAGAGCTTGCAGGGGGCTGTGAGATCGGCGCTCTAATCACCCGGATAGGCACCAGGTGGGTGTCTGATGCGTCTGTCTACACCCCAGGTATTCCGGTGCTGATGACCAAAGGAGTTAATTGGGTTACAAATTCAACGATATTCACTCCTGGCATACCAGTAATCGGCAATGGTGTAACGGTAAATATCACCAGCCCAAGCAGCCTAACTAGCTACACAGTTGGCCAGCTTGAGTTTCTTAATTTTGGCTCTTACGATGATTTCGTTGGCGGCACAATGGTGCTAACGCAAACTGGCTCAATCTACACAGTTGAGTTTTTCTTGCCTTCTGGAACAAATGCGCCAATAACGTTAGTCTTTAGCTACGATATTGATGCAGGCAGCTCTGCGATTGATTCAATCACGCAAACGTATACAGGTTCAGTGTCTGGCGTGAGTGACAATTTTGTTGATGGATTCATCCAAGGAGATTCCTACGCAACCCTTGCTGCAGGTTTTTCTGCCTCTAGCGGAACGCTGCTAAGCATTAAGCACACGATAGCAATCGCCTAGCACCCTTCTGCTTCTTTGTCTTGGCTTGCCTTAAGCAAATGGTAGGCTTCCATCAATCGCCTTAGGTCGCAATGAACAAGGCAAGACCCCCTAGAGCAGATGCGCCAGAGAATCTTGCCTTCAGCGGTGACGACATGCACCTGCCCATCAGTGGTGCCATCCGTCATCGCGGCTTATGAATTATCGGGGATGGTATACACGGCGCCGAGCACGTTGAGGGTGGCCGAGTATTTAACCAAAGCGCCAGCATCGCCTTCTTCTGTTTTGGATGAAAAACGCCCATAGCAGAGCTTTTTCTCAACAGTGCCGCCAGGCCCCACGCGCAGGTATTTCACGCCGAGTCGCTCAGCAGTGGCCCGCTCGCTAAGAACCTGCATAACCTTGTGATCTACGTTCTTGTGCGCAGTCATGCCGCTAAAAGAAAAACTGTGGGTGTCAGTAATTCCGACCGTAATAGCAGCGCCCCTGGTCACCTGATCGTGGGTGATCACGGTTTCGTCAGCAGTTGAGATGCCGTGCGGGGCGCTGGTGACGTTTAGCAGTTGAATTGGCTTACCAGTGCCATCCAGCGGATAAACGCCAGTGGTTACCGTGCCAGCAGCGACAGAGGCTGATGCAATGTTCGAGCCCGTGAAATTGAAGCTGACGGTAAAAGGCGAAATCGTAGTGACAGCTGTCACCACAAAGTTGCCAGCAATGGCAGCAAATGGCGCGGGGAGGGCTGAAACATTGATCGTTGAGCCAACGGGTTTTTCAAGTGCAGCATCCAGAGTCAGCGTCACAACATTGCTTGCAAGCGCTGCATTAGTGACGGTTTTCTGGGCGGAATCTACAAACATCTGGAAAGTAGTTCCTGCCCCATTGGCGGTGACGACCTTTTGCCCACTGATGGCGTTGGCAGTATTCAACCAGCTAGTCAGAGCCGAACCGCCAGCAGAAGCAGCTTCGGCATCCTCAAGGACGATCGCAGACATCTTGAGCGGCACGATGTAGTGCTGAATATCAAGCGCTGCCGCGTAGTCAATGTTTGTAGTGGTGGGCATCGGCCGGGCAGGAATGGGGTCTCTAGACGGAGTTTTCCCGCCCCTCAATGGCAAGGGTGGCGTTTGATTTGGCGGCAGAAAAAGCCCCCTTGCTCACGGCATCGGCGGGCACACGCAGCAACACAACGTCCCCAGCCTCAGAGGCAAACTGCCGCACCTTCCCGCACGCGCTGACCTGGGCGATCAGAAAGCCGCCCCAGTGAGCTTGGTCTGATCGATAAGGGGCCAGCA
>JBKCPG010000128.1:0-4779 GCA_046309395.1 Cyanobacteriota bacterium | reverse complement strand
GACATGGCGGCGGAGGCCGGAGGGGGCGCTAGGGGCTGAGCCTATGGGGGCGGCGATCGGCCGGGGTGGCACCCCCGGCCTCCTGTAACGCCTCCTGTCTGGAAGGCGCGGCGGAGGGCGGCCCTGCGTAGGCTCCTTCACATTGCTCAATCCATCGGCACGCATGTTTACCCAGGTCCGCTCCGCCACCCGTCGGGTCAGCCCTGAGAATGTGGGAGACCGTGCCTTGATGCGGGCGGTGTATGTGGTGCTGGAGCCCCAGTATCAAAACGCCCTCACCCTGGCCGCCGAGAGCATCAACGAGGGCAATCCCGCCTTGGCGATCGAGCTGTCGGGCTACCTGATCGAGGAGCTGCGCGACCCGGACAACTACGCCGATTTCCGCGCGGATGTGGCGGCGGCTGATGTGTTCATCGCCTCGCTGATCTTCATTGAAGACCTCGCGCAAAAGGTGGTGGAGGCGGTGGCGCCCCACCGGGATCGGCTGAAGGCGGCGGTGGTGTTTCCCTCGATGCCGGAGGTGATGCGTCTCAACAAGCTGGGCACTTTTTCGATGGCCCAGCTGGGGCAGAGCAAGAGCGCCATCGCCCAGTTCATGAAAAAGCGCAAGGAGAAAGGCGGCTCGGCGGGGTTTCAAGACGCCATGCTCAAGCTGCTCAACACCCTGCCCACGGTGCTCAAGTACCTGCCGGTGGAGAAGGCACAGGATGCCCGCTCGTTCATGCTCAGCTTTCAGTACTGGCTGGGGGGCACGCCCGATAATCTGCGCAACTTTTTGCTGATGTTGGCGGATAAATATGTGTTGGCCAAAGGGGAGGGAGAGCGCCCGGCCCTGCGGGTGGCCGACCCGGTGGTGTTCCCCGACCTGGGCATCTGGCACCCCCTGGCCCCGGGGATGTTTGAGGATCTGAAGGAATATCTCAACTGGAGCGCCAGCCGCGCCGATCTCAGCGAGAAGGCCCGCAAGGGCCCGGTGATCGGGCTGGTGCTGCAGCGCAGCCACATCGTCACGGGCGATGAGGCCCATTACGTGGCGGTGATTCAGGAATTGGAATACCGGGGCGCCACGGTGATTCCGGTGTTTTGTGGCGGGCTGGATTTCAGCAAGCCCGTGAATCAATTTTTTTACGACCCTCTCAATCCGGTGGTGCCCCTGGTGGATGGGGTGGTGAGCCTCACGGGCTTCGCGTTGGTGGGGGGGCCAGCCCGTCAGGACCACCCCAAGGCGATCGAGGCCCTAAGGCGTCTCAATCGCCCCTACATGGTGGCCCTGCCCCTGGTGTTTCAAACCACCCAGGAATGGGAGGAGAGCGACCTGGGTCTCCACCCGGTGCAGGTGGCGCTCCAGATCGCGATCCCCGAGCTGGATGGGGCGATCGAGCCCATCGTGCTGAGCGGCCGGGACGACGCCACGGGCAAGGCCCACACCTTGCAAGACCGGGTGGAGGCCATCGCCGAGCGGTCGATTCGCTGGGCGTCGCTGCGAATCAAGCCCCGGGCGGAGAAAAAGCTGGCGATCACCGTGTTCAGCTTCCCCCCGGACAAAGGGAATGTGGGCACGGCGGCCTATCTGGATGTGTTCGGCTCCATCCACCGGGTGCTGGAGGAGATGCGGGCGAAGGGCTATCAGGTGGAGGATCTTCCCCGCACCCCCAAGGCCCTGATGGAGGCGGTGCTGAAGGATCCGGAGGCCCTGGAGGGGGCGCCTGAGCTGGCCATCGCCCACCGCATGACCGTGGCGGAGTATGAGCGGCTGACGCCCTATTCCAAGCGGCTGGAGGACAACTGGGGCAAGCCCCCCGGAACCCTTAACAGCGATGGCACCCATCTGCTGATCTACGGCCGCCAGTTCGGCCACGTGTTTGTGGGGGTGCAGCCCACCTTCGGCTACGAGGGCGACCCGATGCGGCTGCTCTATTCCCGCAGCGCCAGCCCCCACCATGGCTTTGCCGCCTATTACACCTACCTGGAAAAGGTGTGGGGCGCCGACGCGGTGCTGCATTTCGGCACCCACGGCTCGTTGGAGTTCATGCCGGGCAAGCAGATGGGCATGAGCGACAACTGCTATCCAGACTCCTTGATTGGCGCCCTGCCCAACCTGTACTACTACGCCGCGAATAATCCCAGCGAGGCGACGATCGCCAAACGGCGTGGCTACGCCGAAACAATCAGCTACCTCACCCCACCGGCGGAAAACGCGGGTTTATACAAGGGCCTCAAGGAGCTGGGGGAGTTGGTGGGCAGCTACCAGCAGCTGCGGGAGGGCAGCCGGGGCGTGCAGATCGTGAACGCGATCGTGGAAACCGCGCGCCAGTGCAATCTCGACAAGGACGTGACCCTGCCGGAGGCGGACGCCGCCGAGCTGGATCTGGACGCCCGCGATGGGGTGGTGGGGGCGGTGTATCGCCAGCTGATGGAGATCGAAAGCCGGCTGCTGCCCTGCGGTTTGCACACGATCGGCAAGCCTCCCACGGCGGAGGAGGCGATCGCCACCCTGGTGAACATCGCCGCCTTGGAGCGGGAAGAGGAGGGGATTCGCTCGCTGCCGGGTTTGTTGGCGGAGACGTTGGGGCGCACGATCGAGGAGGTTTATCGGGGCAACGACGCCGGTGTGCTCGCCGATGTGGAGTTGAACCGCAAGATCACGGAAACCAGCCGCCAGGCGGTGGGGGAGATGGTGCGGCAGGTGACGGGCGCCGATGGGCGGGTGACGCTGCGGCGCAATTTCGGTTGGTTTTTCGCCTGGCTGGAGCGCTTCGGGATTCGCTTCCCGAGCCCCTGGCTGGCGGCCTGCCGGGCGGCGGGGTTTGCTGAGGTGAATCAGGAGGCGCTCGACAAGCAATTTGCCTACCTGCGCTTCTGCCTGGAGCAGATCTGCGCGGATCAGGAGATGGAAAGCCTGCTGCGGGCATTGGATGGGGAGTATGTGCTGCCGGGCCCTGGCGGTGATCCCATCCGCAACCCGGGGGTGCTGCCCAGCGGCAAAAACATCCATGCCCTTGATCCCCAGTCGATTCCCACCCGGGCGGCGATCGCGGCGGCCAAGGTGGTGGTGGACCGGCTGCTGGAGCGCCAGAAGGCCGACCAGGGCGCTTGGCCGGAAACGATCGCCTGTGTGCTCTGGGGCACTGACAACATCAAAACCTATGGGGAATCGCTGGCCCAGATTCTCTGGTTCATCGGGGTGCGGCCCGTGCCCGATTCCCTGGGCCGGGTGAACAAGCTGGAGCTGATCCCGCTGGAGGAGCTGGGACGGCCCCGGGTGGACGTGGTGGTGAATTGCAGCGGCGTGTTCCGCGATCTGTTCATCAACCAGATGGCCTTGATTGACCAGGGGGTGAAGATGGCGGCGGAGGCGGAGGAGCCTCTGGAGATGAACTTCGTGCGCAAGCACGCCCAGGAGCAGGCCGCCGCCCAGGGCGTGAGTGTGCGTGACGCGGCGACGCGGGTGTTCAGCAACGCCAGTGGCAGCTACAGCTCCAATGTGAATTTGGCGGTGGAAAATAGCACCTGGGAGGAGGAGGGCGAGCTGCGGGAGATGTACCTCAAGCGCAAGACCTTTGCCTTCAACGCCGACAATCCGGGCGAGATGAACCAAAACCGGGAGGTCTTTGAGGCGGCGATGAAAACCGCCGATGTGACCTTCCAAAACTTGGATTCAGCCGAGATCTCCCTCACGGATGTGAGCCACTACTTTGATTCCGATCCCACCAAACTGATCGCCAACCTGCGCGACGATGGCAAGGCACCGGCGAGCTACATCGCCGATACCACCACCGCCAATGCACAGGTGCGCAGTTTAAGCGAAACGATCCGCCTGGATTCGCGCACCAAGCTGCTCAATCCCAAGTGGTATGAAGGCATGTTGAACAGCGGCTATGAGGGGGTGAGGGAAGTGGCCAAGCGGCTCAATTTCACCCTGGGCTGGAGTGCCACCAGCGGCCAGGTGGATAATTTCGTCTATGAGGAAGCCAACAACACGTTCATCAACGACGAGGAGATGCGCAAGCGGCTGATGGAGCTCAATCCCCACAGCTTCCGCCGCATCGTTGGCACCCTGCTGGAGGTGAATGGCCGGGGCTATTGGGAGACCTCAGATGAGAACATTGCCCAGCTGCAAGAGATCTATCAAGAGATTGAGGATCGGATTGAGGGGGTATCCACGTAACCCCCAGGCTTGTTGGGGAGTTGCGATGGGAACAAGTCGCGCGAAGGAGGAATGGACCCCAGCCCCACCTGAGCGTGCTCTGTGGATGGGCTGGTGAATGGGCCAATCCCCTCGTTGATCGCTGATCAGCTGTTGGAGCTGTCGAGACCAGGCCTGTCGAGGGTATCGCGACCTAATCTTTGCCGGACTGGGTTCTCCACCGGAGACCCACTCGGCCGGAGCTCGGAGAGTTGCATGGCTTGCATGAAAGGGTTAGTGGGTGTTTGTTGGTGGTGGGGCCGATGCCTGTCCAAAGAGCTGGATTTTTTGCTTAGAGCTTGGTGAGGACAACCACCACAACTGAGAATTTGGGCTATGAGTCTGCCGCTAGAGACAGGAGTGAAGAGGGTGAGATAGGAGCTCTGACCTGGCGCGGGATGGAGACGTTCAGGTGATGGAGAAGCTGGCGGCGGTGAGAGCCAGCCCTGGGTTGAGGGTGGCGAAGAGGGTGGGAGCGTTTGGACTGCTGCCATCGGGGTCATAGAGAAGATCACCTGTCAAGGAGTTGTAAAGGATGCGATGGGCGGAGGTGGTGGCGGCGGAGCCGAGCAGGAAAGCGGTGGCGGCGAGGG
>JBKCPG010000127.1:0-2993 GCA_046309395.1 Cyanobacteriota bacterium | reverse complement strand
TGATCGGGGGCGGTGATGAGCAGGTCGATGTCGGAAGCGGGGTTGGCCTCTCCCCTGGCCCGGGAACCGAAGAGCCGGATTTCCGCCTCCGGGAGAAGCTGACGAATGGCGGCGGCCATGGTGCGTTCCAGATGGTGATCCTGGTGTGGGGTGGTCATGGCTGGATGCGGTAGACCTTCATCACCTCATCCCCCAGGTGGTTGATCACCTTCACAGCGATGCGACCCGTTGAAGGCTTGGTGAACGGGACGGAGATATCGCTGTTGAGCGATTCCCAGGCCTCTTGGTCGATCTCGGCCTTGAGTGAAGTCTTGAGGCTCTTGTAGGGGTCGTTCTGGCCAAGGAAGTTGGCCTGTCGCACGAAGAAGCTCTCACCGGATCATTGATCACCAACACCTGCTTCTCCCCCATCAGCTCGCTCATCACCTGCTGGAGCATCTGTCCTTCGGGTTCCGTAGTGGTGATCTTTTCTTGGCGACAGCCCTCCATCAACTGGCGTGTTCCCTTGGCGAGATCAAGTAGCTCACGCCTGCGGAAAGCGTGGTAGTTGGTGATCACAATCCGAGCCTTGCCAAGCTCTGGCACAAGATCAAGGGGGACGAGCTCAATCCGCCTGAAGTAGCTCTCCGTGTCATTGGGCTGGGGCACCCGCAGCCTGTCTTTGATCGTGAGACCTGGTGCCACCACCAGAAACCCCGTTGTGAATCGACTGCTTGCCGAATGGCGTGCCGCATTGATCGTCTGCCAGGCGATCAACATGGCCATCACCGTGGTCTTCCCAGCCCCGGTGGCCAGTTTCAGGGCCATGCGCAGCAGATCCGGATTGGCCTCCCGATTGGCGTTGTCCAGCTTGTCGAAGATGTCCTTGCCCCGTTTGCCCAGATCCGGTGCCACCTCCGTCAACCAGATGGCCGTCTCCGCCGCCTCCACCTGGCAGAAAAAGGGCCGGATGCCCTGGAACTCGTGGTGGCGCCAGAGCTTCAGCAGCCGCGCCGTCTCTGACGTCACTCGCCATTGGCTCTCCGGCGCCTGCCGCCACTCCTCCACCAGAGAGCGGATGGAGTTGATCTGTTGAGTGAGTTCATATTGCTGGTTCTCATCGGAGAGGTCCTGGGCTTCAAACGCCAGTGCTTTCTGCTCCGCCTTCCCGCCCCGACTCCTGGGCTTGGGGATCGGTGAGATCAGCCTGGATTCTCGCCGCGCCTCAACGATCTCTTGTGTCGGGATCCCCTGCGGATCCAATTCCCAATGGCGCGTTGGCCTCTCGTAGGGGGAATTGAGGATCGGATCGTCGAAAAAGCGATGGCTCACCGTTCCCCTCCCCCGCCAAAAGCCCCTGTGGCACGCCGCCCCGCCGACCAGTGCTCACCAGCAAAACCGCCGACCATGGCTGCAGGCCCAGAGGATCTGAACACTTGAGGGAGTCTGCCGGATCAGATGGACCGGCACGGCTCCCGCGGGGATATTGATAGACATAGAAGAATGCAGCATCTGCATTGATGCATAGATTGCACGCGATCTCAGCTTCTGTTTGGGCTATTTTCAGGGACCCGGAAGTGGTTAGATCTTTTCCAGCAAACCCCTGGCCAGCTCAAATTCCCGCTGAAAATCAAACCCCGCATCCTCCCTCGGCAGGAGGAGCTTGACCCCCACAAAGAGAAGACAGGCAGCCTGAAGGGCAGTGACGGGCTTGGGGTTGGGGAGATGCCGCAGCTGGAGCCGCGCATCGGGGTCGTTGATCTTGAGGCCCTTCTGGCCAGCGGTGGCCACCTCCATCAGGAGTTGCTTCTGGGCAGCGGGGGAGAGGCTGGCGTAGGTCTGGAGGGCGCTGGCGCAGTAGGACACCACATCCATGCGGGGCTGGCCATCAGCGTTGGCGCTGAGCACCTGGCGGGCGAGGCGGCTGTGGGTTTGGCGGAGGCGTTCGGCCAGATCCGGCGGGGGGCCGAGGGCCAGGGCGCGGGTGAGGCAGGTGTCGGCTTCCTTCCGGTGCTCGGGGGTGTCGAGCGCCATCAGGGCCTGGGCCAGGGCATAGAGGGTGATCGGGTCGCCTGGGGGCGTGTCCGCCGCCTGGCGCAGGAAGGGCAGGGACCCCTCAGGGTCGTTGCGCATCAGGTGCGCCTGGCCGAGGGCCCGGAGGGCGTAGGGGTTGCCAGGGGACAGGGCCAGGGCTTGCTCCAGGGGGCTTTGGGCGCTGGTGGGGACACCAGCCCGCAGGGCAGCAACGCCCAGGGACACCAGGGCATTGACGTGCGCCGGATCAAGCTCCACGGCCCGCTGCAGCAACCGCCGGGCCGCCGCCAGCTCGCCCAGGTCGCTTTTCACCATCCCCAGCTGGGTGAGGCTCTCCACGTCGTCGGGCTGGAGCTGGAGGGTGGCTTCCAGGAGGGGGATGGCTTCCTCGTAGCGGCCGGTCTGCCCTGACGCGGGGGAAGGTGGCGATGTTCAGTTCCTCCAGAATCAGAGGGGTTTACCGGAGGCCCCTCCAGCTCGGCCAGGGCCTGGTTGGTGGAGGGCTGGAACTCTCGATGGGTGCGGGTAGGGCCCGGCATCGATCGAGGGTTGGCGATAATGATTGTTGTTAAGGATAGCGAGAGGTGGCTAAATACTTCTGTGGTGCAAAGAGATTTGGGCATAATGCTCGTTGGCCAATAGGCAGGGCTACTGTGGAAAGGTAAATGTCTGAGAAGGTGAGCCAAGGGGATGGAAGTGGAGTTGGGTCTCAGGGGGACGGAGAAGCGGGCTGGAGAGATTGGAGTCTGGCTTTAATTTTGGGTTGGGGCAGCCCCATCGATTGCAGGAGGCTGATATAGTTGGTGATGCCGATCTCAAGATTTGGATTCCTAAAGCCCTGGCTTGAGCATGCAACGAGGATTTCGACATTTTGCCTCATTAGTGGCTCCGCCTCTTCCAAACGATTTGTTTTCTTCAGTAGAAGCGCCAAGTTGTTGAGGCACAACGCTACGTTGGGATGGCGAGTACCATAATTAGCC
>JBKCPG010000126.1:0-2863 GCA_046309395.1 Cyanobacteriota bacterium | reverse complement strand
TCGCTCACCTGGCCGTAGCGACGGCGGATGCGTTGTTTGTCGATCGAGCGCAGCTGATCCACCAGGGCGTAAGAGGGCTTGGTGAGGCCGTTGGCGCCCGGAGCCAGGGGCGGGTAGAGGGCACCGGGAGCGGGCGTTCCGGTGATCGGTACCACGGCCAGCAGCGGAAAGCGCTGGCTGGAGTTCACCGCCGGGTCGCTCACCACCAGGCAGGGCCGGGTGCCGCGCTGCTCATGGCCCAGGGTGGGCTCCAGATCCACCAGCACCAGGCTGCCCCGGGGCACGCTCATGGCTTGATCTCGGGGCAGCCGGAGGGCTGCCAACCCGATTCCGGTCGCCAGTGCACCGGCTCTCCGGCGCTGGGATCGAGCAGGTCGCTGTCCCCTTCAGGCAGGGCTTCGGCCCAGTCGGCCAGGCCAAGGGCTGCGGTGGCGGCGCTGTCAGGATGGGGAGCCTCCAGAGAGCGCAGCAGTTCGAGGCGCTGGCGCCGCTGCAGTTCGTGGCGCACGGCCTCTGCAATGAAGCGGCTGCGGTTGCTCTCGATGCGGTCGATCCCGGCGACCAGCTCGGACGGCATGGTCACGGTCACCCGTTCAGCAAGGGGAGCGGAGCGCGCCATGACCGGGAAAAAGTATGCAGATCAGTATGATCATACCCACCTTTTGATGGCAGGTCGGGGCCTGGAGCAGCAGGTCCAGGAGCGGCCCAGCGGCCTACCCGGCGGCGGCACCCAGGGCTACGACCTCAGCCTCAACCGCTACAAGGAACTGGTGCACGACGAGGTGGAGCACCGCACACCGCTGGAGATCCTGGCCGAACTGCGGGCGATCGAGCAGGAGATCCTGCAGGGGATTGAGGAGCTGGAGGGGATGCTGCGATGAGTTGGCCAATGACCTGCCTAGGGGAAGTCGCATCCCTGGAAAGGAAATCGTTGCTCCCGGAAGAGATTGAAACCGGCACAAGCTATCTGGGACTTGAGCATATTGAGAGTGGAGGTCGAATACTTGGCTATCAAAGGGTTGGTGCAGGAGAGCTGCAGAGCAATAAATTCATGTTTGACCCGGGCACACTTCTATACGGAAAGCTGAGGCCTTATCTGGCCAAGATCTGCATTCCCGATCGCGAAGGCTGCTGCAGTACAGACATTCTACCAATCCGACCGAGTCAAAAGCTGGACATCAGTTACCTAAAGCATGTGCTGCTCTGGAAGCCTTATGTAGACAAGGCCAACAGTCTTTGCTCAGGAGCCAATCTCCCTCGCATTTCGCCCTCATCGTTGCTCGGCATCGAAATCCCCCTCCCCCCACTGGAGGAGCAGCGGCGCATCGCGGCGATTCTGGATAAAGTTCGGTCAATCCTGAATCTTGCCGAAGCGCGCGAAGAAGCGTTCAGATCATTCGAAGAATCGCTTTTTAATCACTTGTTTGGTAGCACACACGAGCAGCGGTGTTGCTGGGCGTGGGAGCAATTTGGGTCCCTCTGCTCTCGCCTGACTGTCGGTGTTGTTGTGAAGCCTGCTTCGTACTATCGCGAGACAGGAGTGCCAGCACTTAGATCCCTAAACGTGAAGCCTGGGCAGGTTGTGGAGACAAATCTTGTCTACATCTCAGAGGAACACAACGACGGAGTCTTGTCCAAGTCAAGACTATCCTGTGGTGACTTGGTTTTCGTTAGGTCTGGCCGACCAGGAACCTGTGCCGTGATCCCGCCGAGCCTTGACGGCTGCAACGCCATTGACCTTTTGCTGGCCACCACTGATTCTACCCGGATCCTTCCTGGATTTGCATCGAGTTACTTCAACTCTGCAGGAGGAAGGGCTTCAATCTTTGCGGAGAGCAGAGGGCAGGTTCAGCAGCACTTTAATGCGGGCTCTCTTGCAAGCGCACTGGTTCCGGTCCCGCCGATAGAGATCCAAGAAGAGTTTTGCAATACTCTCAAAGCCAGAAATGGCCAATTGACCAAGTGCGAATTCTCGATCGAGAACCTCAAGGCTTTATCTAAGGCATTGGAGAAGAGTCTGATGTCGGGGAATCATCCATGAAAGCCACCGAAGCCAAGCTCCTTCAGATCTTGGGCGCCGTCTCCCAGTTCCTCATCCCGATTTATCAGCGCATCTATTTGTGGACGCTCAAAGAATGCCTGCAGCCCTGGGCTGACATCCTTTGTATCTCGCAGGATCACTCGGGAGTTGCTGCGATCCAGTGGCCTGAACTGCCGCTACACCGTCTCAAAGAGCCGCTGGGTTCAGGCCAACCTCGCTCATCAAATCATCCAGGCTGTGGATTCGCTCCTGGCCCAGCCGGCTGCACTTCGCCAACGCTGCACCCAGGCAGGCATCCTCAAGGTTGTCCAGCCCGGCCTCATTCAGCTGCCGCAGGTAGAACGCCTTGGTGTGGCCGGATAGCTGCGCAAGCTGATCGAGCCGCTGTTCGGTTGCCGGATCCAGCCGCACTGTGGTGGCCATGCAGCCACGACGGTGCAGCATGGGAAGCCAGCGATCGGCGGGAACTTGACGACAATGGAGGCGGCGCCTGAAAACGATGTCCAGCCCGCCCTCCCAGTACGCCTTCATCGCCAAGCAATGGCCTGAGCTTCACGAGGAAGCCCTGAGGGTGGAGCGTTGGGCTGTGGAAGATCCGCGAACGGCCTGCTTCTACGCCCGTCGCGCCATCGAACTGCAGGTGGAGTGGCTTTACGCCAACGACGCCCAGCTGCAGCGCCCCTGGGGAGATCCCAACCTCTCCCAACTCATCCATGGCGTCGACTTCCGCCAATTGGTGGGCGAGGCGCTGCTGGGCCGTTTCAAGGTGATCAAGGATCGCGGCAACGACGCCGTTCACCGCACTGCACCCATCAGCGCCAC
>JBKCPG010000125.1:0-4634 GCA_046309395.1 Cyanobacteriota bacterium | reverse complement strand
GTGTCGGAAGGCGATCGAGGAAGTGCTCAAGCGGTCAGTGGCTGAGGGGAGGTTCATTCCTCGGGGGTGGATTGATGTGACTTATGGGGAGGAGGAGATGGCGCTGCTGGAGGAGGAGGTGTTGCCGGTGTTGGCTGGGGTGCTCCAGCGGGTGGAAGAGATCGATGCCAAGGTCAGAAGGTATCGGCGGCTGATTCAGGCCGAGGGTTGAGGGTTTGCTGGGATTGGGGGCAGCGGGTAAGCGATCGTTGCTGTTTGCGGTGACTCCGAGGGGGAGGAAAAGGGCTGGCGGGCTTCAGGGTGGTGGCTGGAGGCTCTGAATCTTTGCCTGGATCTCAGATTCGGAGAGGTCGAGATCCAGGAGAAGTGTTCTGTAATTGGAGAGTCCAGTCTCCAGGTTCGGATGCCGAAATCCCTGCTGCGAAAACGCGATCAGGATCTCTACACTTCGCCGCATAAGCGCCTCCGCCTCCGCCAGGCGGTTGGTGGCCTTCAGCAGCTGCGCCAGGTTGTTGAGATCAATTGCCACTTTGGGATGGTCGTTGCCGTAGCTGGCTTCATCAATCGCCAGGGCACGGCGCATCAGCGGCTCCGCCTCCGCCAGCCGGTTGGTAGCCTGCAGCAGCTGCGCCAGGTTGTTGAGATCAATGACAACCCTTAGATGATCGTTGCCGTAGCTGCCCTGTTCGTTCGCCAGGCCTCGGCGCATCAGCGGCTACGCCTCCGAGAGAGTTACAGCCATAGCCATGGCGCCAGCCATCAGCTGATCGAGCCCACGCTAGTCGTTGATCACCAAGAATCCGTGATCGCTGAGTTGCGCATTCAGCGATCAGGGTGCATAGTGGATAACGGAGTTGCACAGTCAGCTTCCAAGCAGTCATCCCCTGACTGCCCGTGTTCACCGTCCGGGGATGGTTACAGGACCTCCTGAGTTACACCACTCGGAGGGGCGCAACCCATGCTTGTTGCTAAGAAGCAGGCAATCATCGCGCCAGCATGTGACCGAGAAGGGCTACCGCCGCAGGGAAAATCTCGTGTATATTTTAACTCTACTCTTGAGCGGAAGGCACGAAGATTTGGGCGACTCAGCTGGCAACTGACGGGAGCCTATCCACTCAAGGAGCTTGTTCGAAATCTGTTTTTACAAATACAACCATGTTGAAGCTATCCCATGTGCAAGAAATGTAGCGATTTTATAATGGACTGCACTGATGCGGCAGTGCTAACTTCAGAAAATTCCATGTGCTGCCGAAAGTATCATCAGCCTCAGCCAGCTATTTGTACTTAATTGCTAGGCGAGAGAATTGACAAATTCATTCATCTCGGAAACCCTTATTTTCATTTCTAGAGCGCAAAATTCGCTGATTGCACTTTTCGCTAGTATCTTGGCATCAGAATAATTTCCAAGTCTATAAGAAAGCAAAGCTTCGTCCTTCAATAAGAAAGCGAATTCGCGTTTGTAGCCTTTTTGCTTAGCTATTTTTTTCCAATGTCGTATTGTCTCTATGGCTCTCTCTGGGTTTCTCGAATCTCTACTCATAATCTTCAGGGAAATGATCCTCTGGTTGGCTTTGACAATAACTCTAGCCCATTTGATCTTCCGAGAAAGAATATCAACAAGATGGTAGTATCGCTCTGCCCTACAAGGCAAGTTGCTTAGATAAAAGTACTCGGCCCGATAAAACAAGTATCTTATATATAAGTGGCTGTGGATGTGGTTTTTATTACAAATTCTTCTTAGTTCAGGCGAGGTCGTTTGACGCCATAGCGACAGAAACTTCCGAGACATTTCCTTTACATTTGGGAACTCACGTTGCTGGATTTTTGCCGCAACTAAGTCTAGAATTATACTTAGAGACACATGATCATATAGATCTTTGTTGGTATCATGCACTTTTGTCCCTCTTAACAATGTTAAAGCCTTTTCAAAAGTTTTGCAGGCAATATCAGCATTAGCCATGCCTTCTCTCGCCAGGAATATCTTTCCATTTGCAGCCATGAGCTCAGCACAGAAAATATTATCGCCTTGCACATGTGCCTTCTCGATTAATGCGCTAGTCCATTTTTCTCTATCTGACCAATAACCATAGAGATATGCAAAGTCATGCAGCATTTTCCATAACTTCTTTGCATCTGAATAGGAAAGTGAAAGTCCAATCATACTCAATGCATTTAGCGAAGAAAACAACTCCCTTATGTTGTCCCAATAAGTATCGATTACTTTGTGCTGAGCACTATCCAAGCCCCAGTCATCGCCCTGCCGAGATACATCCATCACAGCCATCGCAAGTTGCCCCCGCCAGGCGGTCGCCACCGACACCTGATCTCGGCTCTGCAGCCGAATGAACTGCCGCACCAGCGGATGGAGCCGATACATCCCCTCTCCCACTCGCTCCAACAGTTGCGCCCGCCTCAGTTCGCTCTGTTGCTCCCCAAAGGCGCTGCCCTCCTCCACCTCCTGCTCCGGCAAGCGGCAGGCCTCCACCAACTCCCAGGGGATCACTGCCGGGGCCATCACGCCCAGCAAGGTCCCCAGGCTCTTGGCTGCCTCGGAAAGGGGCTCCCAGCTGATCAGCAGCGCTTCCACCACTCCCCGCTGGGCGCCGAGTTCGGGATGGGCCTGCTGGAGCGCCTTGGCCTCCGCCCCCTTGGCCTTCAGATCGGCTAGAAGCTGGCTCAGCTTCATGTCAGGCCGTTCCGCCAGGCGAGCACCGAGGAGCACCAGAACCAGTGGCAGATCGCCCACCTCTGCGCAGAGAGCATCGGCGGCCTGCACCTCCGCCTCGATCCGTGATGGGCCGCCCTCGCCAGCCTGTAGGGTCAACAGCTTCAGGGAGGCCTCGCGTTGCAGCAGCGGCAATTCGATCGCCCTGGTGCCGGTGGGGGCCGGTTCCCGCTGGCTGATCAGCCGCCGGAAGCGGTGCGGCAGGCCCGCAAACAGCTGCCGCTCGGCGGCGTAGCCGCGTATGTCTACCGAGTCGTCCGGCAGGTTCTCGCCCCGTTGGTCATCGAGGATCAACAGCACCGGCTCCGGGGAGTCGCTACCGGCCGGCCACTGGCTCCAACACACTGGAAGCAGTTCGGTGGGGCTCATGTCGTCGGGCAAGGCCACCTTCGGAAAGGCCGCCCGGAAGAAGGTGACCAGTTGGCTGGCCATCGCCG
Organism: Cyanobacteriota bacterium; assembly: GCA_046309395.1. GTDB lineage: Bacteria > Cyanobacteriota > Cyanobacteriia > PCC-6307 > Cyanobiaceae > Cyanobium. Next base: position 1,472 of record JBKCPG010000125.1, on the reverse strand, counting down.
CCAGGCCCTGGCGGGCATCGAGGCGCACGATCCCGCCCCGATAGCGATCAAGATTGTCGTATGCGTGTTGCAGGGCCAGCTCGCTCTTACCCACGCCCCCCATGCCGGTGAGGTAGACACGGCTTCCTTCTGGGCTCAGCAGCTCCGCCAGGCGCTGGAGTTCAGCCTCCCGCCCCACGAAGCGCTCGGCGCGGGTGGCGCGATCAGGGAGGTTGTGGGGGGTGTAGGGATTGGGATTGAGCCCAGCCTTCACCAGCAGGTCGAGCACAAACGAAACGGACACCTCCGCCACCAGCTCCCCCTGGCTGGCGAACTTGCAGCCCGGATAGCGGCCTATCCCTCGCAAGCGGGCCAGGTGGGCCTGCTGGATTGCCTGCTGCTCCTGCGCAATCCGGTAGTCCCCATCCCGTTGGGACCCGGGCTGGGGTGTGGCGATGAACAGCCTCTTGCCATGCCAGAGCGCCAGCCACGCCTCCCACTGGGTGTATGAGAGCGAGGGGCCATCGGCCTGCAGGAACTCCGCCAGCGGCAAGCGACTGCCCAGCTCGGGATAGCGCGAGGCGATGGCCGCCACCGACTGCGGCTTGGCCATCGCCCCCGTCATGTCCCCCACCAGGTGGATCACGCCATCACAGCGCTTGATGTAGGTGTCGAGCATCTCCAGGGTTTCATCACCGGTGACGATGAAGTCCTCCTGCACCTTCACCTCCACATCGGGGCGGGTGAGCAGGTGACGCAGCCGATCGCGGTAGCTGCGGAACTCATCCGAGACGGTGGAGAGGAATAGCTGAACCCTCGCCACATTCCGCCAGCCAGATGGGGGGATGCTATCGAGATCCGGCGGGTTTCTCTTGCCGCTGCCTGAGGTCCGGACAGGAGGCCACTGGCCGCAGAGTCCTCCAGGGGCTCACGCCATTGCCGCAAGCCCGGCCGCGAGCCCTGACGCCTCCTCAGTAGTCATCAGGGAAAAGCACCGTGGTGATCGGCCCCTCCCCCTCCCCGCGGATGTCGTTCGTGATGATCCAGATCTTGCCGTAGTCGGGTGTGTCGTAGCTGGAGAAAAGGCGGCCATCGCCGGTGCGGGCTGCTTCATCGTTGGCGGCCTTGTCGTCTGAGCCCAGATCGCCCCAATCGCCTTGGGCATGGCGATCAAGCAGGGCCGTGATCTGGTGGTGAGGAACGGCAGCGGCGAGGGCAGCGGTGGCAACGACGCGGCCAAGGTTGTGGAGCATGGCGACAAGTCTTGCAGGGCAAATAGGGATAAGCCAGGGCCCAGTGCGAGGGCCCCGGCGGATTGGCCTCAGCCCCTTGACGCCTTGGCCAGAAACTCCTGAATCCAGATGCGGTGACGCTCCTGGCGGATCAGTCCCGCCACCGATGGGGTGGAGTCGGGCACCTGGAAGGCGGCGCGAAAGGCACGGGAGAAGGCGTCGCGGTGGCGGGGGGATAGGGCCTTGAGTTGCTCCTGGAGC
>JBKCPG010000124.1:0-5979 GCA_046309395.1 Cyanobacteriota bacterium | reverse complement strand
AACCTTTCGGCCTTCATCTGGAGCGTGGCCGACCTGCTCCGCGGTGACTACAAGCAGAGCGACTACGGCAAGGTGATTCTGCCGTTCACCGTGTTGCGCCGGCTCGATTGCGTCCTGGAGCCCACCAAAACGGAAGTGCTTGAGGAGAAGACGGCGCGAGAGGGCCAGGGTCTCGACCCGGTGCCGTTCCTGCTGCGCAAGGCCGGCCAGAACTTCTGCAACACCTCACCGCTGGACATGAAGCGGCTGATGGGCGATCAGGACAACATCGGCGAGAACCTGCGCAGCTATATCCAGGCGTTCACGCCAGAGGTGCGTGACATCTTCGAGAGCTTTGAGTTTCACCTCCAGGTGGACCGCCTGGAGAAAGCGGGGCTGCTCTACATGGTGTGCGAACGTTTCGCCCAGATCGACCTGCATCCCGAAACGGTGAGCAATGCCGAGATGGGGCTGGTGTTTGAGGAGCTGATCCGCAAGTTTGCGGAACTCTCCAATGAAACCGCCGGCGAACACTTCACGCCAAGGGAAGTGATCCGTTTGATGGTGAATCTGATCTTCATCGAAGACGATCATGCGCTCACCCAGCCCGGCATCGTGCGCAGCCTGTACGACCCCACTGCGGGCACCGGCGGCATGCTCAGCGTGGCGGAGGAACACCTGGTGGGGATGAATCCTTCAGCACGGCTGGTGCTGAGCGGCCAAGAGCTCAATCCCGAGAGCTATGCGATCTGCAAGGCCGACATGCTGATCAAGGGGCAGGACATCAAAAATATCCGCTTCGGCAATACGCTCTCGGATGACCAGCTGAACGATCAGAAATACGACTACATGCTCTCCAATCCCCCGTTCGGGGTGGAGTGGAAGAAGATTCAGAAGGAGGTGCAGAAAGAGGCCGACAGGCTTGGCTTTGCCGGTCGATTCGGACCGGGGCTACCGCGGGTGAGCGATGGCTCGCTGTTGTTTCTGCTGCACCTGATCAGCAAGATGCGGCCGGCAAAGGATGGCGGCAGCCGCTTCGGGATTGTGCTGAATGGCTCGCCCCTGTTCACCGGCGGGGCGGGATCTGGCGAAAGCGAAATTCGCCGTTATGTGCTGGAAAATGACTTGGTGGAGGCGATCGTCGGCCTGCCCACCGATATGTTCTACAACACGGGCATCAGCACTTACATATGGATCCTCAGCAACCGCAAGCCCGCCGAACGCAAGGGCAAGGTGCAACTAATCGATGCCAGCGGTTTCTGGCAGAAGATGCGCAAGAGCTTGGGCAGCAAGCGCAAGGAGTTGAGCCCCGAGCACATCGCGGAAATCACCCGCCTGTTCGGCAACTTCGAGGAAGCCGAAAATGACGGCAAGCCGATCAGCCGCATCTTTCGCAACGAAGACTTTGGCTACCGCACGATTACCGTGGAACGCCCACTTCGGGATGAAGCCGGCAAGGTGGTGCTGGGCCAGCGCGGCAAGGCCAAGGACCAGCCCCAGACCGACACCAGCCTGCGCGACACGGAAAACGTGCCGCTCTCAGAAGACGTGCAGACCTACTTCGAACGTGAGGTGCTACCGCATGTGCCCGATGCCTGGATCGACCACGAGAAAACGAAAGTGGGCTACGAGATCCCCTTCAATCGCCACTTCTATGTGTTCACCCCGCCTCGGCCCCTGGAGGTGATCGATGCCGAGCTCAAGCAGGTGACCGATCGGATTTTGGCGATGATCGGGGGGTTGAGTGGCTGAGCGGTGCAGCAATGAGAAACGAATCATCATCATCGCTGGCCCCAATGGCGCCGGCAAAACCACATTTGCCCGTGAATATCTGCCGTTAGAGGTTGGCATCACCACCTTCATCAATGCCGATCTGATCGCGGCAGGCCTGTCGCCATTTGCGCCGGAACTGGCTGCTCGGCGGGCGGGGCGGTTGATGTTGGAGGAGATTGATCGCTGCGGGGCTCAAGGCATCAGCTTTGCCTTTGAAACCACGTTGGCGGGGAAGGGGTATTTGAAAAGGTTTGAACACTGGCGGCGCGCTGGCTATCGAATCAAGCTGATTTTTCTCAAGCTCACCAGCGCAGACGCTGCGATTCAGAGAGTGCGAATGCGCGTCAGCCAAGGAGGCCATTCCATTCCTGAACCCGTGATCCAGCGACGATTCACCGCAGGTCTGGCGAATTTTGATCAGTACTACCGCTCAGCCGTCGACGGTTGGCAGTTGATCGATAATGGAGGCGACACGCCTGTCTTGCTTGCAGAGGGGAGAAACCGATGAGCCTGGGTTTTACAAGCCAACTCAATGATCCCGATCTCGATCGGGTTTCCGCTGCTCTGCTGCGAGCTGGCCAGCGTGCCCGGGAGCTGGCTCATCAGACTGGCACAGGGATTGTGGTGCAGATCGACGGTGAACTGCGCATCCTCCAGGGGGTTGAACTCGACAACCCGCCGGGGACGAGCGATGGGGTCTGACACCACGCTCCAGATCGACGACGAGGGCCTGCCGCTGTTTCAACGGAATCCGGCCTGCGCGGTGGTCGAAGGCATCGATGTGGCCACTGCCTTGGAGCTGGAGCGGCAGGCTCTGTTGTGCGAAGACCTTGAGCGCTGCGGCATCCAGAAAGGAGGTAAGGCAGTAAGATTGCCTGTGACAAGGCCAGCCTGATTCTTTGGGGTGATGCCAGATACCGAACTCGCCACCATCACAGCGAAGGGCCAGGTGACGATCCCCAAGGCCATCCGCGACGCCCTCAACCTGCGCCAGGGCGATCAGCTGAGCTGGGATTTGGACAATGGCGGTGTGCGGGTGCGGCTGGTGAGCCCTTTGGATCTCACCTATCTGCGGGGCGTGGAGGCTGGGTTGGAGGAGTGGGCCTCCCCGGAAGACGAGGAAGCCTTTGCCGATCTTTGAGCTCTTTGCGGTCGTGCGGGTGCCCTTCCCATTCACCGATCGTGCCGTGCAACGGCGCCGCCCCGCAGTTGTTCTCTCAGATCCTGCGTTCCAGCGCGGCTCAGCCCATCTGCTATTGGCGATGATCACCACAGCCAGGCACTCCTGCTGGCCGCTGGATTGGCCGATTCAGGATCCTGCTGCTGCCGGACTGAACCAGGCCTGCAGCGTGCGCTTCAAGCTGTTCAGCCTGGATGAGCGGTTGCTGCTGGGCCAACTAGGTCAGCTGGCCGCTGTGGACCGCAGCGGCGTGCGGGCAAACCTGCAGCGCTTGCTGGCCTGCGAGGAGGATCAACCATGAGCGTTCCCGACGACGCCACCCCACCTTCTGATCTGATCCTCTATCAGACGGAGGACGGCAAAACACGCATCCAGTGCCGCTTTGAGGATGACAACCTCTGGCTGACTCAGGCGCAGATCGGCGGGCTCTATCAGAAGGACGTCAAGACGATTAACGAGCATCTCCTCAACATTGACGAAGAGAAAGAGCTTGTCGAAAGCTCAACCATCCGGACATTCCGGATCGTTCGAATCGAGGGCAAATGCCACGCCCGCATGCCCCTGCCCAGAAAGCCAGTAAGCTGGTTTAACAGGCCAGAGATGCATGAAAACCACTCTTGACCTTCCCGATCACCTGATGCGCCAGGTGAAGCAACGAGCTGTGCAACAGGGGCGGCCGATTAAGGAGCTGGTGGCCGACTACATCCGCCAGGGCCTGCATGGTTCCGCCGCCCTGCCGCAGGCCGCCAGGCGCGAGGTGTTGGAGGTGGACGCGGATGGATTCCCGCTGTTCCGCACCGATCCCCAGCTCAAGCGGCCTCCGATCGATGTGCCCACAGCCCTGCGACTGGAGCAGGCCGCCCTGATGCAGGAGGACCGCCAGCGTGCCGGCCTGTCTGCCTGATAGCAACGTGTGGCTGGCGGCGGCCTTTGCCGAGCATCCAGCCCATGCGGTCTCCCGCCGGGTGTTGTATTCGGCCAGCGCGGACGAACCGGCCTTGTGGTGCCGCGCCACCCAGCAGAGTTTTCTGCGTCTGGCCTCCACGCCGGTGATCACGCAGGCGTATGGCGTGCCGAACACCAGCAACGGTGATGCCTGGGCCGCGTTGCAGACCTTCCTGGCGCTGCCGCAGGTTGATGTGATCGATGAGCCGCCCGAGCTGGGACGCACCTGGTGCCAGTTGGGCGCGATCGAGCAGGCCGCCCCGAAACGTTGGATGGATGCCTACCTGGCCGCCTTCGCGATCACGGCCGACCTTTCCCTGATCAGCCTCGATCAGGATTTTCGCCAGTTTGAGCCGGAGGGTCTCTGGCTCCAGCTGCTGCAGGTGGCTGGCAATGGAGACCCCGCACCATGAGCTTTCCCCGTTACCCGGCCTACAAGCCCAGCGGGGTGGAGTGGCTGGGGGAGGTGCCGGAGCATTGGGATATTACCAGATACAAACGATTCTGCGAGCTTCAAAGAGGTCATGATTTAACAAGCGACCAAAGGAACGAAGGCCCTTACCCGGTTGTTACCTCGGGAGGAATCAACGGATTCCACTCTGAGTACATCGCCATGGCGCCAGGCGTCGTGACAGGGAGGTATGGCTCAACTGGAAGCGTATTCTATGTAGAAGAGGACTACTGGCCTCATAACACAAGCCTTTATGTCAAAGACTTCCACGGAAATTCCCCGAAATTCAGTTGGTACTTGCTTCAAGCGATAGACCTTAAATCCCTTTCCGCAAAGTCGGCTGTGCCCGGCATTGATAGGAATGATGTTCATGAACTATTTGTTGCTTCTCCCCATCTGCAGGAGCAAATTGAAATTGCCGCATTTCTCGACGACTACTGCCATAAGCAATCCTTGTTGATTGAAGAAGCAGAAGTCTCTGTGCGGCTCCTCCAAGAGCGCCGCTCCGCCCTGATCTCCGCCGCCGTCACCGGCCAGATTGATGTGCGTGGCCTGGTGCCCAACGAAGCTACAGCTGCCTGAGCAGCACCCCCAAAACAATCCAGATATTCCTGCCCAGCGGTGAACCCCAGGGCATTCGTATTGCCGAGATCATTACCCGCATCGTGCGGGACATCTCGATCAGGCCGTTGCGGCAACCACTGGCTCCAGCGAGCTGAGATCCAGGTGCTGGCGGGCGTGCCAGAGGTCGTAGGCATCCTGCATCGCCAGCCAGCTCTCGGCCGAGCGCCCCAGGCAGCGCGAGAGACGCAGCGCCATCTCCGGTGTGACTCGGCTGCGCTCCTGCAGAATCCGGTTCAACGTGGAGGGAGCCACCTTCAGCCTGGTGGCCACTTCGCGAACACTCATCTGCAGTTCGCTCAGATAAACATCGCGGATGAACTCACCCGGATGGGGTGGGTTGTGCATGGGTCCGATGGTGGTCATCAGTGATAGTCCTCGTAGTCAAGAACGTAGACATTGCCATCGCGGAACTCAAACGTGAGCCGCCAGTTGCCATTCACCCAGATCGACCAGCGCCCGCGATCGGGGCCCACCAGTGCATGCAACCGGAATCCGGGAATGTCCATGTCGGCGATGGTAGTGGCAGAGTCCAGCGCGGCCAGCTGAAGCCGTAGCTTGCGAGCGTGGGTGGCCTGAATGCCGGCCGTGCTACCTGATGCATGGAAGCGCCGCAGCCCCTTGTGGCGGATCGACTGAATCACCCATCCAGCGTAGCGTGTTGCGCAACGTGCACGGGCGCCACTCGGAAACCCGATTAGCCTGCAAGCAGTCAGCAAGCAGCCTCGCGCGATGCGCACCCTCTACATCCGCCATGTGCCCGATGAGGTGGCCGCGCGGCTCGAGAAGCTCGCCGCCCAGGCGGGTCTGCCCCTCAGCACCTTCGCGTTGCGGGAGCTCACCGAGGCATCTCGCCGCGCCGACAACGCCGAGCTGCTGAACGCCCTGCCCTCCCTGCCGATCGAGCGCGCCAGCATCCTCGAAGCCCTGGCCGAAAGCCGCGCCGAGCGCTGATGCTGGTGATCGATGCCTCGGTGCTGGTCGATGCCCTGCTGGTGGCAGGCCCTGCCCGAGAGCGACTGGCGAGCGA
>JBKCPG010000123.1:0-6529 GCA_046309395.1 Cyanobacteriota bacterium | reverse complement strand
TGGGCGCTGGAGTCGTTGCGCGGCCTGCGCTCCGCCGGGCTGGCCATCGCCGGGGGGCGGCGTTTGGGGAACTGGTTGAGTCTGCACCAAGGCCGGGCTCAATGGAAGCGCACCGTCGCCCCAGCCGCGAAGGAGGTTTGGAGGAGGGCGCAGGCCTCGATGGAGGCCCCCGGATGGTGACCTGGAGGATGAACGCTTGCTCGTGGGCGGAGAGCCCGAGCCGCGGTTGGAGCAGGGGAGCCAGGGCCTGCCACAAGGGTGTGGCTTCCGACTCGGGCTAGAAGGGCGTCGCGGATTGCCTTGGGGATCGTCACCTGGCCCTTGGCCGTGATCATGGCGCGTTCGATGCCTGGCATCACCCCAAGGAGACAGGTCGTCCTTGTCAGCCTGGTGCTCTTGCCGCCTTACCTCCTCTCTGGATGCCGCCGCGATCGCCACATCCCTGCCTGACCAGCGTGGTGTCAGAACCAATCGCACACCTCCAGTGCATCCGCGGCAGGGCCTTGATCGCTTTTTCGGCCACCTGCCGCGCGAAAAAGCAGGCCCGGGCGGCCTGGCCGGCAGCCCGCGTCACCTGGTCGTCCCGGGGATCGTCCTGGCTCGTGGGAAACGGCACCCCACCAGCGGCAGGATGGCGTCTGCCTTTGTTTCCACGGCAAGCACCTCAGGTGTGCGGTGATTCGCGTGATGACACTTCCTCGCCTTTGCGCCTCTCGCGGCAGCGCCTTGGTGGCAACAAAGATCTGCTGGTCGAAGATCCATGCGGTGCGCTGGCACCGCTTGAGAATCAACCCTGATTCGAACTGAACGGCAAAGGGCGGTTCAACATCGGAGTAGGTAAGCGTCAGTTCGAAATCCATCTCTTTTCGCTCCTCTTCCAGGCGCTTGATCTGCTCGGCGATCTCCACCAATCTGAGCGGCAAGGTGTCGGCACCAAGGTCCGCCAGACGCGGAAGACGGCCTGCGCCGATAGGGATCGACGCTAGAACCTCGCCTATAGATTTCAGGGCACCTTAAATGCTCAACGTAGTAAACTCAGCATCTGACGCAAGTCATGCGTCGTCCAAGATGTCTTGTCTTTCGGTAGGTACGCTATGTATGGTGGCTAGATGGCAATGCAAGTCCGACAGACCCTCGCCCAGGCAATTGCCATGGCAAGCCTTCGTCCTGTTGAGGCAGGAGAGAAACCCATCACCATGAACTCGCTGGCGGCTCAAGCGGGGATGGCGGCAACGATTGTTACCCGACTGGCACGAAGCGACAATAAGGCAGCGTCAGCGGTATCATTGGATCTGGCGTCCAAGATCGTAACGATGCTGGATTGTGGGATAGAAGACTTGCTAGAAGTAAGCGAGATTGACGGTTAGATCCTGGAGCATATCCTTCCATGACAGACCTAACGCAGCGGTTTCAGCAATGGGCAGATGAGTTGGTTGACCTATCAGGTCGCAACGACTTAATAAGTTTCAGAGCATCGAGAACCTCGACAGTTATTCCCAATCAGGATTCTGTAGTCAGACTTCTTGCTGGCGACAGTCTTCTCATTGGTCAAGTTGTCGACCTTGAACTAGCGGAATCCAAGAAAGCGGCAACGGGGCTAATCCGTGAGACTATCGAGTTCAATGAGCAGCAAGGTATTGAGGTTCTCAAACTCATATCTGGTTTTGCAAGTTGGAAATCAGACAAAGTATCCACCACGAATGCACCGCTTTTCCTCTATTCTCTTCTGATAGAGAACCCAGGCGCTCCAATAGGCAAAGTCAAGGTCAAGCTTGTTGATGACGAACCAGAATTAAATCCCGTCTTCCTACTGCATCTCAAGAGAAGAATTGGCATAGACATTGACCAGAATGTACTAGATGAAGGAATTTCGGATGGAGAAGATGCCGCATGGGATGCGTTACTACAGCAGTGTCCTCCAGCACTTGAGTTGACACGCCGTTCAGATTTTGCAATCAAGAATCTTCGCTATCAAAAACTGCCAATGGTTAATGATCTCCTGTCATCAGGAGATGCCTTGGCAGAAAATAGGCTGATTGCTGCGCTGGCGGGAGATGAGGAATCTCGTCGTGCTCTGCGGGACAATGTCAGTGACGCCAGGCAAGACGAACCTGACTTCATACCTCCTGACCAAGAGTTCCTAGTCCTTGATTCAGACTCTAGTCAACAGTGGGCAATTAATTCCGCCTTAAAAGGACAGAACCTGGTGATCGAGGGTCCACCTGGCACAGGCAAGAGTCAGACCATCGCCAACCTCATTGCTAGTTATATGGCGACTGGTAAGTCCGTTCTATTTGTTGCTGAGAAACGAGCGGCAATTAATGCTGTAAAGAAGAGGATGGACGCTGTTGGATTGGAAGACTGTTTCCTTGACTTGCACTCTGCGGAAACGGTAAGGAAACGCCCTGCCGAACCCTTTATCAAAGCACTCGATGACATTGCTTCAATCCCGCCCGTTGATGATTCAGAGATTCATCTTGACCTTTGTCATTCCAGGGACAAGTTGGTTGCCAGAACAAAAGCAGTCAATGAAAGTCGTGAGCCTTGGGACTGCAATTACTTAGATGTGCTACAGATTGCAGTTAGGTCTTCTTCAGTTGCTACTTCTAAATTCAGGATATCTTTGCCTGAAGTTAATACAATCAAGTACGCCGCTCTCAGCGATGTGCGACGAGCAATTGATGAGTTGCTCTCGCTTTCCTCAAGAGATCTTCTCTCGCCTCAGTCCCCCTTGGCATCCGCACTGCGGCAGGGTCGGCTTACGAATAGTTCGGAGATTCGAACGATTGTCTCACTCATCGATGACTTTCGGATTTCTGTAGGTCGTATTGCTGCTTGGATTACCGATATTCAGAACCTTGCACTGCGCAGTGGTTCTGTTCCCTCCCTTGCATCAGCAGCAGATGCGCTGACAGTCTTTGATGCTCTTGATCAGATCAATCGTGAAGAGGTGTATGTTGATCCTAGACATACAAATGCTCTGGACGACGACAAACTTGTCAATCTCCAGCAATCTCTTTCTAAGGGCAGAGTCTTTCGATTACTTCAGTACTTAGTTAACAATGAATATCGCAACTCGCTGCAAACTCTCAAGTCTCTGTTGCCTGATAGGGTTAGGGCATCCATCTCATCGTTGCGATCTGCCTGCCGGACTCTTCGCTCCCTTAAATCCCTTGATTCATTTGGGTTTCCCAACGATGTAGGCGCCTATCCCGCATGTTTGAGGACTGATATTTCATCTATTGAGTCTTCACTAGCAGTATTCAACCGTTTCCTTGATCGTCTGGAATCTGTCAATTCTTCTATTGACGTGCTTTTGCAATTAGTTGCTCAACTTGAGAATCTTCGCCTCTCCCTTCCGAATGCCCCTAAGATCAGTAGTCTTCTTCTACAGTTGCGACAACTAGGATTGGATGAAAATGGATTGCTTGCGCAAACAATGGCGGGGATTTGTTCAGGTTCAGATGCGAATCAGATCGCTGCTTCCATCTCGTCTGCCTGGTCTGAGCGGGTTGAAGAGTTGATCCGCATCGCTGAACCTGCTCTTGCTTGTTCAACAAGAGAATTCCTTGATGCAACGGTTTCAACTTATCGGAGATCCGACAAAACTCATATCCAGACCTCTGGGGCAAGGATCCGGCGAATTTGCGCGGAGAGAGCACACAGGGCAAGACGCGAGTACCCCGATCAGGTCGACTTGCTACAGCAGCAGAACAAGCGACGAAGAACGCGAAAATCCGCTCGCCGTCTTTTCGCCGAAGTTCCAGTGATCCTTAAAACGCTCAAACCCTGTTGGGCGATGAGTCCATTAGTGGTCTCAGAACTCCTTCCCGCTCAACCATTCTTTGATGTCGTCATCTTTGATGAGGCAAGTCAAATTGTTCCTTATGAGGCAGTCACTTCGATCCTCAGAGGTAAACAAGTCATTGTGGCTGGCGACTCAAAGCAGTTGTCCCCCACACGAACTTCATTCTTCTCCTTAGGAAGTGAGGATGAAACTGAGTCACTCCTAGATGCGGTCAAAGCGGTTCTGCCACCTATTTTAGGAGTCAGAACCCTTCAATGGCACTACCGTTCCGAGGACGAACGCTTAATCGCTTTCTCCAATAAGCATCCCGATCTGTATGGCGGTCGATTAATCACTGCGCCCTCCACAACAGAGAAACCGCCCTTCGCTTATCATGATGTGGAAGGGTCACTCGATCAGGTCACCGGTAAATCCCCAAAGGCAGAAGTTGCTAAAACTATTGACTTAATCATTGAACATCTATCTAATCGACCTGATCAGAGTCTTGCTGTAATCGCCCTGGGTCAGGAACACGCACGTCATATCCAATCCGAATTTTCTCGCCGAGTCGGTGATGACCCCAATCTCCCTCTCTTCCCAGAGGGGCGACCTGATGAGCGGTTTATTATTCGTCACTTGGAATCAATTCAAGGTGATGAGCGGGATGTCGTCTTTATCGCCACTGGCTATGGTCCAAAGGACCTGAGCAGACCTCGCTACGACTTTGGACCTATCAACCGTGACAAGAACTTCTTTGGATTACGGCGTTTGAATGTTGCCATCACCCGTGCAAGGAAGCGTGTTGAGGTCATATCCACAATCAACCCTTATCAATATGATGACAATCGCTTCAATTCAATAGGCGCTAAAGCCTTTATTCAGTATTTACGCTTTGTCAAGAGCGGAGGACTTGATCTGGGAGATCTCGCCTCAGAGAGAGTACCGATGAATCCTTTTGAGCAAGATATCTATGATACGCTTTCAGCAGCGGGTCTGGGTCTCGTTTCTCAATATGGTGTGTCTGGATATCGTCTTGATTTTGCTGTCCAGCACCCTGATGAACCTGGGCGATATGTTCTCGCCATTGAAGCGGATGGCGCTTCATACCACTCAACGGAAACGGCAAGGGATCGGGATCGAATCCGTCAATCGCATTTAGAGCGTCTTGGGTGGCGTTTTCATCGTATCTGGTCAACGGAGTGGTTCAGGAACAAAGAATCGGAAATCCAACTTGCCCTGAATGCTTTCAGGGAGTCTCTCACCGCTCGAGCCGCCCTCACAGTGGTTGAGTCACAGCTCCAAAGTCCATCACCATTGCCTGACCACGCTTCAAGACAGGGTGTGCAACCCGCTATGCCTTCTTATCCAGCTATTGACGACTATAGAGATGAGATAACCGCTTTCATTCTTTGGTATTGCTCCGACGGGGTTCTTCGCTCCGATGAGGACATCTTCGAATCAGTTTTTGAACAACTTCCATTTGGTCGGCGAGGGCGAAGAATTGTTGAGCGCATATACAGTGAGATACTAGACCTCAGAGAGAATGGACGTATCCCTTAAACGAATTGATTGAACTTTAAACCCAATATCCTGATCATCTAGTGCTGTTTTCAATTTACCCCAAATCCTCTGAAAGCATTTCTACCTGAATCAATCCTAGTTGATCATCGCTACTTCCTGATCAGGCAGATATTCATAGCATTTTAGCAGTTACTTGACCAGCATTCGTAGTCATGCTTAAACATTTTTTCTTGTCTTGTCAGTCGATACTGAGATGGCCTCTAGATTTCTATGCAAGTTCCCACGCCATCTTCAGCAGCACCTCATCTCTCCTCAGATCATGTACCGACTGGTTGTTCGCCAGGGCGTCGGCCATCGCTTCTGTTTGACCACGTTGGCCTTGAAGGGTGCCTGAACTTCTTCGTTCAGCAACCATCGCTTCTTCCCATCGGCCATCTCCGGTTGTCAACCGACCGCGGAAGCCCACACCGCTTGTAGTCCCCGCGGAGCAGGTGGGCCAGGTTCCAGATGAAAGCCCAGAGGTTCTGTTTGTCAGTGGGCGAGGGGGTGGCGGTTGCGGTCGTCGTCGATCGGTTCGTCCGAGGGCTGGCGAAGAGCGTTGGGGCCAGCCATCGGTGGCATCTCGGCGGCAGTGTCCTCACCGTGCCCGCCACTGATGTCAGCCGAGTCATCAGCTAGGTTCACTGACCCTCCTCGTAGGTGACCTCCTCCCAGCCCAGTAGAGCCCGCTGCGTGCCATTCCCCGCCGAACCTCCCAGGGCTTCCACGGCGAGAAGCCTGGCGCGGGAAAGGATCCCAGGACCCGGCCCTCAGGTGATCACCGTCGGCCGCTCCATGCCCGTGCGGGTCTTGATCTCCGCCAGATCATCGATGGCGGTGATCAGATCCGCCAGGGCCGCTTGGGGATCCTGGGCCAGGGCGCCGCCGGGGGGCACGTAGCGCTCCAGATACACCCGCAACGTGGCGCCCTGGGTGCCGGTGCCGGAGAGGCGCAGCACCACCCGGCTGCCGTCCTCCAACAGCAGCCGCAACCCCTGCCCCTGGCTCAGCGAACCATCCACCGGGTCGGTGTAGGCGAAATCGTCGGCCACGGCGATGGAACGGCCCGCGAAGCGCTCACCCACCAGGGAGGGAAGCATGGCGTTCACCCGGCCGTAGAGGCCATGGGCGGCGTCGCTTTCGATCGCCTCGTAGTCGTGCCGCGAGTAGTAGTGACGCCCG
>JBKCPG010000122.1:0-3623 GCA_046309395.1 Cyanobacteriota bacterium | reverse complement strand
AGGCGAAAAGATCTCACCATAAAGCCTGCCAAAGTGCTCACGTGTAAAGAACTTCGCTTGGTGCGGGCGGTGGCGCCAAACCGAAAGGACTGCCTCTGCTGCAACACCGGAAGTAATATCAATAGCCCTTGTTCCAGAGTCAGACCTCTTTCTGCGATAAACGAATCCCAATTGAGAAATATCCATTTCTAAGCGCCGCTGGACTTCATCATTTGCGCGAAGATCTCGAAGATCAACTGGGTTCTGGCTATTTGTAGCGAAAGTAATTCTCTGCACCAAGTCTTCATTGTCAGAGGGAAGTTGATAAAGTCTAAGCAGTACGTAAGCCTCGACAGGATCCGGGAAAAGGGTTAGTTGCCGCATAGTCTGAAATATAGTCATACAGGTCTGACCGCCATTGATGATTTGAAGATTGTCTACTTTGACCTGAAAGTCACCCTCTTGCAAAGCGTTATATGCAAATTTGTCACAAGTAAGAGTAATTCCGTTGTTGTAGAAATAGAAGTTGCCTCGTTCAGCACTTTCTAATGTTCTGCGTATAGCTTCATTGACTCGGTTACCCTGCAAGCCCAGATATCGCCGTATGTTCCTTTCGAGCAATCTTTCGCCATGTCGAGAAATAAGCTCAGCAATCTCTGTAACTGAGACTCGGCCTACTAAGATCCGACTAAAGTCCATGTCTTCGACTATTGCTTTTCCACTAAGTCGTAGCCAGTCTGTAACAGGCTTAGAGGCCTGTAGGATCTTTACAAGAGACGTATGGTTCACATGCTCCCACGTAACTTGATCTCCAAATGATGCGCGGGCGATTGCCTCCTCGGCAGCAGTATTCCAGTTGAGGCCGTTGTTGCAGGCAATAGATCTTACTTGTGGGATAAATCCATCTCGGATCAAGCTCCTCGCCTCCTCAACTTTTGACAAGAGGCGTGGGTTAATATGATGAAGCTGAGCGGCAGGGTCGAACAAAAGTCTTATGGCGCGTATCAGGCTATTAATCCCCGTCTCAGGGAAGTTTGAGTTGCCGGCAAGATCTATGTGCTTATACTTGGCCTGAAAAAGGCTGACTGTAAACTCTCCATCATACTCTTCAGATATGTGTATCGCGTCTACCCCAAAATCGCCGCCACCTTCTGTAAGGCAATCGAATGTCTCATCGCCTTCAAGATCAAGTACCGTTTTCACACAGAGGTAGACAAATGCAAGTGACTTCAGCCTTTGTGGATCTTCGATCCGAAGCTGCTCTAAAGCGGGCTGCCTTATGTCATTGACAATAGATGTCAGTCGCTGGTCAATTATAGATGCTTCAATGTTCATTGCTTCGATAAAGTTCTTGGTTGGTCCGTCTGATGATCATAGCATTGTCTTTTCGATCTGGCTTCTTTCGCATGTGATGAAGTAGCCGGATCGTCCATATCTACTCAGGTGTCTAACCATGCCATGCACCAGAACCGCCACCATGGGGTTGTTGATTCCCCCGCAGAGCACTGCGGTCTGGTGATGGCAAGCGTTGGCCAGAACAGTTGATCTATACCCTTGAATACCAGCAGCAGCGGTCGTATGTGCCGACCACAGGCTAAACTTAAGAATCAGATAAGAGCAAGCCTCGGCAATGCCAAGTAGAATCATTACCAGCATGCCAGAAAGCATACGCATTCTACAATGAAGCCGAAAGAATTTCTCCGGGTTATCGCATCAATTGCAGGTGGTCTTGCAATTGTTGTAGGACTTGCAACTAACGTCGAATGGCTATCGAAGAACATCAGCCAGCTGGTTGCAATCAGCCCAATTGGACGCAATAATACGTTACGAGGTCTTTCTCTTGAAGTTCCAATATCTGAATTTAAAGCAAAGCTTGGAAACCCTAAGATTATAAACCAACACAAACGTTTGCGAGAGTATGTATTTATTGATAAGTCATTCTATGTTAATGCATTAACCGAATTAGCGACAGACAAAGTCGTGTTTCTAGTAATTACATCGCGAAGAGCAGATTTTAATCCAGTATTTACTTCCCCAGGTTATCCGGAGAGCCGCCCTAGCTTTAAAGTATCTCTAGGAAAAGATGTG
This sequence comes from Cyanobacteriota bacterium, assembly GCA_046309395.1. Classification (GTDB taxonomy): domain Bacteria; phylum Cyanobacteriota; class Cyanobacteriia; order PCC-6307; family Cyanobiaceae; genus Cyanobium. Next base: position 1,556 of record JBKCPG010000122.1, on the reverse strand, counting down.
TTCTCAAAACCATTGTCAGATAATGAGCCAAGTTGGATATCCGGATGTGTTGGCGCAAACTGGTTTGGATACTACGAAACTCACTATCTGGGCAGGCCGGGAGCATATCAGTATTTTGGATTTGGAATGAATCAGCTGGGGTATCTTGCCAACCCAGACTTTTCTCTGCTATCAAATGCGGATGTGTGTAGAGATAGTTCGAAAAGGGGTAATACAATTTCTGCTCATAGTCTAAATGCAATTTCAAGATGGAGATCATCGACAGTTATTAACACATATGCGATTTCGATTGAGCCAATAGAAGAGGTAATGGCTGAAATCAATCGAATAGGCATACTCGGCGTTGACTCTAATCAAGTTATGCGAATTAGGGATTAGTTTGTGAGCCAATTATTGCCTGGCCAACAAGCCCTTTGAGTGGGACAGGCCACCACGTCCTCCATGCTTCCGCCCCCGCAGGCTTCCTGCCTGCCACTCAAGGGCAGCGTTGGGCAAATGAGTGGTCCTGCGAGAGGCTTCTACACAGACCGCAGAGCCCGGTAGATTGGTAGATAGTGGCAGAGCTGCATGACGCGCCCGAGGCTTCCTGACCAGAATTCCCCATGACTGCTGCTCCCTCCAGCTCATCTGTCGTCACCATCGACCCGCGTATCAGCGCCATCGTCTCTGGGATCGCCACAGCCATTCCGGAGGTCCAAGTCCGCCTGTTTGGATCACGCGCCAAGGGTACAGCCCGACCAGACTCCGACGTGGATTTACTAATCACCGTGCCGGATCACTGGCTGGCTGGCCACGATCGTGTGCGCGTGCTGGGAGCCCTCTGGCGCCAATATTCCACTCATCGGCTTCCTCTTGATCTGCTTCTTTATTCTGAAAGCGAAGTAAGCCAACGGCAGCAATACAGAAGCGCCGTCACCACCCAGGCTTACCAGGAGGGAATCTTGCTGCATGGCTGATCCCGATGCCATTCGCTACCTGCGGATCGCCCAGGCTGATCTTGAGGAGGCGCGGCGCATGGTGGAGCTGTCGGGGTTCCGCGACAGCAGCATCGGGTTCCTGCTTCAGCAAGCCTGCGAGAAAGCCCTGAAAAGCTGGATCCACTCGAGGGGAGGTCTGGCTCCCTTCACCCACGACCTTGTGGCGTTGATGGATTGGCTGGAAGAATCGGGCGCAGATGTCAGCCCGTTTGAGCAACTTGCCGATCTCTCCTTCTTTGCGGTTCAGAGTCGGTATGACGACAGTTTGAAGTTCATCACCCCAGATTGGTCGCTCCTGCTGGGAATTATTGCGTCGTTGCTCAAGGAGGCCCAGAGTCATCTGTCATGACGCTCACCCGCGCTTACCCCTTTTCGCTACAGCTTTGCGGAAGCATTGCGGCGAATAGTCTGGTTGGCTGTTGGTGTTGGCGTCACTGTTGGAGCCTCACTGGAGGCCTGTTTGAACCTCGCGAACTCATACCAGCTCCGCAGAGATTGCCCAACAACATCATGCACCCAACCCGGAACAGAGAGATTGACTCTGGCAGTAGGTCCTTCGGGCGGGTGATGATGAGCGTT
>JBKCPG010000121.1:0-2520 GCA_046309395.1 Cyanobacteriota bacterium | reverse complement strand
GCCCTCCCCACCGAGGTCGCCGCCCCCCTGTGGCGACGGCTGGCCCCGCTGGGCGCCGCCGCCCCGCGGCTGCTCGCCGCCGCCGATCCCTCCCAGCGGCCCCTTGTGCTGAGGGCCCTGCGCGAGGCGGGCCGACCAGCTCCTGATACCGCTGATGCCGCTGATGCCGCTTCTGATGCTCCCGACGGCGCCGCCTTGCCTCCGGTGCCGCCATCCCAGGGTGCCGCCAGGGAGAACGGGGGCCCTCCGAGCGATTCGTCCGGCGCGTTTCAGGACACGCCTCTCCCCCGCCACCTGGAGCTCCTCGCCGCCTTCGCCGCCAGCGGCACCCTGCCGTCCATCCCACCCCATCGGCCAGCCGACGAGGCACTGACCCTCGATGGCGCCGGCCTGGTGCTGCTCTACCCCTTCCTGACCACCCTGTTTGAGCGGCTGGCGCTGCTCACCCCGAAGCGCACGTTTGCCGGCGCGTCGGAGCGGGCACGGGCCGTGGCGCTGCTGGGCTTTCTGGTGGACGGGGATCCGCGGCCACCCGAATGGCGCCTCACCCTGGCCAAGTTGTTCTGCGGCGTTCCGTTGGAGGAACTCTGCGCCCTGGACGACCCACTGGGCGAGCCGGATCGAGCGGAGGCGGAGGGACTGCTGCGGGCGGCGCAGACCCACGGCGAGGGCCTGCTGGGGGAAGACATCGGCCCCCTGCGGGAGCGATGGCTGCAACGGGCGGGGCTGCTCAGTTGGCGCCCTGGGACCTGGCTGCTGGTGGTGGAGCGGCGGGAAGGAGACGAGGCGCTGGACGACCTGCCCTGGAGCTGGGACTGGATCCGGCTGCCCTGGATGGGCGAGTTGGTGCGGGTGGTGTGGTGAGGGCCCGCGTTGCTCCAATCAGGATGGAGGAATGAAGGGCACCGCCGCGACCTTTGGTCTGCCGGGATCCGCCATGCCGCTTCGCTGTGACACATTGAGCGGGAGGGGCTGCCGCTGGATCGGCGGGGTGGAGAGACGGACTATCGGCCTGGGCGAAAGGGACTTGACCACGTCTCACTGGAAAGGGGCCTCCATCATTTCAGCACTGTCAAAAGCATCACCCACAGCCCATGGGTCCTGTCGAGATCAGCCCGAGCCCAGATCGCGATCTGATCAGATGATTTCAGTGAAGTGCGGGGATCCCCATCTCATGGATGGCGTCGAGCTGAGTTGCCACCTCTCCAATGTGCTCAGGGGAAGACGGGTGTGTATATTTCTTTCATGAGGAAGATGGGAGTTCTGGATGCCACCTTCCGGTCGCAAGCAAGGCTTCAGACGGCGCTCAGAGTTGTCCACCGGAACACGCGACGGATCTGAGGGGTGCTGAGGCCTTGTCGCGAAAGCCCGCAACAACACAAGTTCCACGTCAGCCAACCACAGGGCCTCCGCCGAGCGCCAGGGGTTTGAGACGCGGCTGCCTCAGCCACTGCTTTGAAGTCGGCAGCGTCCAGCAGGGTGGCTTCTGGGATCACGATCAAGGTGGGCTCATCCTGCCTCTCTAGAACCGCGAGGCCCCCAATCAATGCCTCTTTGCTGATCGTTGAGGACCCAGTGGCCTTGCCGACGGAGACCACGTAGCATCGCCCGCCCCCATTGCGGAAGTAGAAATCAAGGCAGTACCAGAGCAGCCAGGAGGGCCGAATGCTCAGGGGAGCCAACTGATCGGTGGCTGGTGACGGCCCTGCAGCGTCTAAATAAAGTTTGGGATTTCCGTTGCTATCCAGCTTGACTTTGTAGGGTGTTTCAGGCGTTGTTCCGAACAGGCTTTCAAAGTCTCGCAGAGAACCACTCTCTTTAACTCTCGGGCTGTTGCTACGAATTTGCTCGCATAGCCGATGAAGGCCGGGATGGCTGTGGCAACCTCGACCACCGAGGGTGGCAGGAGAGCCACTTCCTCAACATAAACCCCGGGAGTGAGGTCACTGGCCATGGCTCAGAGTTGGGGTGGGGGATTACGGAGAGGAGTGATGATGCAGAGAGCGTTCTGGGGGTGTCATTTCGGTACGGAGAGAAGCCTGCATGGATGGCCAGGAGGTGATCGCTTGGAGGGGAGTCAGTACACCTTGGCTTATGTATTTTCAGCCACCAGCCTCTGTGCTGCTCGCCCACAATTCCGCCGCTGCGATGGCTTCTGCAGTATGGACGCGCCTCCCGCGGCGACCTTTCCCACTGACTGGAGCTTTCCATTGTGTGCAGTGATGGAGTGCGTGCAGTGATGGAATGCGTGCAAAAGCCATGGCCGGAACACAGGATTGATTTAGGGCATCAAGCTCGAAACGGGTGGCAAGGGTAAGAAGGCTGGCGTGGCATACTTCTAAAAACGTGCTTGAAGGCGTTCCTTGCTCTGGCCATCTTGATAAAGGGCACCTCGAAAAATTGGTATTTTGCCGCCGACCTGCTGCTATGAAAAAGCCGCCATGGAGGCGGCCGGGAGGAGAAAAGATTAGCGGTGCGCGAATAAATACGCCAAGTCATGCTTGCTTTGCCTAAAGATTC
>JBKCPG010000120.1:0-64053 GCA_046309395.1 Cyanobacteriota bacterium | reverse complement strand
CCCCAGCCCCCACCCCCTGGCGGGGCAAGGCCTGGATCCACTTCCACACCCGCGGGGAGCGCACCCAGTTCCAGGGAGGGACCGAGGCCCCGCTGAAGCTGACGCGGGCCTCCCACCTGGCCGACGGACGCTGCGAGCTGCCGCTGCTGCACACCGCTGGTGGCCTGGTGGGAGGGGATCACCTTGACGTGGAGGTGCGTCTGGGGGAAGGGAGCCGCGCCCTGCTCACGAGCGTGGCCGCCCAGAAGGTGTATGGCTCCATCGGCCGCTCCCGTCGCCGCCCCGAGGGCACGTGGGCGCGGCAGAGCTTGAGCGTGCGGCTGGAGCCCGGAGCCGACCTGGAGTGGCTGCCGCAAGAGATCGTGCTCTACGCCAATGGGCTCTTCGAGCAGCGGACACGGGTGGAAATGGCCCCGGGGGCCAGCTGGCTGGGGGCGGAGGTGATCCGGCTGGGCCGCACCGCGGCTGGCGAGGATCTGGCCGCCGGCCGCTGGCGGTCCTCCCTCGAGATCGTTCGCGTGGATGGGGCGGGCCGCCCGCGCTGGGAGCTGGTGGACAGGATCGAACTGGCCGGCGACGCCCTCGACGCGCCCCATGGCATGGGGGGAGAGCCGGTGGTGGGGGCCCTGGCTTGGGCCGCGCCAGAGCCCCTGTCTCCCAGCCTCCAGACGGATCTTCTGGCGCGCTGCCGCCAGAGGCGGCGAAACCTGGAGGGAGAGATGGCCTGCGGAGCCCTGTCCCAAGGCCTGGTGGCTCGCTATCGGGGGCCGTCCAGCACCGCCGCGCGGTGGTGGTTCACCCGCGTCTGGGCCGAAATCCGGGCGGCCCGGGGCTTGGCGGCCCCGCTGCCTCCACGGGTGTGGCCATTTCAGGAGGATCCCCTGGCCTTGGATGGGGTGGCCTGCGAGAGTGGACACGTTCGTGCTTCAGGCCCCATTGCGGCCACGGCAAGCCCCTAACGCCCCGGGAATGCATCTCACGCCCCAGGAAAAGGACAAACTCCTGATCGTGACCGCCGCCCTTCTGGCGGAGCGACGGTTGGGAAGGGGATTGAAACTCAACCACCCAGAGGCGGTGGCCTGGCTCAGCTTCCAGGTGCTGGAGGGGGCCAGGGATGGGAAAACGGTGGCGGCGCTGATGGCGGAAGGCACCACGTGGCTCTCCCGCGACCAGGTGATGGACGGGGTCCCCGAGATGGTGAACGAGGTGCAGATTGAGGCCGTCTTTCCCGATGGCACGAAGCTCGTCACCCTGCACGACCCCATCCGTTAACCGCCATGCGTGATCTGATCCCCGGCGAACTCCTCAGTGAACCCGGCAGCCTTGAGCTCAACGCCGGCAGACCCGTCACCAGTCTCACGGTGGCCAACACCGGCGACCGTCCGGTGCAGGTGGGGTCCCATTTCCACTTCCACGAAACCAACGGCGCCCTCCTGTTCGACCGCAAGCGCGCCTATGGCCTGCGACTCGACATTCCCGCCGGCACCGCCATCCGCTTTGAACCGGGCGACACCCGTGAGGTGCGCCTGGTGCCCTACGGCGGAGATCGGCGGGTGTTCGGATTCACTGGCCAGATCAACGGCCACCTCGACTAACCCCCCCATGGCCTACCGCATCGATCGCCGCGTCTACGCCGAAACCTATGGCCCCACCACGGGCGACAGACTGCGGCTGGCCGACACGGAGCTGATCCTGGAGGTGGAGAAGGATTTCACCGTCTACGGCGACGAGGTGAAGTTCGGCGGCGGCAAAGTGATCCGTGACGGCATGGGGCAGGCCCAAACCAGTCGGGCCGCGGGAGCGGTGGACACGGTGATCACCAACGCCGTGATTCTCGACTGGTGGGGCATCGTGAAGGCCGACATCGGCTTGCGGGATGGCCGCGTCGTGGCCATCGGCAAAGCGGGCAACCCCGACACCCAGGAGGGCGTGACCATCGTGGTGGGCCCCGGCACGGAGGCCATTGCCGGCGAAGGCCACATCGTCACGGCCGGATCGATCGACACCCACATTCACTTCATTTGCCCCCAGCAAGTGGAAACCGCCTTGGCCAGCGGCGTCACCACCCTCCTCGGAGGAGGCACCGGACCCGCCACCGGCACGAACGCCACCACCTGCACCCCCGGAAGTTTTCATCTGGCCCGCATGCTCCAGGCCGCCGAGGGGCTGCCGGTGAATCTGGGCTTTTTCGGCAAGGGCAACGCCAGCACCCCCGAAGCCTTGGAAGAGCAGGTGCGAGCTGGCGCCTGTGGTCTCAAGCTTCACGAAGACTGGGGCACCACACCCGCCGCCATCGACTGCTGCTTGAGCGTGGCCGACCGAATGGATGTGCAGGTGTGCATCCACACCGACACCCTCAACGAGGCGGGCTTCGTGGAGGACACCATCGGGGCCATCGGCGGTCGCACGATTCACACGTTCCACACCGAGGGGGCGGGGGGAGGCCACGCCCCAGACATCATCCGCATCTGCGGGGAAACCAACGTGCTGCCCAGCAGCACCAACCCCACCAGGCCCTACACCCGCAACACGTTGGAGGAACACCTCGACATGTTGATGGTGTGCCACCACCTGGATCCCAAGATCCCGGAAGACGTGGCCTTCGCGGAATCCCGCATCCGCCGCGAAACCATCGCCGCCGAAGACATCCTCCACGACTTGGGGGCCTTCTCCATCATCGCCAGCGATTCCCAGGCCATGGGCCGGGTGGGGGAGGTGATCCTGCGCACCTTCCAAACGGCTCACAAAATGAAGGTGCAGCGTGGCCCCCTGGCCGGCGACAGCGCGCGAAACGACAACACCCGCCTGAAGCGGTACATCGCCAAAACCACGATCAATCCAGCCATCGCCCATGGGCTCGACAGCCAGGTGGGTTCGGTGGAGGTGGGCAAGTTGGCGGATTTGGTGCTCTGGAAACCAGCGTTTTTCGGGGTGAAGCCCCAGCTGGTGCTCAAGGGGGGATCGATCGTGTGGGCGCAGATGGGGGATGCCAACGCCTCAATCCCCACCCCGGGTCCGGTCCACGGCCGGCCGATGTTCGCCGCCTTCGGAGCCGCCTTGGCGCCCAGCTGCCTCACGTTTGTGAGCCAGGCGGCCCTGGAGGAGGATGTGCCCCGCCGGCTGGGGCTGCGTCGGCCCTGTGTGCCGGTGGCCCACACCCGGGGCATCGGCAAGCGGGAGATGCGTAACAACACGGCCCTGCCCAAAATGGAGGTCGACCCGCAAACCTACGAGGTGTTCGCGGACGGCGAACCGCTCACCTGCGAACCCGCCGAGGTGTTGCCGATGGCGCAGCGGTATTTCCTGCTTTGAAGGTTCCCGATCGGAGGCCTGAGGCGACCTCCCACTCCACGGTGGCGCCCAGGCTGGCCGCGGCGGGGGCGAGATCCGTAGCAACCGCGACCAGTGCGGGCCCGATGGCCCTTCAGGATCAACACAACATCCGGCGGCCGCATGTTCACGGATTACGCTCCCAACCACGGCTATGACGAGTACTTCAGCGCTCCCGCGCAACCTCGCTCCGCCCTGCGGCCCCTGCTCTCCTCCCTGGGGCGCATGGGACTGGAGCAGCTCAACCACAACCACGCCGCCGCGGGCATGTTGCTTCGGCGCCTGGGAGCCACCTTCCGCCTCAATGATTCCGGCACCCTTGGGGTGGAGCGCATCCTTCCCTTCGATCCTCTCCCCCGCCTGATCCGCGCCAGCGAATGGGCGAGGCTGGAGAAGGGCCTCTTCCAACGGCTGGAAGCCATCGACCACTTCCTGGCCGATGTGTATGGCCAAGGCCACATCCACGCCGACGGCGTGGTGCCTCGTGAGGATGTGGTGAGTTCCCAGGGCTGGCGCCCCCAAATGCAGGGGATCCAGCCCCCCCTCAATCGCTGGTGCCACATCTCGGGGCTGGATCTGGTGCGAGATGGCCAGGGCACCTGGCGGGTGCTGGAAGACAACCTGCGCTGTCCTTCCGGCGTGGCCTACTTCCTGGAAAACAGGCGGGTCATGAAGCGGATCTTCCCCAGCCTCTTCTCCGGGCGCGCGGTGCAGCCCATCGACAATTACGCCTCCCACCTGCTGGAAACCCTGCGGGATCTGGCCACCTGGACAGACAACCCAAAGGTGGTGCTGCTCACCCCCGGTGTCTACAACAGTGCCTATTTCGAGCACAGCTATCTCGCCCAGCAGATGGGCATCCAACTGGTGGAGGGCAGAGATCTGGTGGTGGAAGACAAGCGGGTCTGGATGCGCAGCACGGCGGGGTTGGAGCCAGTCGATGTGATTTATCGACGGATTGATGACGACTTCCTAGATCCAGAGGTGTTCCGGAAGGACTCCATCCTTGGGGTGCCTGGGTTGATGGCGGCCTATGCCGCGGGCCGGGTGGCCATCGCCAACGCTCCTGGCACCGGCGTGGCCGATGACAAGTTAATCTATGCCTACCTGCCGGAAATGATTCGCTACTACCTTAAAGAAGAGCCAATCATTGAAAACGTTCCAACTTTTCTCTGCTCACGATTAGAAGATCGTGCCTATGTTCTCGCCCACCTCCATGAGCTGGTGGTGAAATCAGTTGCTGAAGCTGGTGGCTACGGCATGCTAATTGGCCCCCACGCCAGCAAAGAAGAAATCGCGATATTCGCTTCAAAGATCGAGGCCAATCCACGTAATTTCATCGCTCAACCCACCCTGGAACTTTCCACGGTTCCCTCCCTCAGCGAGGGCGAGATTTATCCTTGCCACGTGGATCTCCGCCCCTATGTGCTGAGAGGCAAAAGCAACTGGGTCACTCCAGGTGGCCTCACAAGAGTGGCCCTGCGCCGGGGCTCGTTGGTGGTGAATTCTTCCCAGGGGGGAGGATGCAAAGACACCTGGATCGTTGACGATGCCATTTCAGACGCGGTGATGGAGGAGGCCCTGCCATGCTGAGCCGCGTTGCCGATTCCCTGTATTGGATCAACCGCTATGTGGAGCGGGCGGAAAACATTTCCCGTTTTGTTGAGGTCAGCGAAGCCATGGCTCTCGACTGTCCTCCAGGCAGCGCGGAACCCTGGTTGCCCTTGATTGACGCCAGCGGTGACAGGGAACTCTTCGACAAGCTTTATCCCGGAGGCAGTGCCGACGATGTGATCAATTTCCTGGTGCGCGAAGCCGACAACCCCAGCAGTGTCGTGAATTGCATCACCTTTGCCCGGGAAAACGCACGTCAAATTCGAGATGTCATCACCACCGAGATGTGGGAGCAGATCAACGGTTGCTATTGGGGTCTGCAGGAGCCTGATTATTGGGAGCAGCCTCCCCAGGAGCAGTTGCGGATCATCCGCCGAGATTGCCAACTCTTTTATGGGGTCACCGACGCCACATTGAGCCGTGACCTCTCATGGCAGTTCAGCCGACTGGGGCGATTGCTGGAGAGGGCTGACAAAACCACCCGAATCCTTGATGTGAAATATTTTCTGCTGCTCCCCTCCAATGAAGACGTGGGCGGCGTGCTCGATGAGCTGCAGTGGATTGCCCTGCTCCGCACGGCCGGGGCTTATCAGATGTTCCGTCAATCCCAACAACGGGCCATCGCCCCCCAAGCGGTGGCCAAATTTCTGTTGTTGGATCCCATCTTCCCTCGCTCCGTTCGCTATTGCCTGGAGCGGATCAACGAAACCCTGAAAATCATCCGCGGCAGTTCCGTTCCTGGAGCACCCGACGAATTGGAATGCTTGGCTGGGCTCACCCTGGCCCGCTGGAGTTATACCCGCATCGACGATCTCATCTCCAGTGGCTTGCATGAGGCCATCGACCATCTCCAGCAAGATCTCAACCGTTTGCACATGCTGATTGAAAAGCGCTATTTCATCGCCACCCCCAGCAGCTCTTCGACCCACCCCGAATCAGCATGCGTGCCCACGTAACCCACACCCTTCACTACCGCTACTCAGCGCCAATCCTGCTGGGTCCCCATCGCTTTTGCCTGAAACCCCGAGGCCATGGGTTCCAGCGATTGATGCATTTTGAGCTAGCCGTCACCCCTGAGCCAGATACCCTCTATCCATTGTTGGCCTCCAGCGGAGATGAAATTCTTCGGGCCCGCTTTCTTGGCAGCACCGATCGCTTCCTGGTGCGGGCCAGCAGCGAGGTGATCACCCAAACGGCCCCGCCCCTGGAGATGTGCCTGGAAGTGAATCCCCCCCTGCTGCCCTATCCGGTGGGCCATCTCAATGGAGATCTCATGGGAGCCCTAGGGGGGTGGCTCCCCAATGGCCAGCACGATCCCGCGGCGGTGGATCTGGCCCAGGAAGCGCTCACGGGCTGTGATCAGCTGGCGGTGCCGTTCCTCAACCAGCTGGTGGCCATCATCCAAGACCGGGTGAAATACACCCAGCGCCACCTCGGCCCCGCCTGGCCCGCGGGCCGCACCCTGAAGGAGCGTGTGGGCTCCTGCCGGGATCTGGCGATGCTGATGATTGAGTCCTGTCGCTGCGTGGGCCTTCCCTCTCGCTTTGTCAGTGGCTACCACCTGGTGGAGCCCAAGCCCAAGGACTACGACCTCCATGCCTGGGCGGAGGTGTACCTGCCTGGAGCCGGCTGGCGGGGCTTCGACCCCAGCGGAAACGGACCGATCGACGATCGTTACATCGTGCTCGCCACCTCCTCCAAATCCCATCTCACAGCGGCGGTGTCGGGCAGTTTCTCCGGGGCCACCCCCGTGGAGAGCGACCTCAAATGGAGCATTCATGCCGAGGTGCTCGATCAGCCGCGGCCTTCCTCGGGCCAGGATGAAGAAGTTGGCGGTGGAGACTCACCCTGGTAGCCAATGTTTCAGCGACGGTCGACACGCTCCGCCATGACAGTGGCAGATTTGGGTCCGCCCGGCACATGGTCTCCTCCTCGACGTTCTCCCCATCCGTACCCTCCGCCAACCCCCTGGCGGCGGACATGCGCCGGCACCTCTTCTCCAGCCAGGCCAAGGCCCCTGCCCTAGCCACCGTCCACGACCATTACCTCTGCCTGGCTCTGGCGGTGCGCGACCGGCTTCTCGCCAGTTGGGTAGACACCGCTGAGACGTACACCAATCAGCATGTGCGCACGGCGATCTATCTCTCAGCGGAGTACCTCCTCGGCCCCCACCTGGAAAACAATCTGGTGAATCTCGGCCTTCACAAGGAAGCCGAGGCCGCCTGCGAGGAATTGGGGTTGTCGCTGGAGCAGCTCATCGCCGAGGAACCGGAACCGGGACTGGGGAATGGGGGTCTGGGACGACTGGCGGCCTGCTTCCAAGAGTCGATGGCCACACTGGAGCTACCCGCCATCGGCTACGGCATCCGCTATGAATTTGGCATCTTTCGCCAGCAGATCGGCCCCGCCGGGCAGGTGGAAAGCACGGATCCCTGGCTGGCGCGCGGCAATCCCTGGGAAGTGATCCGACCGGAGTGGAGCTACCCGGTGGTCATCGGGGGACAAACCGTGGTGGGGGTCGCCTACGACACCCCCATCCTGGGATACGGGGTGGGAACCGCCAACACCCTGCGGTTGTGGTCAGCCCATGCCCCGGAGGAATTTGACTTCGCGTCGTTCAACGCGGGCGACTACACCCGGGCCGTACTGCACAAGGTGCAGTCGGAAACCCTTTCCAAGGTGCTCTATCCCAACGACGAGATGGAGCAGGGAAAGCGGCTGCGATTGAGCCAACAGATTTTCTTTGTCTCCTGTTCCCTGCAAGACATGTTCCGCATCCTCAAGGGGCAGGGCATGAGCGTCAAAGACTTTCACAAGAAATTCGCTGTGCAGCTCAACGACACCCACCCGGCCATCGCCGTGGCTGAGCTGATGCGCCTGTTGATGGATCAGCATGGGGTCGACTGGGATACGGCCTGGGGCATCACCACCGAGAGCATCAGCTACACCAACCACACCCTGCTCCCCGAAGCCCTGGAATGCTGGGGATTGGAACTGTTTCAGCAACTGTTACCGCGACAGCTGGAAATCATTTTCGAGATCAACGCGCGTTTTCTGCGCATGGTGCGCTTGCGCTATCCCGGCAAGCCAGAGATTCTCGAGAAGCTCTCCCTCATCCAAGAGGGGCCGCACCGCAAGGTGCGCATGGCCCATTTGGCCGTGGTGGGGAGCCACCAGGTGAATGGGGTGGCGGAGCTCCACAGCCAGTTGCTCAAACAACACCTCTTTCACGACTTTGCCCAGATCTGGCCGGAGCGGTTCTGCAACATCACCAATGGCGTCACGCCCCGACGCTGGCTGGCCGTCTCCAACCCCCACCTGGCCTCCCTGCTCGACGCCAGCATCGGCGATGGCTGGCGAAGCGATCTGGATCAGCTCTCCCGACTGGAACCACTGGTGCAAGATCCCTCCTTTTTGGAGAGCTGGCAATCGGTGCGTGCCCTTGCCAAAGAGCGTCTCGCCCAAACCATTCGCCAACAGACGGGGGTGCTCGTCGATCCCGCCAGCCTGTTTGATGTGCAGGTCAAACGCATTCACGAATACAAGCGTCAACACCTGGCGGCCCTCCAACTGGTGGAGCGTTATCTGCGACTGCGGGCTGGTGAGGATTTGCCACCCCGCACGGTGGTGTTTGGCGGCAAGGCCGCGCCAGGGTACGCCATGGCCAAGTTGATCATCCGCTTGATCGTGGGCATCGCCGACATCGTGAACATTGATCCTGCCATGGACGGTCGGCTGCGGGTGGTGTTTCTACCGAATTTCAGCGTAAGCCTGGGCCATCGCATCTACCCCGCCGTGGATCTCTCTGAACAGATCTCCACCGCCGGGATGGAAGCCTCCGGCACGGGCAACATGAAGATGGCTCTAAATGGCGCCTTGACCATTGGCACCCTGGATGGCGCCAACATTGAGATCCGCGATCGGGTGGGCGGCGACAACTTCTTCCTTTTCGGCCACACGGCCGAGCAATTGGCCGCCCTCAACCGCGGCGGCTACCATCCCATCCCCTGGCTGGAAAACGAGCCCCTCACCCGAGAAGCGATTGATCTGATCGGGTCAGGCCATTTCAGTGAGGGGGATCGGGAACTCTTCCATCCCCTGCTGTCGAATCTCTGCGGCAGCGATCCTTTCCGCGTGATGGCCGACATCAGCGACTACCGCCGCGCGCAAAACGATGTGGATGAAGCCTGGCGTGATCGGAAACGCTGGACCCAGATGTCGGCTCTCAACACTGCCCGCTGTGGCTTCTTCTCCTCCGATCGCTCCATTCGTGACTACGCCGAGCGCATCTGGAAGGTGGAGCCCGTACCCGTCACCCGCGGCAGCCGTCAACCCCACCTCCGCCCCTCCGCTGGTGGATGATCCCTTGAGCGTCAGGCCCAATTGATGACCCCCTGGATGGAAACCCTGGCTGAACAGGTGCGCGAGCGTTTCTCCGCCGAGGGAATCCAGCTCACCTTGGGGGGTGAGCCCACCCTGGTTCCCGTGAATCCTGAGGGTTCGGAATGGACCATCACGGCGGATGGCCCCACCAAATTGCCCATCGCCAGACGCCTGGCGGAGGTATTTCAGCGGACGGTGTGGCCAGGCGGCACCCTGCTGTATTGCCCCGGCAAGCTCTACGCCGGTGAAGTGAACCCCCGCTGGGCCCTGCGGCTGCTCGTCCGTACCGATGGCTCCCCCCTCGTCACCCCTCAGGAGGGCCGGCCGGCACCTCCGTCGCTCACACCCCCGCGACCCGAGCAAGCCATCGCCTGGCTGGAACGGTTGGGAGTCCACCTGGGGGTGAAGCTCCGGCCCCTGCCGCTGCGTGATCCCCTGGATGGCGAGCGACACGTGTGGGCCGCGCCGCTCACCGCCTCGGAACCTTCCGGAACGGAGGATTCCGAGGATTGGGTCTGGCAGGCCGGTGCCTGGCCCCTGGCCGATGAGCTTCGGGAGCTCAGTGGCGCGCCCGGGCCGGCTGGTTTGCGGCTTCCCCTGGCCCACTTCCCGCCGGACATCCCCCGCCAGGTGCTCACCCTGGAGGTGGAACCGGGAGGGTGGGAGCTGTTCCTCCCCCCCCTGCTGCGTGCCCCCATGGAGTCGCTCCTCCAGGCGGTGTCCGCCAGCCTGGAGGGACTCAGCGAACCCCGACTGAGCGGGATGCTGCCCAGCGACTGCGACGACCATTGGCAGGTGCTGGGGCTGACCGCGGATCCCGGCGTGCTGGAGATCAACCTGCCGGTGTGCGACGGATGGAGCGAGTATTCCCAGTGGCTCGTGCACATCGAGACCGCCGCTGAGCAGGTGGGGTTGCGCTCCTGGAAGGAAGCCGACCATGGCGGCCAGGAGGGGACAGGGGGGGGCAACCACCTTCTGTGGGGCGGCCCGAGCCTGGCCGCCAATCCATTCTTTGCGCGGCCCGCCTGGCTGGCCGGAATGCTGCGCTATTGGCAGCACCATCCCAGCCTGAGCTATCTCTTCACCGGCTCCAGCGTCGGCCCAGCCTCCCAGGCCCCCCGACCCGACGAGGCCGCGGGCTCCATTTTTGATTTGGAGCTGGCTTACCGCCAGCTGGAGCGGGCGGAGGAGCACCCCTCCACGGAACCGTGGGGCGACTACCGAGCCTTGATCGGTGAAACCCTTCGCCACCTCCACGCGGATCGCAGCGGCAACAACCACCGCAGCGAAATCAGTTTTGACAAGTTTTGGAATCCCGGCACCCCGGCGGGCTGCCTAGGCCTCATTGAGTTCCGGGCTCTGGAGAGTCTGCCCAAACTGGCGTGGACGCAAGCCATCGCCCTCCTCTGGAGCAGCCTGGCGGCCTACCTACTCGATCCAGCCCATCGCCCCGGCCGCCTGCGCCCGTGGGGGCCTGCCCTGCATGATCGTTGTCTGTTGCCAAGCCAGCTCTGGGCCGATCTGGAAGCGGTACTGGCCGACCTGGCCGAGGCCAACTTCGCCCTCGACCCTGAGCCTTTCCGAGACCTCTGGTCCTGGCGATTCCCCCCTCTGCTGGAGTGGAAGGGAGCCCCGATGGCGGATGGGGACGCTCCCACTCTTGAGTTGCGACCATCCTTGGAACCCTGGCCCCTCATCTGCGACTTCCCCCGCGAGGGGGGATTCACCAGTCGGTTTGTGGATGGCTCCCTCCGTCGCTTTGAGGTGAGGGCCAACCGTGCCTTCCGTGCCCAATGCTGGATCGCGCTGCGGGGACGAACACTGCCGCTGGACCCCGATCCCTCCACCCCGCTGGCGGTTCGCTATCGCCTTCAGCGGCTCTACCCCTGCCTCCATCCAGGCATTCCTCCCCATTGGCCTTTGCGGCTGGTGGTGGGAGGGCCCTCGGGAGTGGAGGCCTATGAGCTCTCGGACAGTGGCCATCGCTTTCTGCCGGTGGCTCCGCTTCCCGGGGATCCAGGTGAGCCGGTCCCAGACCAGGCCTGGGGCGGGCGCGACCATCCCGACGCGGTCACCCTGGATCTCCGGCTGGAAGACCTCGGACTCACCAGTTGAGTCCGTGCAGCTTGGGGAGTGGAGCTGTTTTTGAGGTAACCGCGAAGAGACGGGGAATGCGGGAGCTGTTGTACACACGAAACTCCCGCACCACGCTCGCGCCCTCTTCCCGCACCGCTTGGTTCAGCACGAGGGAACCGTCTGGATCAGACACAGAGCGGTGGAAGGTGCCCGGAGGGATGCGGAGAATGTCGCCGCCACAATCGAGCCGGACAATGTGATAGGGGTAATTCCAGCCCAAATTCACGAGGTAAAACGTACGGCCGCCATGCATGGCGAGCAAGTTGTCTTCCTGGTGGGGATGGAGATAAAACTGCCAGGCACCCGTCTCTGGATCGTTGGGAGGACTGATCGCGGGCCCGCTATGCACCACCAAATCCCTCGCGTTGGACGTGGGGACCGTGATGTCGAAAAACCGCACGGAAGGGGTATCGCGAAACTTCTCGTAGGGGATCAGCTCAAACATCGGCGCTGGCCTGGGGGGGCTCTGATCTTGCTCGGTGCGATCGGGCATCGGAACAGCTTGGTGTCGGGGTGGTCGGTTCGGCAGCGTGGCGGTCATGATGGACGGGCGGGCGGGAATCAGGCGGTGGCGGAAGGGGAGAACGGGCCGCGACAGAAGCGGGCAGGGCGCTGGAAAGCGGTCTGAATGAACTAGTGAAACGAACCACCTCCACCGGTTAAGTGAGCTTCGTTACAAAACGATGAAACGAACGGGCAGTTCGATAAGCGGGCTCACAGGGGAATGGGCATCACCACCGGCGCGGGCGGAGGAGCGCAGGCGGCGACCCTCTGGGCCACCACCGCGCCGATCACGATGATCGCGGGAGACGCCATGGAGGCGTTCTCCACCTGTTCAGCCAAAGCGTCCAGGGGGGCCAACAAGATGCGTTGACCCAGCACAGTGCCCTGCTGAATCGCCGCGGCCGGGGTGGAGGGGGCCAAGCCCCCCTCGAGCAACTCCTCGCAGATGCGGCGAAGATTGTGCAAGCCCATGTAAATCACCAAGCCATCACTGCTGCGAGCCAGCCCGCGCCAGTCCACGCCAGGCCTGCCCTTGTCGATCTCCTCGTGACCCGTCACAAAGGTGACGCTGGAGCCCGCCCGCCGGTGGGTGACCGGGATACCGGCGTAGGCCGGAGCGGCGATCCCAGCCGTCACTCCTGGCACCACTTCCACCGGAATCCCCCGGGCCACCAAATGGGCCGCCTCCTCCCCCCCCCGACCGAAGAGGAAAGGATCCCCTCCCTTGAGCCGCACCACCCGCCGATGGGACTGGGCCAGCTCCACCAAAACGCTGTTGATGTTGGGTTGGGGAACGGAATGGTGGCCCCGCCGCTTCCCCACGAACCGGCACTCACAGCCCTCAGGCACCAGATCAAGCAGAGCCTGGGGCACGAGGGAGTCGTACACCAGGGCATCGCAGGAGCTCAACAAGCGATGGGCCTTCACCGTGAGCAGCTCAGGGTCTCCAGGGCCCGCCCCCACCAGAAACACCGTGCCATAGGGCGCCGGAGGGTCGCCAAGGCCATGGCTCATGGCAGGTCCTCCAAAAGCTGAAGCAGCACGGCGCGCAACTTGGGGCGGGCGAGCAAGGGGGGACCTAGCCAGGTGCCCTGGGCGTCGGTGAGGCGACTGGAGGCCAAGGCCAGGGGCAGGGCTGGCTCCGCGAGAGCTGGCGACAAGGCGGACGAGGAGGCAAAGGCAAGGCAGCGAGCGCCACAGAAGGAGGAGAGGTGGGCCAGATAGCGCTGGGGGAGAAGACCTTCCACAGGATGGTGCACAAGCAGGGGAATGGCGTCGCTTCCCCGGGCCGCCAGGCGCCTCACCTCTATCGCCAAGCTGGCCTGCCAAGCCGGCCAAGCCCCGAGGAAGGGGAGCGCCCGCACCGCTCCCGCGGCCCGCCAACGGCGCAGGCGCTCGGGCACATCTGATCGCACATGGCCGCCGGGGAGCAGGAACAGGGGCACCACGGTGATGGGGGTGGCCGAAGGGGATGGCGGGGGGGGCGGCGCGGCCGTCAGCGTTTCCAGGAGCACCGGCGCCCCCCGACGCTCGCCCAACTCCATGGCGCGCGCCCGGCGTTCCGGCGGCACCTCCCCCCCCGCCCGGCCATGGCTGAGCAGCACGAGGGGGGCCGGCGGTAGCCCTCGCACACGCCGCTCCAATCGGGCGGCGACCGCTGGATCCAGTGGCTGGCGGGCCAGAGCGCGGAGCGAGGGGCGGGCCCCCGGCAATCGGGCCAGGGCATCGACGGCCGACGCCGCCAGGGGGGCATGGAGATCCGCGGCCAGGCCCACCAGGGTCTGACGCAAGGGCCGCAAAGGCCAAGCTCCCAATCCCCGGCACAGGCCCTCGAGGGCGGCCTGGCGCAGCCGCGACGGTCCGGGCTCCAAGGCCAGGCGGCGCACCAAGGGGAAATCCTCTGGGTCCCGCTGGTGGCCCAAAAGCGGCAGCAGGGCCACCAAGCACTCATGATCGGAGGCGGTGGCTCTGGCTCTGGCGGCGCAGGCCTGGCGCAGGACCTCCAAACCCTCGGGGCCACGCCGGGGCACCAACAGAGGGGGGAGGGAGGGATCCCGGGGCACGCTGTGGAGCCACCAGCGCAACAGGCGCGCCATCGCCGGTCCGTCGAGATGGGTGTCGAGGGCCGCCATCAGGTCGGGCTGGGGCGTGAGCTGGCCCGCTTCCACCGCCCGCAGCCAGGGCTCCAGGGGGAGGTGGGCCTGGCGACGCAGGCGTTGCAGCCAGGGCCAACGCTCAGGGCTGCCGATCTCGGGAAGCTGGGCCACCACGTCGGCGGGGGAGCCTGAAGGAGGAGCCACGGCGGCGAGGACGGGCTGAACCCTCACCATGGCAAATTCCCGCGGAGAGCGGGCGGGCACCCCTCTCCTGGCCTTGATTTGTAGCAAGCTATACATTTCATGGCGAAAAGGGAAGGAGTACGGAAGCCCTTCCCAAAGTGAGGGGCAAACGCTTTGCTCCAGGAGGGCGACCTGTGGAGAAAACACCCCCGAGGCGAAGGCCCGCTCCGAAGGCCCCCCAGGCAGGACCGAGTTTTTCCGACTTGAAGACCCGACAACTGGTGTTCCTGCTCACCCGCCAGTTGGCCGAAGCCCAATTCGCCCGGGCTGACGAGGCCAGAGCCCACGCCCTCTGGCAAGAGGCCGCGGCCCTGGAGCTGGATCCTGATCGCGTCATCAACCTGCTCTATGGGGTGGCCGACCATGCCGACTCCGAGGAGATGAGTCGGGTGGACGAAAGACATCTTCAGAGCCAGATCCCCCATCGGCGCGGCTGGTGGACTCCGAAGTGGGGGCCCCTCACGCGGAAGGAGTCCGGCGTGTGGCACCGAAGCGCTCCACCAGCAGGGTCTCCATCGCGTCCGTGAGCCGCTCCAGGGGGACGCCTTTGTGGTGGGGTTCGGCCAGGCGGGGATCGGCTCCCATGGAGCCCCCCAAAAAGATCTTGGCCGCCTCCACCATGGCTCCGTCGAGCCGCGCCTTGGCCCCCATGAGTCCGATCTGGCCCATGTAGGGCTGACCGCAGGCATTGGGGCAGCCTGTCCAGTGGGTGCGAACTGGGTGGGGGAGATCCAGACGCCGCTCCAGCTCCTCCACCACCGCTTGGGCGGTGCTTTTGGTGGGAATCAAGGCAAAAGAGCAGTAGCGGTTGCCGGTGCAGCTCACGGCCTCCGCCATCAGGGGGCCGGGATGGAGGCGGAAGGCTTGGCGCCGTTCCGGGGTGGCCAGCTCCGCCAGCAGAGGCTCCATCCGCTCGGCGGGCACATGGGCGATCACCACGTTTTGACTCTCGGTGAGCCGCAACTCCCCCGACCCGTAGGAGCGGGCCAGGTGGGCCAGGTCGGCCATGGCCGCGGCGTCCAGACGGCCCAGCGGCACATTCAGACCCACCCAGCTCAACCCCGGCTGTTGTTGAGCATGAACGCCGCACACATCGCGGGGCGGACGGCAGACCAGATGGCGGCCGTCGTGGGGCCGCGTCAAAGCGGCCTCCTCCGCCCCCCGCAGCGCTCTGTGACTCTCCAGAACCGCCTCCCGATAGGCGTCCAGGCCCAGGGCGTCAATGAGGTACATCAGCCGGGTCCGGGTGCGGACAGCCCGATCCCCCGCTCGCTCGTAATGCCTCAATACAGCCAAGGTGAACCCTGGCAAGACGGAGGCCGGCATCCAGAGACCCAGGGGGATGGCCAATTCGTTGCGCTGGCCGGAAAAGAATCCACCCACCATGACGGTGAAGCCCAGCTCCTCCCCATGGAAGGCCGGCAGAAAGGCCAGGTCGTTGTGCAGCAAAAAGCTGTCGGGGGCGCCCCCCACGGCGACGTTGAATTTGCGGGGCAGGTTGCGGGGACCCTCCGGTCCGAGAAGCGCGTCCTGGATCGCTTGGACGAGGGGGCGGGTGTCGACGAATTCCTCCGGGTCCAGGCCCGCCAGTGGGTTGCCGGTGACGTTGCGGGGGTTGTCGTGGCCGGATTGGCGGCTGGTGAGGCCCACCCGTTCCAGTTCGTTCATCAGTGGCGGCATGTCCTCCAGCAGCAGGCCGCGCAATTGCAGGTTTTGCCGGGTGGTGATGTCCGCGCTCCCATGGTCACCGCAACGGTCGACCACATCGGCAAGGACCTCCAATTGGTGGGCGTGGATCAGGCCGTTGGGCAGGCGCAGCCGCACCATGAAGCGCCCGGGAGTGACCGGGCGAAAGAAAATGCCCAGCCACTTCAAATGGATGGTGAGAGTGGCCTCGTCAAGGGTTTCCCACCCGGCCGCCGCCAGCTCACCAAGGCGGGGTTCGAGCTCCAGACCGCAAAGCTCAACCTTCGCTTGCTCGATCTTGTTGCGAGGAGCCTCCGTTGGGGAGGATGGGGAGGAAGCCATGGAGCGGTTGCGTGGAAAAGTCCGCCGCGGTGGACGACCGACAACGGTTGACCGCTCTCCGTTAAGAATGTGCACCAAGGAAAGCCATTCTCTTGTTACAACCGCTACAAAACACCGCGCCAGCGGAAGGGGATCCGGAGGTGACACCCGATCGACGGGCGCGACACTTGACGGAGTTGGGCCCCCAGCAGGCCCGGTTCCGCGAGCTGATCGGCAAGGTGGGCAGCGGGGAGCACACCAGCACTGGCCTGAGCCGTCAAGAGGCGGGCGAGGCCATGGCCCTCATGCTCTCGGGAACCCTGGACCCAGCCCAGATCGGGGCGTTTCTGATCGCCCACCGCATCCGCAGGCCTTCCCCGGAAGAGCTCACTGGCATGCTCGACACCTACCAGGCCCTAGGACCCACCCTCTCGACCCCGGGTCGGAGGGCCCTCTGTTTCGGGGTTCCCTACGACGGTCGCGGCCGCACCGCCCCCTTGTTGCCGCTGGTGGCCCTCACCCTGGCGGCGGAGGGGCTGCCAGTGGTGCTGCACGGCGGTGGGCCCATGCCCGTGAAGTACGGGGTGACCCTGGCGGAACTCTTCCTCGCCCTTGGCATCCCGTGGCGGGAGCTGAGCCTGGAGGTTCTCCAACAGAAGCTCGATCACCACAACCTGGCCCTGACCCACCAACCCCTGCATTTTCCCGCCGCGGAAGGATTGGTGCGCACCCGCGACCTGATCGGCAAACGGCCTCCGGTGGCCAGCCTGGAATTGCTCTGGACGCCCCACCGGGGCGAACGCCTGCTGGTGAGCGGCTTCGTCCACCCCCCCACGGAACAACGGGCCTGGCAGGCCTTGCGGGCCAACGGTGAGACCGACGTGCTCACCATCAAAGGGCTGGAAGGATCCACCGATCTGCCCACCACCCGGGCGGGCATCGCCGCTCGGCTGCGGGGTGACCACACCGAGCGGCTGCTGCTTCACCCTCGCGACCATGGCATCACGGCCCCGGAGGTGTCCTGGGAAAGCCTGGACAGGTGGCGGGAGCACGCCCTGGAGGCCCTGCGGGGGGAGGGACCCTTGGCCGAGGCCCTGCTCTGGAACTTGGGCTGCCTTCTCTGGCAGAGCGATCGATTCACCAGTCTTCAGGGGGGCTTGGAGCAAGCCCGGGCCCTGTTATTGGCCCAAGCCGGCGAACGCCTGCGGCGGGCGTTGGCGTCATGAATCAGTCCGCCGAGCCCTCCCCGGGAGGCCAGGCCAGCAGGGTGTTCCGCTTTGAAGCCGACTTCGCCGGGGATCTGCGATGCCTGCCGATGGCCGTGCGCCGCAAACTCGACCTGGCGGGCGTGAAACTCAAGCTCGCGCATTGGCACGGTCTCAGCGAGGAGGAGCGACGGCGGCTCCTCGCATGGCCCGACGATGGGGACTCCCTGCGGGGGATGCGCCACTGGCTGCTGGAGCGCAGCCGCGGCCTGCCCCATGGGCCAGCCCAGTCCCTGCATCCCACGACCGAAGCCGATTGGCGGCAGGGGGAGTCGCTCCCAGAGTCGGTGATGGCGTCCTGCCGACAGCTAGGGCTGGCGCCGCGAGCTGAGGCCTGGCACTCCCTCGACGAACTGCAACGGTTCGCCCTGGTCAAGCTGAGCCACCCTGGGCATGAGCACCGCAACCTCCCCAGGGCCCTGGAGGAATTCGGCCTGCTGGCCCCACCCCCCCAACCCTCCGTTTCGTAGCTGATGCGACATTGCCCCGGGCGGGCGGATGGTTGAGTAATGCGGTTGGTCAGCCTGCGCGCCAACCCAAATTTTTAAGTGCGCTTCTTTATTGGAGCACGCCGATTCAGCCCCGGCCCGCTCTCCCATCGTCCGGTGGCCGAAATCCATTCTGATCCTCTCCAAGGCTCAGTCACCATCGCGGGAAACGATCTTTTATCCCGATCGTTTTCAACGCGCCCACCACGACGCGTCCTTTCCGCCAGAGTCGGCGGTGGAGGCTTCGCCTGGCTGGTGGTCGTCGATGTGACACGCCCTCACCCTCCATCCCCAGCATTCAGCCCAGGTTATGGCCTCCTTTTCCCGTCGCCGTTTTCTGCTCACCGCCGCCAGCACGGCCGTGGGCAGCGTGGTGTTGGCCGCCTGCGGAGGCAAGCCCCCCGCCACCGCTGAAAAGAAGGAGAGCGTGCCCGCGGGAGCCGGAACCGGAGACACGGAGGTGAAGGGCGCCACCTTGGGCTTCATTGCCCTCACCGACTCCGCTCCGGTGATCATCGCCAAGGAGAAGGGCTTCTTCGCCAAGCACGGGATGCCCGAGGTGAAGGTGATGAAGCAAACCTCCTGGGCCGTCACCCGCGACAACCTTGAGCTGGGAAGTGAAAAGGGCGGCATTGATGGTGCCCACATCCTGTCGCCGATGCCCTTGCTGCTTGCGGCCGGAAAAATCACCAAGAGCAAACAGCCCCTGCCGATGTACACCCTGGCTCGGCTCAACACCCAAGGGCAAGCATTCTCGGTGTCGAAGGATTTTCTGGGTGACAAGCTCACGATCAACAACGCCGCCGGCTTAAGAAAAGTGGTGGACGCCGCCAAAGCGAAGGGAAAGAAATTCAAGGCGGCCGTCACCTTTCCCGGTGGCACTCACGACCTCTGGATGCGCTACTGGCTGGCGGCCAACGGCATCGACCCCAACAACGAAGCCGATCTGGTGGTGGTCCCGCCGCCCCAGATGGTGGCCAACATGCAGACCGGCACCATGGACACCTTCTGCGTCGGGGAGCCATGGAACCAGCGGCTCGTGAACAAAAAACTTGGCTACACCGCCGCCCAAACTGGGGAGGTCTGGAAGTTTCATCCCGAAAAGGCGTTCTCGATGCGGGCGGACTGGGTGGACAAGCACCCGAAGGCGGCTCTAGCCCTGCTGATGGCGGTGCAAGAGGCTCAGATGTGGTGCGACGATCCGGCCAATCTCGACGAAATGTGCGCGATCATTTCCCAAGACAAGTACATCAAGGCAAACGTTGACGACATCAAGCCCCGGTTGGCTGGCACTGTCGACTACGGCGATGGCCGTGTCGTGAAAGACAGTCCCTTCGCCATGAGGTTCTGGCGGGAAAACTCCTCCTTCCCGTTCAAGAGCCATGACGCCTGGTTTGTGACGGAAGACATGCGGTGGGGGTATCTGCCGGCCAGCACCGACATCAATGCCCTGGTGAACAAGGTGAATCGGGCCGACCTGTGGAAGGCGGCGGCCGAGGCCATCGGCCAGAAGGCGGCGATCCCCGCCAGCGATTCCCGCGGGAAGGAAACCTTTTTCGACGGCGTGGTGTTCGACCCTGAAAATCCCAAGGCCTATCTCGATGGCCTGAAGATCAAGGCCCTGAGCTGACAATGGCCCTCACCTCCCCCGCGGCCCGGCAGCGGGCGGCCAACCGTGCGGGCTTCCTTCAGCCCGGCCTACGTCTCCTGTTGCCTTACCTCATCTGTATCGGCGGCTTTCTGGTGGTTTGGCAGATCCTCTCCCTGCTGCTGGGGGTGTCCCGGCTACCCGGGCCGATCAATGTGGTGGCTGACACCTGGAATCCCTACATCAGCCAGCCGTTTTTTGACAACGGTGGCACCAGTAAAGGATTGGGTTGGCAGATCCTGATCTCCCTGCGGCGCGTGGCCCTGGGCTATGGCCTGGCCGCCCTGGCGGGCGTCAGCATCGGCGGGCTGTTGGGCCTGAGTCGTTTCCTTGGCAAAGGCCTCGACCCCATCATTCAGGTGCTACGCACTGTGCCTCCCCTGGCCTGGTTCCCGATCTCCCTGATGGTGTTCCAAGACGCGAACATCTCGGCGATCTTTGTGATTTTCATCACCGCCATCTGGCCGATCATCATCAACACGGCCGTGGGCATCCGGGAAATTCCCCAGGACTACACCAACGTGGCGCGTGTGTTGCGGCTGCGCAAAGGTGAATACATCCGCAACATCGTGATTCCGGCCACCGTCCCCTATGTGTTCACCGGGTTGAGGATCGCCGTGGGCCTGGCATGGCTGGCCATCGTGGCCGCCGAGATGCTCAAGGCCGATGGAGGCATTGGCTACTTCATCTGGGACGCGTACAACGCCGGTGGGGATTCAAGTTCCAGCCAAATCATCCTGGCGATTCTCTACGTGGGTCTGGTGGGTTTGGCCCTCGACAGGTTGGTGGCCTGGGTGGGTCGCCGAGTCGCCCGGGGGTCGAACTGACATGGCGGCGTTCCTCACGGTTGACGATGTCACCCAGGTGTTTCCCTTGGTGGACGGTGGCCGCTATGTGGCCCTCAAGGATATCGACCTGGAAATCGCAGAGGGCGAATTTGTCTCCTTGATCGGCCACTCCGGTTGTGGCAAGAGCACCCTGCTCAACTTGATGGCGGGCCTGACCCAGGCCAGCGGCGGCGGCATCTTGATGGATGGGCGCGAGGTCACGGAACCGGGGCCGGATCGCATGGTGGTGTTCCAGAACTATTCCCTGCTGCCCTGGCAGAACGTGCGCCAAAACATCGCCCTGGCGGTGAACCGGGTGATGGGTCATAAAAGTGCCTCCGAGCGGCGGGCCACCGTGGATCAAGCCATCGCCATGGTGGGTTTGGGTCCAGCGGCCGACAAGCTGCCCAGTGAGTTGTCCGGGGGGATGAAGCAGCGGGTGGCCATCGCCCGCGCCCTCGCCATCCGGCCCCGCCTGCTGCTGCTGGACGAGCCCTTCGGCGCCCTCGATGCCCTCACCCGCGGCAACCTGCAGGAACAGCTGATGGGCATTTGTCAGGAGTCGGGGGTGACCACGGTGATGGTGACCCATGATGTGGATGAGGCCCTGCTGCTCTCGGATCGGGTGGTGATGCTCACCAACGGCCCGGAAGCCCAGATCGGCCAAATCCTGGAGGTACCCATCCCCCGTCCTCGCCATCGGCTTGAGGTGATGGACCACCCCACCTATTACCAGCTCCGCACGGAGCTCATCGGATTCCTGCAGCAACAGAGGCGGCTGCGCCAGCGACGGGCTGAGCGGGAGAAGGACATGGCCCGCTCGTCCGCCCCCCCTGTCCTCACTGGGCCTGCGCGGACCAGCGGGGCCACCACGGTGCGGTTGGGGGTTATCCCGGGGCTGGACATCGCGCCGCTGGCCCTGGCACTGGCCGACAACCTTTTCGACACCAGCCGGCTGGAGGTGGTTCCGGTGACCTTCGCCAGCTGGGAGCGGCTTGAGGAGAAACTCGTGAGCGGGGAGCTGGATGGAGCCATCACGGCCGCCACCACCCCTCTTGCCCTCGCCCTTGGGCTCAATGGACAGGGGCCTTGGCCCGCCATCACGCCCATGACCGTGAGCCGCAACGGCAATGCCCTCTGCCTGGCCCGCTCCTTGCTCAGCGAGGGGGTGAGGGATCGCGAGAGCCTCAGTCGGTACCTCAGGGGGCGCGGCGAGCGATTGCGGATCGGCGTGCCCCAGCGCCACGGCATCGCTGAACTGCTCCTGCGGCATTGGCTGGCCGCGGGAGGCCTGGATCCGGAGGAGCGGGCGACCTTTGTGGCCCTCTCCCCCCTGGCGATGCATGGCGCCCTGCGGGGCGAACGAATCGACAGCTTCATCGCCGGCCGCTACCGGGTGGCCGAAGCGGTGGAGGACAGGCAAGGCTTTGTGCTGGCCACCGACCTGGACATCTGGAGCGGCCATCCGGAGAAGGTGCTCACCTGCTCCGAAAACTGGGCTGAACGCCATGGCGACGCCCTGGAGGCCCTCTGCGTGGGCCTGATGCGGGCGGCGGAACGCTGTGATGACGGGGCCAAACGTCCAGAGCTCACGCGGGTGCTCAGCCAACCCCAGTGGCTCGGCACCCGGGCCGCCATCGCCCTGGGCCGCCAATTCGACACCGGCACGGGAGACCCGCCCCGGCAGCTGTTGGCCTTCAACCGCTACCACACCGATCGGGCTCACATTCCCAACCGGGCCGAGGGGGCCTGGATCCTGAGCCAGTTCAGCCGCTGGGGATGGTGTCCCTTCCCGAGCAATCGGCTGGAGATCCTGTCCCAGGTGTACCGGCCCGACCTTTGCGACCGCGCCCTGGAAGCGGCGGGTTATCCCGTGCTGCGGCCAGATCGGCGCCCCTTCGCCCTGGCCGACGGAATCCCCTTCCACCAGGATGATCCCCTGGCTTACCTGCGGGCCCTGCCCGGCGCCCCCGAGCCCCCCGTGGCGCTGGTGGCCTATCCCCGGACCCGGGAGTCGGTGTCCCTTTCTTCCACCGGGAGCGATTGAGATGAGCGGTAGCCAGGCGTTTCTGGAATTCGCCGACGTCGGCCAAGTGTTTCACACCCGACGGGGGGGCTATGAAGCCCTGCGGGATGTCAACTTGCGGGTGGGCCAGGGGGAGTTCGTCTGCGTGATTGGCCACTCCGGCTGTGGCAAGAGCACCCTGCTCAACATGGTGAGCGGCTTTTTGGAGCCCAGCAGCGGACGGGTCACCCTGGAAGGGCGGCCGATCGAAAAACCCGGCCCCGATCGCATGGTGGTGTTTCAGAACTACTCCCTGCTTCCCTGGCAAACGGTGCGCCAAAACGTGGAGCTGGCCGTGAAGGCGGCCCGGCCGGAGCTGGATGGGTCGCGGCGGCGCCAGGTGGTGAACCACCACCTGGAGATGGTGCACCTCACGGATGCGGCCGAGAAGCGCCCGGGGCAGATTTCCGGGGGCATGAAGCAACGGGTGGCCATTGCCCGGGCCCTGGCTGTACAGCCCGCCGTGCTCGTGCTGGATGAGCCCTTCGGGGCCCTCGATGCCATCACCAAGGAGGAGCTCCAGGAAGAATTGCTGGCGATCTGGCGGGAGCGAAAGCCCACCGTGCTGATGATCACCCACGACATCGATGAAGCCCTCTTCCTGGCGGATCGGATCGTGATGATGACCAACGGACCTGCCGCCACCATCGGTGAGATCCTGGAGGTGCCCTTCCCTCGGCCACGAGTGTACGAGGCGATCCAAGAGGATCCCCGGTACGGCCAACTCCGGAACCACGCCATGGACTTTCTCTTCCGCCGCCACGCCCACGCCGTCGACTAGGCGCTGGCCAGGGCTCCCTCCCGGGAACGGGAGCCCGACGGGTTTGTGCATTTCTTTTTAGACAACCACCAGAGGGAAGCCCGTCGGGCCACACTCTGTGATGCACGGGAATTCCCCAGCCGACGCACCACATGCTGAGAAGATTTTGGCGAAATTTTGGGGTGCAATCCAAGCTGGTCAGCCTGGTGCTCACGGCCAGCCTGGTGAGCTTGCTGTTGACCGGGCTGCTGAGTTTTGGCGTGGCGCGACACCTGCTGGCGGATGCGGGCTACCAACGGCTCAACACCTTGCGCAACGCGCGGGCGGAAGGGGTCAAAGATTATGTGGAGCAGCTCTCAGATCATGTGATGACCCTGTCTGAGACGCGCATGACAATTGACGGCATCAAGCGTTTCACCCAGGCCTACAACCAACTCCCCGCGATCAACGAAACCCAGCTAGGCCAGCTGAAGAGGTACTACGAAACCGACTTTATTCCCAAACTCAGGCAAAAGATGCCTGGCGAACCAAAGGCCGCCACATACATTCCCGAGCGCTCAGCAGAGCGCTATCTCAAATACCATTACAATGTGAAGAACACAGGTGGCGGAAGCAAAGAGCCTACCGCCAACGCAAGCACAATACGGAGGGCGGCGGAGGACGCCAACGACGGCAGCACCTGGAGCGGCGTGCACAAGGAATACCACCGCCGCTTTTCACGCCTGGCTGAGCTGTTTGGCTATCAAGACATCGTGTTCGTCGACATCAAAACCGGCAATGTTGTTTACAATATTAGCAAAGAAGACGACCTGGGGACGAATCTTCTCACCGGCCCCTATGCGGAGTCGGCCGAGGCCAAAGTGTTTCGGGAGGTGAAAAAGTCGAAAGATCCCTTCTTTATTACTTTCAGCGACTTCGAACAATACAAGCCTAGCTTTGGCAAGCCCACAATGTTTGTGGGAACAACCGTGTTCGATGGTGAAGAATTTGTGGGGGCCTTGATCTTCCAGCTCAGCAACGAGAAAATCGACAATTTGATGACAGCGAATCGCAGATGGAAAGAGGTGGGAATGGGACTCAGCGGCGAAACTTTCCTTGTGGGAGAAGACAGCCTCTTCCGTTCCTCACCCAGAACATTTCTTGAAAACCCAAAACAATATCTAGAGATTGCCAAAAGAAACGGGCTCTCTGAAAAAAAGATCGAGGAGATCCGAAGAACCGGCACGCCAGTGTTGGTGCAGCCCGTCAAAACCCAGGCCGCAGCCAATTCCCTGGCGGGACGTACCGGCACGATCCACTACACCGATTACAAGGGGGTTCCCTCTGTCGCCTCCTATCAACCCATTCGCTTTGGCCCTTTTGAGTGGGGCTTGATCGCCAAGATCAATCAAGCCGAGTTGTTCAGCGGCATCCGCCGCCTGGCCCGCGACCTTCTCCTCCTCGCGGCCGTTTTGATCCCCGCCCTCACTTTCTTGACGCTGTGGATCGCCCGGGCCTTCATTCGGCCGATCCGGCGCCTTCTGGATGCCACCGAGAAGATCGGCTCAGGCGATTACCAAATCCAAATCCCCGTGGCGGCCGATGACGAATTCGGCGATCTCGCCACGGCCTTCAACACCATGTCCGACAAGCTCGGGGAGAGGGAAGACACCCTGAGGCATCAGGTGGAGGAAAACGACAGGTTGCTGCGGAGCATCCTGCCTGGCAGCGCGGCCTCCCGCATGAAACAGGGGGCCTCGGCCATCGCCGAAACCCATCCCAGCGTTTCCGTGCTTTTCGCGGAAATTGAGGGGTGGAATGACCTGGCCCAAAACCGTCCCGTGGAGGAATCCATCGCCTTGCTCAATGAACTCACCAGCGCCCTGGATGACTGCGCGGAACGATTTGATGTGGAAAAACTACAGGATGTGGGCTCGTCTTACCTCGCCGTCAGTGGCCTATCCCGTCCCCGCATCGACCATGAGAAGCGGGCTGTGGATTGCGCATTGGCCATGCTGGGGCTGATGAAGCGCTTCAATCAGGCCCACGGCGTGAACATCAGTCTCGACATTGGTGTCCACGCGGGCCCCCTCACCACCGGCGTGATGAGTGGCGAACGGCTCTCCTTCGACATCTGGGGCCAAACCATCAACATCGCCCGCGGCGTTCACGAATCCCCGAAGCGCAACGTGATCCAGGTCTCCGCACCCATCGCCGAGGCCTTGCGTGGGCTCTATCGCTTCAGGCCTCTCCTGGCCATCCCCATCAAGGGCCATGGAGAGATCCCCATCTGGGAGGTGGAAGGGGTGGTTGAACACCCAAGCGATGGGGAGCACTCTCAGCCAAAGGAGGCCTCCTCCCGATGAACCCTGTCGTGTCCTCCGCGATCACCGCTGGCCAGCTGGGTTGGGTATCGGCGCTCATCTTTGGCTTCCCGATCGCCATGGTGCTGCTCAGCGAGGCCACCCGTCGCCTCCAGCGCCGCCGCCATCCGTTCCTCCCCGCGGTGCGCATCCTGCGCAACTGGGTGATCCCCTCCCTCACCCTCTTCGTGCTGCTGGCGGAGGTGATCGGCCTGGGACGGGGCACCGTGCAGGTGCGGATCGCGGAAACCCTGCTGTGGATCAGCCTGATCTATGGGGCGCTCACCCTCCTCAACAGCGTTCTTTTCGAGGGCGCCTCCCAGGGAAGCTGGCAGGCCAAAGTGCCCCAACTGTTCCGGGATCTGGGACGCTTCATTCTGGTGCTGCTGGGCTCATCGATCGTGCTCTCCACCGTGTGGGGGGCCGACCTGGGGGGGTTCCTCACGGCCCTGGGAGTGGGATCGCTGGTGTTGGGCTTAGCCCTGCAAGACAGCCTGGGCAACATCTTTTCCGGGGTGGCCCTGTTGTTTGAGCAGCCCATTCGCCTTGGCGACTGGGTGGAAGTGAACGGCAAAGCGGGCCGGGTGGTGGAGGTGAATTGGCGTGCCGTGCACCTGCTCACCGGGGATGATGATCTGGTGGTGGTGCCCAACTCGGAGCTGGGGAAAACCAGCTTCACCAACATGAGCAGACCGACAGAGGGCTACATCCAATCGATCCATATCAACTTCTCCCTGAATGATCCTCCCAACGCGGTCAAGGAGATGCTGGAAGAGACGGTGCAAGAGATTGAGGGCGTCCTCAACGATCCGCCACCCTCAGCCGAACTGGTCAGCTTTAACGATTCTTCCATCAGCTATGTTTTGAAGTTTGCTTGCCCCAGCTTTGGGCAGGCAGGTGGACTGGCTGACGAGCTGATGCGACGTGTCTGGTACGTCGCTCGACGCGAAGGCCTCACCATTCCCTACCCAACGCGGATCTCCATCCCCTACAGCGAGCCCGCCGTCAGCCAGCCAGCGGGGAGGCAAAAGGAGCGTCTGCGGGTTCTTCGCGACTCCGCCTTCGCGGTGTTGCCCGCGGCCGATCTCGAACGGCTGGCGACCATCTCCCTGGTGCGGGACTACGCCATGGGCGAAGTGGTGCTTCAGCAGGGCACTCCCCTCACCGGCCTGCAACTCATTCTCGAAGGCGAGGCGGAGGTCTTCCTGAACCAACCGGGCCACGCTCCAGCGTCCTTAGGCATCCTGTGCGCGGGTGAATGTTTTGGAGAGAAAGTGATCCTCCTGCACAACCGCGTCGCCGATACCACCGTGCGAGCGGCAACCGATGTGCGGGTGATGGTGATTGAAGGGAAAAACCTGGCCGCCCTCCTAGATGACCATCCCCGTCTCGCGAGGGATCTGAAAGGCGTCACCGACATCCGACAACGAGCCATCGCGGCACTCCAACAAGGCGCGACGGGAGCAAAACTTCCGAGCGCCACGTGATCGGCCTCAAGCCCCCCGCTCAAACCATGCTCAAGAACTTCTTTCGGACATTTGGGGTGCAATCCAAGCTCATCGCCCTGGTGCTCTCGGCCAGCCTGGTGAGCCTATTGTTCACGGGCTTTTTGAGCTTTGGCGTGGCGCGCCACCTGCTGTCTGAAACGGGCTACGAACGGCTCACCGCCATGCGCGGCAGCCAGGCGGTCGCCTTGAGTGAGTATGTGGAACGCCTGGGGAACCATGTGATGACCCTCTCAGAAGCCCGCATGACCGTGGATGCCGCAAAGCGGTTCACTGACGCCTTCAATCAACTTCCGGACATTAACGAAGCGCAGAAAAAACAGCTACGAGCATATTACGATACCCAGTTCATCCCCAAGCTAAAAAAGGACAATACCAGCGATCCAGGGATGATTACGAATAGCCCCGACCGAGCCAGCGAGCGCTATATCAAATACCACTACATCGTCTCAAGCGGCACCACCGCCAAAACTGATTCGACCTCCATGGTGGACGCAAAAGACGGCAGCGCCTGGACTGGCGTGCATCAGGACTATCATGAGCGCTTTGCCCGCCTGGCACAACTTTTTGACTATCAAGACATCATGCTTGCCGATATCAAGACGGGAAATATTGTCTACAACACATCCAAAGAAGACGACCTGGGCACCAATCTCCTTACAGGCCCCTACGCCAACTCGGCAGCCGCCAAGGTGTTCCAAGCCATCAAGAAATCGAAAGATCCATTTTTTATCACTTTCAGTGATTTTTCCAATTACGCCCCCAGCTTAGGCAGGCCCACCATGTTAGTGGGAACGTCCGTGTTTGATGGCGACAACTTCATCGGCGCCTTGATCTTTCAGCTCACCAACAAGCGCATCGACAACCTGATGACTTCCAATCGCAAATGGCGAGAGGTGGGCATGGGCGCCAGTGGCGAGACCTACCTCGTCGGCCAGGACACCACCTTTCGCTCCTCGCCAAGATTTTTCCTGGAGAGTCCGAAACAATATCTTAAAATCGCCCAGAAAGCCGGACTTTCCCAAAGTAAAGTTGAAGCCATTCGACAGAATGGCACCCCCATTTTGGTGCAACCCGTGAAAACCGTCGGGGCCCTGAATGCTTTGGCGGGGAAAACCGGCACCACCACCTACAGGGATTACCGGGGCATTCCCGTTGTCGCCTCCTATCAACCCATCCAATTTGGCCCCATGGAGTGGGGCTTGCTCGCCGAGATTGATGAGGCTGAACTCTTCAGCGGCGTTGGCAGTTTGACCCGCAACCTGCTCTTGCTGGCGACCCTGTTGATTCCGGCCTTGGCCTTCCTCACCCTGTGGATGGCGCGGGCCTTCATTCGGCCCGTTCGCCACTTGCTGGCCGCCACCGAAAAAATCAGCTCAGGCGACTACAACGTCCAGATTCCAGTGGCCGCTAATGACGAGTTCGGCGATCTGGCCACCGCCTTCAACACCATGTCGAACAGACTCGATGAGCGGGAGCGGTCGCTCCAGCGGCAGGTGGAGGAAAACCAACGACTCCTGCTCAGTATTCTCCCCGGCAGCGCCGCTTCACGCCTTGGGGAGGGGGCCAAAGCCGTTGCCGAATCCCATCCCAATGTCACCGTGCTCTTCGCTGAAATCGAGGGCTGGAATGATCTCTCCCAAAGCCTTTCCGACGAACGCTCGATGCGTCTGCTCAACGAACTCACCATCGCGCTGGATGACACCGTGAAACGCTTTGATGTGGAAAAACTCCAGGATGTGGGCACCACCTATCTGGCCGTCAGTGGCCTGTCGCGGCTGCGCGTCGACCATGAAAAGCGCGCCGTGGATTGCGGCTTAGCCATGCTGCGAGTCATGCGGGGCTTCAACCGGAAACACAACGTGCGCCTCTTCCTCGACATCAGCTTGCACGCGGGGCCCCTCACCACTGGTGTGGTGCGGGGCGAGCGGCTCTCGTTTGACATCTGGGGCCAAACCATCCACATCGCCCGCGGCATCAACGACTCCCCCAAGCACAATGTGATCCAGGTGTCGTCCCCCATCGTGGAGACCTTGCGCGGGCTTTACACCTTCAAGGCTCTACCCCCCGTCACCGTGAAGGGCCAAGGGGAGATTCCAATCTGGGAGGTGGTGGAGTCCGAGGAGCACTCGGAGCACGAGCAACCCTAAGGACTGAGTCGCCTGGTGCCCGGCGCAGGCCCCCTCGGCGGCGGCCACTGGGTGGCCACCCGGTGGTAGCTCACGGGCTTGGCGGACATCCACAGCACGGCGCGCAGGCCATCGGTCTCGTAAGGGTCGCCGGTGTAGTTGAAGCGGGGCCGCTCCGGAGGGGCCGCGCCCACCCCCGTGACAAAACCAAAGCGCTCCAAGCCCTCCGAGAAATAGAGGTCTTGCATCAAATACCAGCGAGTTTCATCCACGGAAGGGTCGATCTTGTGAGTGGTGATGGTCTTGCGGGTGAGACGGACGCCAATGTCGCGGCTGATCTGGCCCACCCATACCGGTGTGCCGCTCACCGTCACCGGCGCCAGCCAAAGCCGCATGTGGTTGCGCTGGTTGACATCGCCGCGTCCCTTCTGCAAAGCCAGATCCTGCGGACGGCCAAACACATAGAGGGGCGACACCGGGGCATAGCGGTAGCGGTGGCCAAAGAGGGAGGAGGTGATGGTTTGCCAGATCGATTCCGCCGAGAGGGTTTGGGTGACATGCCACCCGCGCCGGGCCAGGGGTGGGAACACGGCCTCGGCCGGGCCAATGAGCACGATGTTGAGCGGATCGGCGGGGGTGCGGCGATCCCCGCCCAGGGTGCAGCAGGGAAGAGACTCCAGCCAGGTTTTGAGCTGGGCTTCGGTGAGCGCCGTCATCCGGCCGGGCTTCAGCAGATGCTCCCAATTCACCCGCTGAAAATCCGTCCGCAGCCCGGGCACCCGGGTGAGAAACGAGAGGCGGCGCACCCTCCGCCGTCCCGGGGCCACCAGCTCCACATCGGCGTATTTGATGCCCTCATCCCGGTTGGTGAACACATAGCCGCTGATGGTGCCGCCGGGATCCACCGACTCCGGCAGATCCAGCCCCCGCAGGCGGGCGTCGAGACGGGCGTTGCCAGTGGGATCCAAGAAGCGGTGCCCCTGCCAGGCCACCTCCAGGGGGGAGAAATAGTCGTTGTCGATGGTGATCGGTGGAATGTAGTAACGGCTGTCGTCGCTGTTGCGCACCCGCACCCACACCGGTTGGATGTTGGCCCTCGCCAGATCAAACCCCACCAGTTGGTGGGCCTCCGCGTCGCTCAGGCTGGCCACGCTGACGGTGACGCCCCCCACCTCACGGGTCTCGGCGCGCCGCTCGATCACCCGTGGGGAAAATCCCTGTGGATCCTGGCCGACGATGGGTCCCGTACCCACCAGAGCGGGAATGGCGGGCCAGAGCAGGGCCAATGACCATGGGCGAGGACGACACCCGGGGCCAGGGGACCGGCGGGGGACGTGGAGGAAGCCCCAGCGGGGCCACACCAGAAGTGCCATGGGGAAGGGGACGCCTGCACCAGCCTGCCAAAGGGCGTGGTTTGGGTCATCCTGAAAGGAGATTCGGTCGAGAGCAGGCCATGCCGTCCCAGCCCCAAGCGCCCGTGCTCCCTTCGAGGCCCGTCCCAGCGGAGCGGGCGGCGGGGCGGGGGGAGGGTGCGGCCTAAAGCCCATGCGACTTGTCCTGGCCCCGGATTCCTACAAAGGCTCCCTCAGCGCCCCCCAGGCATGCCAGGCCATGGCGGAGGGGATCCGGCGGGTGGTGCCAGAGGCCGAACTCCGCCCCATCCCCCTGGCCGATGGTGGAGAGGGCACCACCGAGGCGCTGGTGGCCGCCACCGGCGGCTGGCTTCAGAAGGTGATGGTGTGCGGCCCACTGCCAGCGGAGAAGGCCCGGGTGGAGGGCCAGCTGGGTTGGCTGGGGGCGGACCGGGCGGTGCTGGAGATGGCCAGCGCCTCGGGGCTGCCGCTGGTGAGCCCAGAGCGGCGTGATCCGCTCCAAACCACCAGCCATGGCACGGGCGAGCTCATCGCGACCGCCCTCGACGCCGGAGCCCGGCGGCTAATCCTGGGCATCGGCGGCTCGGCCACCAATGATCTGGGCGCTGGCATGGCCCAGGCCCTAGGGGTGCGGTTTCTAAGGGCCGATGGCCAGCCCATCGACGAGCCCATGGGCGGCGGCCAGCTGGGGCAAGTGGCGGCCCTCGACCTCACGGGCCTGCATCCAGGCCTGGCCGCCTGCGAGCTGGAGGTGGCCAGCGATGTCGACAATCCCTTGTTGGGGCCCGAGGGCGCCACGGCGATCTATGGCCCGCAAAAAGGGGCCACGGCCGCGATGGTGGCGGAGCTGGAAGCGGGTCTGGCCCATTTGGTGGCTCTGCTGGAAGAGGCCACGGGGCGGCGGGTGCGGGATCGGCCTGGCGCCGGGGCCGCCGGGGGCATGGGGGCCATGTTGATGGCCCTGAGCAACGCGGAGACACGCCCAGGGATCGAGCTGGTGCTGAGCGCCAGCGGCTTCATGGAAGCCCTCAGCGGGGCCGATCTGGTCTTCACCGGCGAGGGACGGGTGGACGGGCAAACGGCGCGGGGCAAAACCATCAGCGGAGTGGCGCGTGCCGCCGCCGCCGCGGGCGTGCCAGTGGTGGTGATCGCGGGAGAAATCGGTGCCGGCTCGGGCGACCTCCACGGAATCGGCGTGAGCAGCCTGCATTCCCTGGTCCCCGGCCCTATGGATCTGACCAGCGCGATGGCCCAAACCCGTCCTCTTCTCGCCGACGCGGCTGAGCGAATCCTGAGATTGGTGGTTGCCGTCAAGGGGCGCTCCGGAGGGTGAGGAGCGAGAGCCGCGGGCTTAGCACTGGGCACTCCGTGTAGAGTGGCCAGGGCTTGCAAGACCTCGATACCAGCAATATGCAACCCAAAGCCGAAGCGACTCCTCAACTAGACAGCCATAAAATCAATAAGAAACTGCCCTTGATGTTGAGCGTTGTTGTAACGGTACAGAATCAGGCACTGGAGATTGACTCTTGGCTCACGCAACTCTCTGAATGCGTGGCCCATCTCGTCAGCGATTACGAAATCATCATTGTTGACAACGGTTCAACCGATGAGACCCTGGAAATTCTCCATCAGCTCACCTCTGAGCAAGGGATGGCCAATTTGCAAGTCTTTTCTCTTGCGGGCCATGTTGACGACCTGACAGCGCGCTGGGTTGGCATAGAGAACAGCTTAGGAGATCTGGTGGCTTGCCTGGATTGGCGCCAAGGGGACCTGGCTTTTCTCGAAGAATTGGTTCGCACAGCCAGCGAAGGCTATGACGTCGTCTTTACACGAAAGTCTCCATTACCCAGGAAAGCGAAACATCCAAATCTCGTTCTTTATCGAGCATTCGGAATAGCCATACGCCTGACAACCGGAATGGCGATCGACTCTTATTCCACCTCATTTATCGCCATCAGCCGGCGCATCGTTAGCCATCTCTTGCAGTACCCAGATCCACAGATCAAGTTTCGTAATTTGGG
Source organism: Cyanobacteriota bacterium (assembly GCA_046309395.1). Classification (GTDB taxonomy): domain Bacteria; phylum Cyanobacteriota; class Cyanobacteriia; order PCC-6307; family Cyanobiaceae; genus Cyanobium. The sequence goes on along the minus strand of JBKCPG010000120.1, from coordinate 31,317 downwards.
GTCCTCAACGGGCTTCAGACGCACATTAATTACCCTAGCCGCCAGCCCAGACTACAGGCCCAATATCAATCTTCGTCAAAGCATCCCCCGGGGGATCAGGCTGGTGACCTCGTCCACAAGTTTGCCCATGAGATTTGCGACGCTTCTTTCGGCATTTTGCGCCCTCTTAAGCATTCTGTACTCTATTTATATTATTTTAATTTGGGCATTCAAGAAAGATGTCGCTCCGGGCTGGGTGAGCCTATCTATGCAACAGTCAGCGATGTTTTTTCTTATTTCGCTGGTCTTGATGATCATGTCTGAGTATGTGCTGGAGATCTCCAGAAAGACAAACTCTGGGCCTTCGTATTACATTGCCGACGAGTTTACTTCTGCCAGGCTAACTCGCAAAGAACGACTTAATATCGAGGTGGATCAAGGTGCCAACACAAAGATCCAAAGGAATACGTCATCTTTCTCATGACTTCATTTTGAGATGACTTTCAAGCAAGCCTGCGTGGTAGGTGGCGGATTTTACGGCTGTGCCATCGCGCTCTATCTCAAACAAGTCAAGAGAATTCCCGATGTGTCTGTTTATGAGCAGGGCCCAATTCTGCTGGGAAGGGCTTCCTATGCCAATCAAGCCCGAGTGCACAATGGTTATCACTACCCGCGTAGTTTTACAACCGCTTACCGCAGTCACGCAAACTTCGGTCGCTTTGGCAGAGATTGGGACTGCTGCGTGAAGAGTGATTTCAGGAAATATTATGCCTTGGCCGGGAAAAACTCAAAGGTCACAGGGGCACAGTTTTTACGTTTTTGCAGTCAGATTGAGGCTCCGGTATGCGAGGCGGAAGAGGATGTTGTGCGGCTATTCAATCCCGCATTGATTCAAAAGGTTTTCAAAGTTGAGGAGTATGCGTTCGACGCGGAACGCCTCAGGGAGTGGATGGGCAGGGAGCTACAGAAGGCTGCAATCGACATCTTTCTTGGCCATAGAGTTGTGCGTAGCAAGGAGGGCGAGAGGGGAGAGATCGACCTGGAGGTCGTCAGCCATACTGGGGAAAGCTTTTCCGTGCGGACACCGCTGGTCTTCAACTGCACCTATAGCGGCCTTGGCCAACTAAGCGAGCCAGAGAACACAGCAGGGTTTGAATTGAAGCATGAGATTGCCGAACTCTGCCTCATCGAACCACCAGAAGTTCTCGCTGGTATTGGCATTACAGTCATGGATGGTCCATTCTTCTCTGTGATGCCTTTTCCAGCTCGTGGCTTACACAGTCTCTCCCACGTACGCTACACACCTCACAGCAATTGGAAAGATCAATACGGCCTCTCTCCCTACGACATTCTCAATGCTTATCCCTGTGAAAGCAGAGTCGATCGGATGTTGCGTGACGCCTGCCGATACCTTCCCTCGCTCGCCAAGAGCCATCATGCGGAATCCCTGTTTGAGATCAAAACGGTGTTGACCAAGAATGAGACGGACGATGGGCGGCCGATTCTTTTTAGAGAAGATTCACGCATCAAAGGAATGTATTCCATCCTAGGAAGCAAGATTGACAACATCTATGATATCCTTGAAAGCATAGACTCACTGGTGATGGGGCAATCATGACATCATCTCTTGTCCAGTCACATGCTCTGATCGGGCATTCAGGTTTTGTGGGTTCCACACTTAAGAAACAGCATTCTTTCACCCACCTCTATCGCTCCAGTGATATTGATACAATCAGTGGATTAGATTTAGATTTGGTGATTTGCGCAGGGGCTCCCGCCAAAAAGTGGGTTGCCAATCAGCAACCAGAGGAGGATTGGGCTGGAATTGAAAGACTAATGGCCATCCTGTCAACAATTACAGCCGAGCAATTTGTCCTGATCAGCACTGTGGATGTGTTCAACCATCCAGTGAATGTGGATGAGTTATCAACAGTAGAGACGGAGAACCTCCACCCTTACGGACTCCATCGCCGGAGACTTGAAGAATTTGTCGAGGCACAGTTTCCCTCCTCGCTGATTGTGCGATTGCCAGGCCTGGTCGGCCCAGGACTAAGGAAAAACGTGATTTATGATCTTCACCACAACAATGACCTTCACAAAATTGACCATCGAGCGGTGTTTCAATTTTATCCAATGATTAACCTATGGTCGGACATCAGGAAAGCCCTCGCCCTGAGTCAGCATCACCTCATTCACCTGACGGCCGAACCGATCAGTGTGGGCACACTCAGTGAAGAAGCATTTGGCAAACCTTTTGCCAACGAAGCCATGGCCCATCCCCCCGCCTACGATTTTCAATCCGTCTATGCATCCAGCTTTGGAGGGTCAGGGCGCTATCAGTACAGCAAACGCGAAACCATTCAAGCCACACGGGCCTACACCCAAACTGAGCCCACAACGGAGGAGCGATCACCTTGAGAATCTCCATCTCCAACATTGCCTGGGATGTGAAGGAGGACTCGGCGGTTGCCGATCTTCTCCAAAGCTTGAACGTGGATACGATTGACCTGGCACCTGGAAAATATATCAAGAACTTCCAAGCGGTCGATTTAAATGTATGTCAAGCTGTCAAAAGCTGGTGGCTGGAGAGAGGCATCCGATTTGCCGGAATGCAATCCCTTCTCTTTGGAACTGAAGGGTTAAACCTTTTTGGCCCCACGGAAGTTCAGGACCGTATGCTGCTACATTTTTCCTCTGTTTGCTTGATTGGTGAGGCGTTAGATGCCAGGCGTCTGGTGTTTGGCTCACCCAAGAATCGGGATCGCACAGGGCTGGATGATCGTACGGCTTTCGCGATGGCCTGTGAGTTTTTTTTGAAGCTTGCGACGATTGCCGAATCCTACGGGGTCACCATCTGTTTAGAACCAAACCCCTCCTATTATGGTGCCAATTTTATGACAACCACACCGGAGACAGCCGCTGTGGTGACTGAAGTGAATCATCCATATCTCAAGTTGCAATTGGATACGGGCTCGATGTGCATGAACCAGGAAAACCCCGAGCTCATCTGCTCCACCTACCAAGCAATCATTGGCCATGTCCATGCAAGTGAGCCGAAGCTCAAACCTGTAGGTTTTGGCGAATGCGACCACCGGGCAAATTCAGCGGCGATTGCCAGCCATCTCCCTGAGGCGATTGTCACCATTGAAATGCTCACCGCGTCCGAGGCAGCTCCCCTTGAGACCATTGCCGCGTCTGTCCGCTTCACCAAAGATCACTATCTTGGCGTTGAAAAGGAAGCTCACCCATGAAATGGTTGGTGTTGTTGCTAGGGATTGCCTCAAATGCCTCCGCAAGCGTACTCATTAAGATCGGCCTGTTGCCCCCTTATCAACTGCCCTCAGGACGCCATCCCCTCGCGATTCTGACCAACTGGCCGCTGTTGGTTGGGCTTGCGTTATATGGCTCAGCATTTGTTCTTTATGTTTTGGCATTACGGTACTTTCCACTGAATGTCGCCCACCCTACGCTGACTTCCGGAGCCATCGCGGCCGTCGCGGTGTTATCCGTGTTGATTCTGGGGGAATCTTTGCGCCCTGTAATGGTGCTTGGCTTAGGCTTTATGATTCTAGGGGTAGTCCTCCTGATGTCTGGTTATCGCTAGCGTGGATTTCACTCCTTCATCAACGGAAAGCTCGATTCGCGAGGCGTTCCAGCCTGATTGGAAGGTTCCTGAGTTCAGAGTTGATTTCTGGGAAGGGAAAACCAGTCCGCATTGTGTAATTATCCCGGTGATCAATGAGGGCAACCGGATTCGAAATTTTGTAAAGCGACTTTGGACCGCACGAATTCACGAGATTGCGGACATCATTATTGTGGATGGAGGAACAACAGACGGATCCCTAGAGCAACGGTTTTTATTGGATTCCGGGGTTCACGGTTTACTCACCAAACTTGGCCCCGGAAAGTTAAGTGCGCAATTGCGTGTTGCTTATGCCTTTGCCCTGGTCAATGGATATCGAGGAATCATCACTATTGATGGCAACGACAAAGATGACCCTGCCACGATTCCAGAGTTCGTGCGGGCCATTGATCAAGGCTACGACTTTGTCCAGGCATCCCGTTTCATCAAGGGTGGGCGCCATGAAAACACACCTTTGTCGCGCTACCTGGCCATCAGGTTGATGCATGCCCCCATGCTGGCGCTGTCTTCAGGATTCCCCTGGACAGATACCACGCAGGGCTTCAGGGCGTATAGTGCGCGCTCGCTGCTTGATGAGAGAGTTCAGATCTTTAGAGAAGAATTTTCCACGTACGAATTGCTCGCCTATTTGTCCTATCGCCTTCCCAAACTCCAGTACAAATGCATTGAATATCCTGCGATCCGCATCTATCCTGAAGGCGAAGTTCCCACCAAGATTAGCTCTTTTAAAGGTAATCTTTCCCTGATTAAGTGTCTCGCAAAAGCCTGCACAGGTGGATTCAATCCCTGAGTCTCCACCTGATCGACACTTTGGCGGCGTACCAGAACTTACCGTGGCAGCTAAACCGCGCGTCGATAGAGGGCAAAGGAATAATAATCCTTCAATCGACCGGGCAGAAACCTCGCCAGCGGGGTGTCATTCTTATTGAAGGGCCCACCCGACAATTGAAACCGCTCCCCGCCCACACACAGTTGGGGAGGCATGGGGGGAGACTTTGATTTGTCCTGATTGATGAATGAAACGTGCAATGGGTGAATGTAATAACGGAATTTAACATTAAACACTCGCTCGAACTCACGCATTTCACCCGGGTTGCAAACCGCCTTGGTAGTGCCTGCACTATCCACAAAGTGAGCCGCCTTGTTTTCAAATGGCTCTCCCAAAACCACAAAGGAGGGAGTCTGCATAAACTTAAACGCCACCGCACTGTCGTCATTCACCTGTGGATCTTTGCCGATTTCCCGCTGAAGGAGTGCGCGCGCCTGGCTGGCGTCTGTGTGGCTGAGCGCAATCGAAGTAGAGATGATCGCATAGGTTCCAAACCAAGCCAAATAAATGGCGGTAATCATGACGATCAGGGACAGGTGTCCACGGCTGGAAAGATATTTCAACGGTGGGAGGGAATGTGTCAACGGGAGATTGCAAAACGCGAGCCAAGCAAGGGGTAGAAATGCGATGTAGTTGTAATCGCTAGCCCGATCTGTAATGTAGTAGCCAAGGAAAGCAAACAGAGCGAGCGCCAGCCATCTTCGATGTTCAAAAAGACTGCAAATGATAACGATGACAAGGAAGAGAATGGACCAGTTCCACGCGAATGAAGGGAACGTGCCTCCCAGCACATCACTCTTGTAGGCGGCAAGAACGCCCTCCAGTGGAAAGGTCTCCACCCATAACTTGGACGCACTAGCCATATTCTTCAACCATCCCAACAAGTTGAAGGGTGTTGCCAGGGACAGGATGATGGCCGCCAAGAGTGTGCTCCCCCCCCCCAGCAGGGCAATGGGAAAGAGGGCCTTGCGCAGGGGATGGAGGGCCAAGAGGAGAACAACCACCAGGCCGATAAACATCACCCCTACCATGGGAGACGTCAACAGAATGAGGGCAGCGATAGGAATACTGGCCAAGTAAGCCCGCTTGGCCGAGCCACTGAGCTCGTAGGCCAAATAGGGGAGAGCAATCAGCGGGGTGATCAAATGCTCCGGACGACCCTGGACGCCAAGTTGAAGCAAGGTTGGCAAGAGAGCGGCGCAACTAGCGAGGGGCAAGGATGGCGACCCCAAACCGCGGCGAAAGACGCGAGAGAGGAGGAAGGTGTAGAGCAGATAGGTGAGGACATTGATCAATGTATTGGCCGCGTTGTAGCGCAGCCAATCAACTGTTTTCAGAAGCTTTCCATAGAGAATAACCTGAAGGACACCATGATGGTCGTACAGCCCAGCGGGCTTCCACAGGAGACGATCGGTATAACCCCCATAATGCCAGCCGAAATTGCGGGCCACGTTCACCGAAGCGGTGCTATACATCGGTGCATCCACATGCAAGCCAGGCCATTCGATCCTGCCAAAGAGAATCAAATAGGAAATCACAAACAGAATGATGACGATTCCAAGCCAGCCCTTTCTTAGCAGGGGATGAAGTGGCTGATGGTGATGATGTTGGTGATGATAGTGGTGATGATGTTGGTGCTCTGGTTTAAGGCTCATTCCCATGGCCGAATCATAAAATCATGTTATCACAAGTCCTCCAATCACTTCTGGGGCAGGAGTGATTCTTCGTCGACATTGATACGCATCTGCCACACATGCTGACAGACCATCCTTCACAGGACTCGCCGCGCAAGCCCGCGGTGCGAGAGTGGCCAACACAACATCACCGCCCGCGCGATTGACATCTCCCGTCCACGATCCTTCCCCCATGGACTCCGCCTCGCCCCCTTCCCTCACCCACCTCGATTCACACGGCGCCGCCCGCATGGTGGACGTGGCCGACCGGCCCGCCACCCCCCGGGAGGCCACCGCCGAGGGCTTTCTCGCCATGGCCCCCACCACCCTCGCGCTGGTGATGGGAGGGCTCGCCCCCAAGGGGGATGTGCTCGCGGTGGCACGGGTGGCGGCCATTCAGGGCGCCAAACGCGCCTCGGAGTTGATTCCCCTGTGCCACCCGCTGCCCTTGGCGGGGGTGTCGGTGACGATCGAGCCCGCCACCGATGGCAGCGGCCTCCACCTGGTGGCCAGCGCCCGCACCACCGCACCCACCGGTGTGGAAATGGAAGCGCTCACCGCTGTGCAGATTGGTCTGCTCACCCTCTACGACATGCTCAAGGCCGCCGATCCCGCCATGACCATTGGACCGGTGCGGCTTCGGGAGAAGCAAGGCGGACGCCACGGCGTATGGCACCATCCCATGAAGGGCACCACCTCGCTCGCTTTGAAATAAAGGCCGGGGTTCAGATGCCGGGGATGGCCTTCATCGGGTAGGGAAAACTGCGAAGGAACCGAACCAGATCCCGCTCCGCGTATTGGAAGGCCGGAGGATCTCGATCCAAAGCTTCCCGAAGATCCATGGAAAAGCGAGGAGCGGAGCGCCCCGAGCCCTCATAATAATCCACATATTTAAACTCTGGCTCTCTGTTGCCCGCCAATCGCAAAGGAACAACAGGCACATTGAAGGCATCGGCCAAAATGATGCCATGGAGAGAGGAAGACACGACCCTCTCGGATTGGGCGATTTTTTGGGCCACTTTCAAAGGATGGTCCATGGGATCAATGATGGAAATGGCCTGATCAGTTTCCTTCAGCCAATCCTTCACTTTTTGCGTATCTGTATAATGGGGGACAATCGATGTCTGTCCCTTGATTTTCAGGGGTGACTTCAGATTTGGATGGAGAAGGGGAAGAAGGATCGCGGGATCGAAGAACAGGGGCTCGCGATCCGTCGACACAGATCCCGCCCGTTTCAACTCACGCAACGTCAACGGTCCGCGCACCGCATGGCAACTGGCGATGGAGCGGCTGGGCACTTGGTTTTCACGGTGGGCTCCCGATCCCCAAATCACATCCTGATCTTGGAGTGACCAAAGAATGCTGCCAATGGCAAGCAATTTTCCCCGCTCCTCTTGCTGGGCAATTCGAACCCTGGACTGAGAGAGGGCGGCGACAAGATGATAGGATAAAAAATCACCAAAATTGTGACGGTGAAAAATCTTTTGCTTGAAGCGCTTCAGCCGCCAGTTGAGGCGTCTGACACGACTCGCCGACGCATTTCGACTGTTGGGATAAAAGCCAAAGGCAAAAAGGCTTATCTCAGACATTCAATGGACAATCTTGGAACGCTCAACTCATTGGGCGCTGTAACGCCGGATTCATCTCCTTAAGATCCTACCAAACGTCTTCGTCATTCCCCCCAGATGTCCGCCCTCTCCCGAGGCCCGCTCTCCCGGCCCCGATACCCCTCGGCCCCCAGCCTTAGGCCTTGGTGATGGCGGAACCCTTCCCCCGTGAGGGATTGCCGCTGGACGAGGCCCGGAGGCGGGTGCTGGACGCCCTCACTCCTCTGGTGGGCAGCGAACGGCTTCCTTTGGCGGCCTGTCTGGGACGGGTGAGTGCCGAACGTTGCCAGGCCAGCGAGGCGGTGCCGGGTTTTCGAGCCTCGATCATGGACGGCTATGCCATCAGCGGCGAGGCGCCACCGCCCCCGGGCAGCCAGTGGCGGCTGGTGGGCCTTGCCGCCCCTGGCGCCCCGTTCACCGGGGAACTGGGCCCCGGAGAAGCCGTGCGCATCCTGACGGGAGCCCCCTTGCCGGAGATGGCCAACCGCGTTGTGCCCCAGGAGCTGATCAGCCGGGACGACGCCACCCTTCTGCTCAGCGGCGAGATCGGATCGAACGCCTGGATCCGTCCCCCCGACGAGGAAGCGGCCCCCGGAGAGGTGCTGCTCCACCCGGGAGCGCGGCTGGGCCCAGCCGATCTGGCCAGGCTGGCCAGCGGTGGCGTGGCCGCGCTGGCGGTGCGCCCCCGGCCGCGGGTGGGGCTGTTGATCAGCGGCGATGAACTGGTGCCCGCTGGCGAGCCCAGGGGTCCCGGTCGCGTCTGGGAGAGCAATGGCACCCTGCTGGAGGCCCTGTTGGCCCGACTGGGGTTTCCGGTGGCGGAGCGATGGGTGGTGGCCGATCAGCCGGCGGAGTTGGAGCGGGTCCTGGACGACCTGGCCGAGCGCTGTGATGTGGTGGTGAGCACAGGCGGGGTGTCCTCGGGCGATGCGGACTGGATTCGGCCGCTGGTGGCCCGACGGGGGCACGTGACCTTCTGGAAGCTCTTTCTCAAGCCGGGACGGCCCTTTGCCTTCGGACAACTGGGGGGCAAGCCGTTTTTCGGACTGCCAGGCAACCCCGTGGCGGCGGCGATCACGGCCCTCCAGCTCCTCTGGCCGGCGCTGCAGGCCCTGGAGGGCTCTGAGCCCCAGCTCCCGCTCCGGATCCGAGTGCGGCTTGAAACCCCGATGCGGCGAGCGGCGGGGCGGCCGGAGCTGGCCCGGGCCCAGCTGGTGGTGGGCGAGGGGGGCGAACTGGTGGCGCGCATCGAGGGCAGCCAGGCCTCCTCCCGCATCGGTTCGCTGCGGGGCGCCGACCTGCTCCTGGAGATCCCCGCCGAGGAGACCTCCCTGGAGGCGGGCCAGTGGCTGTGGGCCCAGCTCCTGAGGCTGCCGCTGTTCTGAGGTTGGGCTTGGCTCAGTCCGCCTCTTCCTCGCCTAAGGGCGTGTTGCCCGGCACCCAGGCGCCAAGCCCTTCGCTCCATTCCCGTTTCCAAAAAGGGGCGTCGTGCTTGAGGGCCTCCAGCAGCTCCCGCGAGCAGCGCTGGGCCGGACCGCGCCGGTCGGCCAGCACAGCCACCACCACAATGGCCTCCCCAGGGATCATCCGACCCACCCGGTGCGCCACCCGCACGGCCACCACCCCATGGCGCTCGGCGCTGGCCCGGGCCAGCTCCAGCAGCTGAGACTCACTCATGCCGGGGTAGTGCTCCAGTTCCAGGGCCTCCAGCGGCAGGCCCGCCACCGTGGTGCCGCGCACGCGGCCGATGAAGAGGCTGGTGGCGGCGGGGGGGGCATCGGGGGTGAAAGGGAGGAGGGCCTGCCACTCCTCCACCAGCGACAAGGGGGCGAAGGGGTGGGGATGCAGGCTCACCTCCACGCCAGGTTGGGAGGGTCGACCGATCCGAGGGAGGCCAGGGTCAGCCACCGGAGATCGGCGGGAGAAACGCCAGCTCATCCCCATCGGCCAGGGGCGTATCGGCTGGGGAAAACCGCTGGTTGATCGCCACCCGCAATCCCCCCGGAAGGCGAACGCCATGGGGATCGGGGGGACCAGGTGCGGCGGGGGCTCCGGTGGTGTCGGACCAGGCGATGGCCAGACCGAGCTCCTCCCAGAGGGTCAGGGGGGTGGGCCGCGGGGCCGCCGGGATCACCAGCCGCTCGCTCCAGCCCATGGCCTCGCGCAGGGAGGCGAACAGTCGAACCCGCACGGTGGCGACGGGTGGGGCCTGGCGCTGTGAGGGATCCAGAGAGGGCATTGGCTTCCGTGGCCGCACACCAGTTTGGGGCCTAAGGGCATGCCGCGCCCACAATGGCTCCAGCCCCGCCGTCCCCTGTGTCCCTCGCCATTGCCCTGCTCACGGTGTCGGACACCCGCACCCTGGCCGACGACCACTCCGGCGACGCCCTTCGGGTGCGACTGGAGGCCGCGGGGCATCACCTGCGGGAACGGGTGATCGTGCCCGACGACCGTTACCGCATCCGCGCCGAGGTGAGCCGCTGGATCGCCGATCCGGAGGTGCGGGTGGTGATCAGCAGCGGCGGCACGGGCCTGACCGGCCGCGATGGCACCCCAGAGGCGGTGGCCCCCCTGCTCGACAAGACCATCGAGGGCTTCGGAGAGCTGTTTCGGGTGCTCTCCTTCGAGACGATTGGCACCAGCGCCCTGCAGAGTCGCTGTCTGGCCGGGGTGGCCAACGGCACGCTGATCTTCGTGCTGCCAGGCTCCCTCGACGCGGTGGAAACGGCCTGGGATCGGCTGATCGGAGCCCAACTCAACGCCGAGACCCAGCCATGCAACCTGGCGCGGCTGCTCCCCAGGCTGCGGGAATCGCCGGATCCACCCGCGGGGGCATGAGTCGGCGGGCGGGATGGGCCTCACCGGTCGGGGCAGCGAACGACGCAGCGCTGGTCGGGCCGCGTTGGCGCCGCCAGACGCCGTCGCGTCGCGCCTGGGGAGCGGAAGCTGGGCGTCGCCTCAAAGGCGGCGAACTTGCTCTCCAGTGTCCATTGGACCTTGGCGCGATCATTGACCGCCAGGAAGTTGGCGCAGCGGGGGGAGAGGCGTTCTTGGCCGGGAATGTCCTCAGCGCAAACGGGCTTGATGCTGGCATAGGCTGGGGATTGCCACAGGCTTTCCCCCTGGAGAAAACTATATTCCAAGCTGTTGCGCGCTAAATCTTTCAACTCGGAATACCCCAAGTCGTAACGCGTCGCGGCCAACAGGTACTCATTGCTGAGGTCAACGCGGGAGATGCCTTCATCATCGGAGGCGAGCGCCATGGGCACCCCGGCTTGCTTGTAATCAAGAAAGGGGTGCTGATCGCCCTTCATATTCAGAATCACCTCATTGCTGGTGAGACAGATTTCAACGAGCACGCCCCGACGACGCATGGCTTCCATCAGCTGGAAAGGCTGATCTTCAAACATGATGCCGGCTCCATGACCAATGCGGCTGGCTTGGGCAAGTTCAACCGCCTGACGGATGTGGAAGCGCAAATCCTCGGGAGGGACCAAACCAAGATTCAATTCCCCCGCATGGAGGGACACCTTCACCTCAGGATGTCGCGCCTTAAGAAATTGAATCATTTTCATCTGCAATGTATAATCACGCAATGCCACAGGGTTGTCTTCAGGCGCGACCAAATTGATGCCAACCACGCTGGGGGAGGCCTTGGCCAGCTCAAAGGCATAGACCAATTGAGCGAACACTTCCTCAGGCTGGCGCGTGCGAACCGTCTGCTGCAGAAAACGAACCGTCACCCCACAGCCAGGCTGAGCCTCAGGCGTTCCACAGCGCAATGCGCGCGCCAGTTCACGGTTGATGGTGTCGAGATCCTGGCGACCCTGGGCCACCAAATTCATCAGGCCCGAGTCGAGCAACCGCTGACGCGATTCAGCGAAATTCCCCGTCCAACCCACAGAGCGCCCCAGCTGTCGCGCCTCGCCGCCCTTCACCGTCAGCAGCAACTCCAAATAGGAAATATGCTGCGAGGCGGCACGATTGGCAACCTCGGCCACCATGTCATCTTGACGTGAGAGGGAGGAGGAAATCAGCTCGAAGCCCGCAAATGCCTCAAAGAATCTGTCGTGGCCGGAACGGCCGGCGAAGGCAAGATTACGAGTGGACCACAGATTGATCAACGCATCATAGGTGGAGGTTTTTTTAAACAGATCTGAGGCGGGGAAATACCTGGGGTTGGTCCCGCAGCCACTCGGTTGCACCAACGCCGGGCCGGATGGGTCGACACAAAACCCATCAGCCGCGGCCCAATTCAAATAGTGTTCGGCATACACGGCTCCGCTCAGATGGGAGTGAATATCTCCCCCCTTGGGCATGCGTTGCACAAAGGCCCTGATCCTTGTGGGGCGATCGCGGTTCCGCTCAAACCAGGCGGCGACTTCGGCCTCAGCGGGACGAACGGGTCGGACGGCGGGGGAGACCTCCTGGGCGGCGACCTTGAGGACAAGGACATTGGCGCCGATGAGGAGGCCCCAGAACGTCGCGGACGAGAAGAGTCGGGGAATCAGCAAGCCAACATTTTGGGTGCGCAAGGGATTCTATTGGCAAATTCCCTACACCAATACCCGCGCGGTTAAATTGTAATCACCGTGAAAGCGAGTTTTTTGGCCTCGCCAGGCGGAGATCGCTTTCCCCCAACGCTTCGGACATCTCGCTTGAATGAGCCCACCGACTGCTCGCCATCCATGCCCGCCGATCCCAGCCCGGAGGACGCCACCGCGGGCGGCGGCTGGCCCCTAATCGACGGCTGGGCCCGCGCCACCGTCTCCCCCACCGGCCCCCGCCTCTGGCGAACGCTCACTCACCAAAGCGCCTGCCTCTCCTGCGCCTGGGGCACCGGCGGCCAAAACGGCGGCTTCCGCGATGAACTGGGGGAACCCTTGCAGCGCTGCCTCAAAAGCGTGGAGGCCATCAGCGCCGAACTTCAGCCGGCGGTGCCCTCCGAGGTGTTCGCCGGGCGGACCGCGGCGGAGCTGCGACAGCTCAGCTCCGCCGACTGCGACCGGCTCGGCCGGCTGGATCGGCCCCTGATCCTGCGGGAGGGCGGCGCGCACTATGAACCCCTTGATTGGGAGGAGGCCCAGGCCCTCACCGCCGAGGCCTTTCGCGCCCCGCCCGCCGAGCGGGTGGCCTCCTACAGCTCAGGCCGCTCCTCCAATGAGGCGGCTTTTTTGCTGCAACTGCTGCTGAGGGCCCTGGGCTCCAACAACCTCGCCGACTGCTCCGACCTTTGCCACTCCCCCTCCACCGTGGGCTTGGGCAAGGCGTTTGGCAGCGGCACCTCCATGGTGAATCTGGACAGCCTCCACCAAGCCGATGGGGTGGTGCTGGTGGGCTCCAACGCGCCAGCCAATCATCCCCGGCTGATGAATGAGCTCATCCGCCTGCGGGAACGGGGCGGCACGGTGATTGTGATCAACCCCGTGTTGGAGGCGGGTCTGCTGAAATTTGGCTCGCCGGCCTTTCCGATTCGCTCGATGCTGGGCGGCGGCAGCGACATCGCCTCGCTGTTTCTCCAGCCGGTGCCCGGCTCCGACGTGGCGGTGTTTCTGGGGATCCAGAAGGCGCTGTTGGAGCGGGGCGCCATCGCCTGGGACTTTGTGAAGGCCCACGCTGAGGGCTGGCGGGAACTGATCACCCAGATTGAGGCCACCAGCTGGGAAGCGATCACCCGCTGTTGCGGCCTGAGCCGCGAGGAACTTGAGCACACCGCCGCCCGACTGGCCGCGTGCCGCGCCGTGGTGTTCGCCTGGGCCATGGGCATCACGCACCACGCCAACGGCACCAGCAACGTGCGGGCCATCGCCAACACGGCCGTGCTCACGGGCAACGTGGGCCGGCCCGGGGCGGGCACGATGCCCATCCGCGGCCACTCCAACGTGCAGGGCTTCGGATCCATGGGGGTGACGGTCCGGCTCCGTGAACCCATGCGGCGGGCCCTGGAGCGGCTGCTGAACAAGCCCCTCAGCCGAGTGCCGGGCTACGACACCCGCGCCCTGATCGAGGCCGCCCACCGCGGAGAGGTGGACACGCTGCTCTGCCTGGGGGGCAACCTCTACGGCGCCAATCCCGACAGCGGCCAGGCCCAGCACGCCCTGGGCGCGATCGACACCATCATCTATCTGGCCACCAAAGCCAACACGGGCCATTTCCACGGTCTGGGCGCCCGCCAAACCCTGCTGCTGCCGGTGTTCAACCGGTTTGAGACGCCGCACCGCACGACCGTGGAATCCGGCAACAACTGGGTGCGACTCAACGAACCAGGCACCACCCACCTGCGGAGCGGCCTGCTCATCAGCGAGGTGGATTTCCTCGCCGAGTTGGCTCACCGTCTGCATGGCGAGACGCCGATCGACTGGCGCCGTCTGCGGGATCCCGTCTACGTGAGGGAGCTGATCGCCCGCACGGTGCCCGGCTACGAGGCCATCGGGGACATCGACGAAAGCCATCGCGAATTCGAGGTGGGCGGCCGGGTCTTTCCCGAACCCCGCTTCGCCACGGAGAGCGGTCGGGCCCAGCTGGTGGTCACTCCGCTACCGGAGCTGGGGCTGCCGGAGGCCGACCATTTCGGGGGGTTGGCCCCAGGGGAACCTGGATTGGTGCTGAGCCTGATCACCGCCCGAAGCTACGGCCAGCACAACACCGTTGTCTACAAAGCGGGCGACAGCTATCGCGGCATGCCGCATCGCCACACGATCCTGATGAACCCCACCGACATCACCGCCAGTGGCCTGGTGGCCCATCAGCGGGTGCGGGTGCGAGGCGAGGCGGGGGAGCTGGACGGGATTGAGGTGATCCCTGGCTCGATCCGCCGCGGCGCGGGGCTGATGTTCTACCCCGAGGCCAACGTGTTGATGCGGGCGGTGATCGACGCCGAGAGCGGCACACCCGCCTTCAAGCGGGTGCCGGTGCTGGTGCGAGGGCGGTGAGGGAGGATGAAGCGATGAGAACCGTCTGGATCATTGACGGCGCCTACCTGTTCAACCACGGGCGGAGCCGACCATTCGACTACCTCAAACTCAAATCGGAGTTGGTGCGGCTGAATGGGGATCCGTTCTATGAGGCCTATTACCTCAACTCCACCCGGGATCCCTCTTCCGATGCCCAGAACGGCTTCCACACCTGGCTGAAATCGGCGCCTCCCCGGGGCCCCAAGATCCGAGTGCAACTGTATCGGTTGAAGGATCTCCACATCACCTGCCAACACTGTGGAACCGACTCTGTTCGCGAGGTGCAGAAAGGAGTGGACGTCGGCATCGCGACACTGATTGTCAAGATGGCGGCCCAAGGGGTGTACGACCGGCTGCTTCTTTGCGCGGGGGACGGAGACTTCGAGGACGCGATCTCCTATGTCAAATCGGAGCTGCACAAAGAAGTATGGATCTGCGGGTCCCAGGACAACCTGTCCACCGATCTCCAGTCGTACGCGGATAATGTGATTTGGCTGGAAGATCTCCATCCGGCGATCGACAAGGAGCCTTGACTCCCCTCTCGATCCGCCCCCTCACCCCTGGCGACATCCCCACCGTGACCGGCTGGGCGCGGCGAGAGGGCTTCACCCCCGGGCTGGGCGATGTGGCCATCTACCGCCAGACCGATCGGCAAGGTCTTTGGGTGGGCTGGCTCGGGCCGGAGCCTGTGGGCTGCGTCGCCGGCGTGCGCTACAACGCCGCCTACGGCTTCATTGGCCTCTTTCTCGTGGTGCCAGAGCACAGGGGGAAGGGTTACGGCCTGGCGCTTTGGAGCCACGCCCTGGGCCATCTGGCGGATGTGCCTTGTGTGGGCCTGGAGGCCGCCCTGGATCGGGTGGAGGATTACGCCAGTTGGGGGTTCGCGCCGGCCTCCCCCACCACCCGTTGGTGGCGGCCCGGGGATCGCGACATCGCCATTCCGCCGCCCTGGCCGTCCAGGCCGGAGGAGTTGGCGCCCTCCGCCACCTCCCGGCCCCTGAGCCCCTGGTGTCTGCTGGAGGGGGCCGCCATCCCGGAAGGGTCGGTGCAGCGCTTTGATGCCCAGCGGGAGCCTTCCCCCCGCCCCCACGTCCTGCGCCAGTGGCTCCACCATCCGGCGGGAACGGTGCATGCCCTGATGGATCAGGCGGGCACGTGCCATGGCTTTGGCCGGATTCGCCCCTGCCTGCTGAAAGAGGGGGAAGGGTGGCGAATCGGCCCCCTGGTGGCCGATGGCCCCGACGCGGCCCAGGCCCTGCTGGAGGGCTTGCTCCAGCGCCAGCCAGGAACGGCGCTGATCGATGTGCCCGGCGCCAATCCCGGGGCGGGGCGGGTGCTGGAAGCCTTGGGGTTCGCCCCCCTCAGCCACACGCTCCGCATGTATCGGGGCCCGGCCCCGAGGGTGACGCTGGCGGATGTGTACGGCCTGGCCTGCCTGGAGCTGGGGTGAGGGCGGCGCCCCGCCTCAGGCCGCCTCCAGCTGGGGCTCCCGATAGGGGATGAAGTTGGCCTTGCGGGTGCCGCAGATGGGGCAAACCCAGGTGTCGGGGATGGCCTCAAACGGGGTGCCCGGGGCGATGCCCGATTCCGGGTCGCCCACGGCCGGGTCGTAGATCATCGAACACACCTTGCAGATCCATTTCCCCGCCACCGGGGTGTCCGCCTCACCGGCGCTGCCCTTGCCCCGCAGGGCATCCAAGGCGACGCCGTAGCGCTCCGCGTGGTGCCGCTCAATCGGCGCGAGAAAGCCAAAGTTGCTGGCGGCGCGGCGGAAGATCGCCGCGTGCTCCCTCGCCTCGTCTTCCTGGGCCACAAACTCGGCGGCGGCCTCTCCATCTCGATCGGCCCGGGCTTGGGAGGCGAACTCCGGGTACATGGTGGTGTACTCGTAGGTTTCCCCTTCAATCGCCAGCTCCAGGCAGCGGGCCAACACCTTCCGCTTCTCTTCAGCGCTGAGGGCCTTGGGGTTGTCGATCACCAGTTCGGGATGCAACAGACGGAAGTGGGCAAAGGCGTGCTCCGTCTCTTGAGCCGCGGTGTCGCGAAACAATCGGGCGAGGTCGGCGTCCCCCAGGGTTTTCGCCACGTCGGCAAAAAAGAGGTATTTGCGATTGGCCATGCTCTCTCCCCCGAAGGCGGCTTCGAGGTTGGCCTGGGTGCGGGGCTGGGAGAGATCCATGGGGAGGGATTCTGAGGACGACAGGGGTGAGTTTTTAGCGGGAATGGGCGCGGGGCGCGAACCCGCCAACCGCGCCCGAGGGCACGTTGGGGGCAATCCCTCCACCAGCCGTCCCTCGGGGGCGCTAGCCAGTGGGGCCACAATAGGCGGCGCTCGGCTCCTCGACCCTGATGGGTTTTGATCCCCGCCACTGGCGGACCTCTCCAGGAAGCCGGCCGATCACCGCCAACGTGGACGCCCTGCTGGCGGAGAACGAGGCCCTGCGGCGGGAGGTGCGGGCCCTGCGCCAGCTGCTCGAAGGGCGGCGCTCTGGTGGCCAGCACCGGGTGACCACCAGCCCTGCCGCGGGCCTCAGCGTCGAGGGGGTGGAACGGTGGTGTGAGGCCATGGCCCGCCATCCCGCCTGGGGCTCCCTGCGGGTGGGGCCACCCGGTGGCCTGCGGGGGGTGGTGGAGGAGCTGCGCCGCCACTGGTGGGACCCCACCCTCACGCTGGAGGAGGAACTGGATCGCCAGGCCCCTGGACTCGGTGCCGAGCTGGGGGCCGTCCTGCGGGGTCCCCACAGCCGAGGCCGCTGGGCGGTGCGGGCCGCCTTCGCCCTCTACGGGCCCCGGGCGATCGAGTGGCTCAGTGAGGAGCCCCTGCGGGTGGTGGAGGAACTGCGCCAGCGGGCGCGGCGATTGGAGCGCCAACAGGAGCGCCAGCGGGGACCGGGGCAGGGGCCCCGGCGCGGCACCCGCACCGAAAACCACAGCCAGGCTGGCGAGGAGTCCTCGGGGCGAGGGTCGAAGACTCCGGGGGCCGGAAGCCCCAGCGACGGCGGGGCGGGGAGCGCCGCCGGCTCGAGGGAAACCGGCGACCCGTTGGATCCCCGCAGGCGGGAGGCGCTGCGCTTGCTGGGCTTGGAGGGCGGCGCCACCCCTCAAGCCATCAAGCGGGCCTACTGGCGCCTGGCCAAAGCCCATCACCCCGACCTGGGGGGCAATGTGGAGGCCTTCCGCCGAATCGACGCCGCGTACCGGTTGCTGGTGGGGTAAAGCCAGGCCAGCCGGCCCGGTCTCGGGGCGTGGTTGGTCCGGCGGTGGAGAACGCCACCAATGAAGAATCACGAAGAGAGAGGAGGGAGCCTGGGCGGATGTCTAGGGTGAGTCTCAAGTCTCTTGAGCGATGAAGAATCCCTCAGGCTGCCTCCAGGCTCCACGAGAGTTCAAGGGCGCTTTGAGCGCGAGAGACAGGCGCTCGGCGAGAGAAGGGGGACACAACCGATGAGGTGGTCCATCCATCCGGCGAAGGGCGAGAGTCCGCCCAGAGATGGCGGCCCGACCTCAAGCTCATGATTGGCTCCGCCCTGGTCTATCTGCGCAAACGGGTGGACGCCCATCTGCGCTCAGCCCTCGCCCTGGAGAGTGATGGCAGCACAGCGGATCGGGTGGTGTTTGTGGAGGGCGACAAGCTGGATCCATTCACCGTCCCCCTGGGGAGCATCGGGATGGTGGTCGTGAACGTGCGGGAAGAACGCGAATTCAGGGACGCCAACCGACATCAACGACCGTCGGGAGAAGGAGGTGGAGTAGAGCGCCATCATCCGGACATCCATCTGGAAATCTCGCTGCTGTTTGTCGCGAAGTTCAAAGATCATGCCCATGCCTGGAATCAGTTGTCACACGTCATTGGTTTTTTTCAGGCCCATCCCCTGTTTGACCCAGAGACGGACAACGATCTCCCAAACGGCCTACGACGCCTGACCTGCGAATTGGTCTCACTCTCATTTCAGCAGCAGAATGAAATTTGGAGCGCCCTCAAAACATCCCTGCAGCCCGCCCTTCTGTATCGGCTTCACTGCCTGACGTTCCTAGGGCCAGCCACAAAGCATCAACCCACCCCGGTGGAGGTCATCGAACCTCGGCTCCAAAAGAGCCTTCACCTTCGCGCCCCACCGCGGGGGCTGCCCCTGAACCAGTAACGAGATGCTCCGCGGTCTCCGTTGGCCGCCATCGCCACCGCCCCACCCCACCGTCGCCATTCCATGTCTGCCGCCTACGCCACTCCCGGGGTTTATGTCGAGGAAATTTCCACGCTTCCTCCTTCCGTCGCCGAGATCAGCACGGCGATCCCAGCCTTCATTGGCACCACGGAAACCCACTTGAAAGAGGGGGAAGTTGTGGTGCAAGACGTCAACTCTCTTCGCGAGTTTGAGGAGAAGTTTGGACGCGCGCCAGCGGCCGAGTGGACAGTGGCCTTTGACGCGACCACCCAGAGCTTTTCCATTTCAGGGCTCGAAGACCTGTCCTTCGAGCGTTTCTCGGAGCCCAAGAATGTGCTCTGGTACGCCATCGACTTGTACTTCCGCAATGGTGGTGGCCGTTGCTATGTGGTCTCCGTTGGCCCCGCCAGCGTCGCTGGTTCCTCCACCGCGAAGGCTGATCTCCTGAAGGGTGTGGACGCGCTCGAACGCTATGACGAGCCCACCCTTGTCATCATCCCCGAGGCCGCGCGGCTCGGGGATGGAGATTATGGCGAATTGTGCCAGAAGGCCCTCAGCCACGCCGCAAAGATGAAAGACCGTTTTGTGATTCTGGATACCAAGACAAGCGGATTGCGGGGATTCACAACGGCGGACCTGGAGGCCATTCGCGGCGCCTTGGGAGCGACCAATCTCGATCGTGGGGCGATCTTCTATCCCCACCTGCTCACCACCCTTGGGCATCGGTTCACCGAGGACAAGATCCAGATAACGGGCTTGCCAGCCCCAAGCGGCCCCAGCGGCGGCGGCTCAGCTCAACCGACCAACGCGGCGAGTGGCGGGAGTGGGGACAGCCTCTCCCCCGCCCCACCCGCCGCAACCGGTCAGGCGGCAACCGTCACCCTGGCGTCCCTGGCGCAAACACAAACAAGTCACCACAACCAAATCAAGAAGCTCCTCGGTGAGCAGCGGGTGATTTTGCCGCCCAGCGCAGCCATCGCCGGCGTGATCGCTAGCGTGGATCGCGACCGAGGCGTCTGGAAAGCACCCGCCAACGTGAGCTTGCAGGCTGTGGTCGGGCCAACGGTGCAAGTGACGGATGATCAGCAGGGTCTGCTCAACATTGATCCCACCACCGGCAAGTCGATCAACGCGATTCGCGCCTTCGCCGGTAAGGGCACCTTGGTGTGGGGGGCCCGGACGCTGGCGGGCAACGACAATGAATGGCGGTACATTTCCGTGCGCCGGCTCTTCATCACCATTGAGGAGGCGGTCAAGAAGGCCACCGCCTTTGCCGTCTTTGAAGCCAACGACACCTCGACATGGCTGAAGGTGAAGGGAATGATTGACAGCTACCTCTACACCCTTTGGGAAAAAGGAGCTCTCAGGGGAACAAAAGCTGAAGACGCGTATTTTGTGAATGTAGGCCTCAATAAAACCATGACCCAAGATGATATTCTTAATGGCCGCCTGATCGTGGAGATCGGCCTGGCCGCAGTGCGACCAGCGGAATTCATCATCTTGCGTTTCAGCCACAAGCTTGCCCAGTGAGTCCCGCCCCTGATCGTTTACGTCCCAATCTCCAGACCCCTTCATCCCCCCCATCGCCATGGCCACCACTCCCGAGACCATTCGCAATGAATACCCTCTGCCGGCCTACAATTACAGAGTGGAGATCGACAGCGAAGCCATCGCCTTTTCCGAGGTTTCCGGCCTCACGATCGGCTATGAGGTTGGCACCTACAAAGAAAGTCCTGTGGGCACTCAGGCCGGTCCCCGCACCCTCTACTTCCCCGGCCAGCGCACCGCCGCCACCATCAGTCTGAAGAAGGGCCTTGTGAAAGGCGTGAGCATCAAGATGCTCTACGGCTGGATTCAAACCGTGCAAACCAACCAGGTGAAGAAACGGGACGTCTTCATTCGCCTCTGTGACGAGAAGGGCGATCCGGTGGTGTCCTGGAAGGCCACCAATGCCTTTCCCACCAAACTCTCGGCACCCACCTTCGACGCGAAGAGCAATGACGCCGCCATCGAAACCTTGGATCTTCAGGCGGATTTCATCAGCATGGAGGAAAGTTGATCGATGGCGGCACCTCTCGCGTCGTTGGCCTATCCACTGGTCGCCTACAACTACCGCGTGGTGGTCGACCACATCACCATGCGCTTCTCCAAAGTGGATGGCCTGGTCTGGGAGCGCAAGGCCATCACCTATCGAGATGGTCTGTCCTTCCTCGATGGGGAATCCATTGGCCTCTACCGTGTGGAGGCGTACACCACGCTCACCCTGCAACAGGGCGTGTTGGCGGCGGATTCATCCCTGCACGACTGGCTGCGGGAGGGGGACGCCCGTCTGCTGCAGGTGCAGCTCTGCGCGGCGGATGGGGGCGCGGTGATGGCCTGGCAGGCGAATCGGGCGATTCCCGTGAAATTGACCGGTGCCAGCCTGGACGCCAAAGGTGGTGAGGTGTTCATCGACACCCTGGAGATCCGAGCCGCTGGCTGGTCGATCAAGCACCCCCTGTAAGCACCGCCATGGCCTCACCCCTGCCACCTCCATCCCTGAGCGCGGCGTTGGCGCCGCCGATGACCCACAGGTTTGGTGTGTTTTTCTTTGCCTCAGGCACCATCGCCAACCCAGTGGACATTCGCTTCCAAGAGGTGTCGGGGTTGCAAGCCACCATCACGACCAAGCCGGATCTTTCCGCCGCCGCCAGGCTCAGCAAACGGCTGATCCCCACCGGAATCGAGTATGGCGATCTGGAGTTGAGGCGGGGCATGGTGGTGGGCTCTCCGCTCACCAAGCAGATCCAGGCGACATTCAACGACTTCAGGTTCATCCGCTCCGATGTGCTGATCACCATCTATTCGGAGCAGGCCGTTCCTACCAGCGCCTATCTCTTCAGCGAGGCTTTCCCGATCTCTTGGCAGGTCAACAGCCTGAGTGCCAAAAGCGAGGATCTCCTGATTGAAAGCTTGAAACTCAGTTACACACGCATGCGCACGGTGAGTTTGTGATGACCATTGAAATTCGCCAATTGATCATCCGCGCGGTTGTGCCAGCCCCAGCCCAGCCCGCAAGCCCCGCCAGCGAGGCCGAAATCGTGGCCCGCTGCGCCCGGGCCGTGCTGCGCCAGCTGGCCCGCCAGAAGGAACGCTGAGGTGACCCGACCATGAACGCTCTGGACATCGTCAAGCCGGCGAAGCTGCACATCACCGCCTTTCAGGACAGTGCCTTCACGCGCCCCGTGCGGCCCGCGCCTAACAAGCTGACAGCCGCCTACAACCCCGAATCTCTCTCCATCAAGCAAGACAACACCTACGAAACCAAGCAAGGAGCGTCCACCGGTGGCGCCAAGGCCAGGTATTACGCCAGCAACTCGCGCCAGTTGAGCGTCACGCTCTCGTTTGTGGGTGTGGATTTCGGGCCCTACGGCTTGAATGCTCCCATCGCGAAGCCACTGGATGTGGGGCAACAGCTGGATCTGTTTCAGCGTCTCTGCCAAACCATCAACAGCGAGACCCATGAACCCTCTTATCTCCGACTGAACTGGGACAAGGGAGGGCTGCGGTCCACCTTTGAGGCCCGACTGAAGAGCTACGACATCAGCTACGGATGTGTTGATCGGGGTGGTGAGGTGCTACTAGCCGATCTCACGGCCACTTTCGTGGAGGCCGTGCATCCCACGAAGCAACGCGCCAGGCAGCGCCTCTCCTCGCCAGATCTGAGCCATCGCCATCTGGTCTTGGCGGGGGAGACCCTGCCCATGCTGTGCCTGCGCTACTACGGCAGCGCCGCCCCCTACCTGCAGGTGGCCGCGTTCAACCAGCTCGACGACATTCGGGTTCTCACCCCGGGCCAGGAGCTGTTGTTCCCCCCCCTGGCGGCACCGGGAGGGTCGGTTTGATGGGTCTGCCGGACGTGAAGATCAGCTGTGCCGGCAAGCCCATGCCCGATGAGGTTGAGGTGGTGGAGTTGGAGGTGCGCCTGGAGATCAACCGGGTGCCCCAGGCGTCGCTCACGCTGCTGGATGGCTCGCTCCCGGAAGGCCGCTTCGCCCTCAGCGAGGAGAGCCTGTTCGCGCCAGGCACGCGGGTGCGCATCGCCTTGGGCTATCTGCCGGATGGAGCCGCCCCCATGCCGGTGTTTGAGGGCATCGTGACGCGCCACGCCGTGGCGGCCACCGCGGAGGGCTGCCGATTGAGGGTGGAGCTGAGCGACCCGGCCATCCAGATGACGCGTCGACGGCGCTCCGCCGTTTACAACGAGGCCAAGGATCGCGAGGTGATGCGCAAGCTGATTCAAGGGGCTGGATTGAGGGCCGGCAAGCTCGCCATCACTCCGATCACCCATCCGGCCCTGGTGCAATACAACGTGAGTGATTGGGATTTCATCCTCGCCCGTGCCGATGTGCTGGGGTTGGCCATCACGGTGAGCCTGGGCCAGGTCAGCATCCTGCCCCTCTCTCTCGGGCCAACCACCCGGGTGCTGAACCTTGGATTGGACGACACCCGGGAGCTGGAACTGGAGCTGGATGGAGCCCAGCAGTGGGCCACGCTCAAAACCATGGGCTGGGACCCGGCCACGCTGAAGCCCAGCCAACCGGTCATGGCCAAGTCTCCCGACCTGAGAATCGGCGACCAAAGCGATCAAGAGCTCGCGAGG
Organism: Cyanobacteriota bacterium; assembly: GCA_046309395.1. Classification (GTDB taxonomy): domain Bacteria; phylum Cyanobacteriota; class Cyanobacteriia; order PCC-6307; family Cyanobiaceae; genus Cyanobium. The sequence continues at coordinate 7,828 of JBKCPG010000120.1, read as the reverse complement.
GCGGTGGAGGCCCCAGATGCCAGCCTGATCCACGGCGCCCCCGCGGCACCGAAGGAGCTGGGAAGCTGGGGCGACGCCCGGTTGGGCAAGCAGCGCTGGTCGTTGCTGCGGGGCTCGGTGGTGGTGGATGGGGACGCGGCCCTGAAGCCCCTCAGCACCGTGGACATCCAGGGGGTGGGAAAACGCTTCAACGGCAAGGCCCTGGTGTCTGGGGTGACGCACACCCTCAACAGCGAGGGATGGTGCACCCGGTTGACCCTCGGGGTGGGGCCGGAGTGTTTTGCCCGCTCTCCCGAAATGGAGGAGATGCCGGCGGCGGGGTTGTTGCCGCCGGCCACGGGCCTGCAGATCGCCACCGTGGAGGCCCTCGGCGACGACCCCAAGGGGGAGTCGCGGGTGCGGGTGCGTCTTGCCGTCATGGGCGGTGGAGCCCAGGGGGAGCTGTGGGCCCGGCTGCTCACTCCCGACGCGGGCCCCAAACGCGGCTTTGTCTTTCGCCCGGAGGTGGGCGATGAGGTGCTGGTTGGCTTCCTCAACGACGATCCGCGCCAGCCCCTGATTCTGGGCTCCCTGTTCGGCGGCGCCCACAAGCCACCCAAACCGGTGGACACAGCCGCCAAAGACAACCCCGTGAGGGCGATCGTCAGTCGGGCCGGCACGCGCGTCGTGTTCGACGATCACACCCCCGCCTTGCTCCTGGAGACCACCGCCTCCGGCGACACGGACGGCACCTACAAGAACCGCATCAGCATCAACGAGAAAGACAAAACCATCACCATCGAAGACCAACACAACAACAAAATTTTGCTCAGTGACAAAGGCATCGCTCTGAGCAGCGAGAAAGACATCCAGCTGACGGCCAAGGGGCAGGTGAAGATCAAGGGCGAACAAGGAGTGGGGCTGGAGGGAAACAACATCACCCTTAAAGGGCAGCAGGTGGAGCTCGCCGGGCAGTCCAAGGTGGGGGTGAAGGGCGCCCAGGTGGAGTTGGCCGCCGATGCCACCCTCAAGCTCAAGGGCGTGGCGCAGACCTCCGTGGCCTCCGATGCCCTGGTGGACATCCAGGCCACTCTCGTGAAGATCAACTAACGCCATGCCTCCAGCCGCCCGTCTCACCGATCCCCACACCTGTCCGACGCAGACCCCCGGCCCCCCACCCATTCCCCATGTGGGCGGCCCGATCGTCGGACCGGGCAGCCCCACCGTGTTGATCGGAGGCCTGCCCGCCGCCCTGGTGGGCGACACCTGCGTCTGCGTGGGCCCCCCGGATTCGATCATCAAGGGCTCCGCCACCGTGCTGATCGGCGGCAAGCCCGCCGCCCGCATGGGCGACAGCACGGCCCATGGCGGCACCATCGCCGCGGGCTATCTCAACGTGATGATCGGCGGCTAACCCCCCCTCTGTTCCCCCCCCAATGATGAGCGAACCCACCATTCACTTCGAACTCAGCATCGAGGATGTCAACCTGATCCTCGAGGCGCTTGGCGAACAGCCCTTTAAATCCGTCTATGGCCTGGTGGGTCGCCTCCAGGCTCAAGCCCGGGGCCAGCTGCAAAGCGACGCCAGCGGCGAAGCCCAGGGGCGGGAAGCGGAGGAGGCCCCATGAGCCCAGCGGACGCGAAAGGGTTTCTGGGCACGGGCTGGGCTTTCCCTCCGAGTTTTTCGCGAGGGGGTCAGGAGGTGGCCATGGTGTCCGACGAAACCGACATCCAGCAGTCCCTCGCCTTGCTGTTCGCCACTCGCCGAGGGGAGAGGATGATGTTGGAAAGCTATGGGGGCTCCCTTGAGGAATGGCTGTACGCGGAAGTCGACCAGGAGCTGCTGAGCGGCATCGCCACCAGGCTGGAAGAGGCGGTGTTGCTGCATGAGCCCCGCGTCGAGCTGCTCAACCTGGAGGTGAGTCTCCACCCGAAGGAAGCTGGCGTTCTGCTGATCCGCGTCGACTACCAGATCCCCGCCACCAATTCCCGCTTCAACATGGTGTTTCCCTTCTATCTCAACGAAGCCACCGCCGTGAGCAGGTGAGCCATGGTTGACCCGCTCTCGCGATGGCTGGCCGTGGATGGCGCTCCCGGGTGGGGAACCACCGCGGAGGCGCGACGACGGGAGGCCCCGGATCCGGAGGGGGTGGAGCTGGATTTGCGGGGAGACGCCGACGAGATCCGATTCGTGCGGGAGCTGGCCAAACAACTGGTGTGGGCCGACCCGCGCCAGGTGGGGAGAGGCGGGGAGGACAGCTCAGCGCCGCTCACGTGGGAGGCCTTCTGTGGCCATGGGCAGCTCACGGCTGAGGCCATCGCCAGCTACGGGGCGAAGGCGGGTGACGGGAGGGAGTGGAGCCCTACCCAGCTGGCCTGGCTTCGCCGGCCCCACTTTGTGCTGCTGCTCGTGTTCATTCGCCTGCTGCGGCATCAGCGCCAACTGCTCAACGCCCTGCCGGCCCGCGAACTCCACCACTACTACCAGGAGCGGCTTGGCTTCACGCCTCGCCCCGGCGCGCCGGATCGGGTGACGGTGGCCTTCACCATGGCCCCTGGCGCCCCTCCCCAGACGCTGAAAGCGGGCACGGTGCTGCTGGCCGGCTTGGATGCCCAAGGGCAAGAGCGTCGCTATCGCACACTCACGGATCTCTCCCTCAACCATGGCCGGGTGCGTCGACTGCGCGCCATTCAGCTGGAGCGCCAGGTCTGGGATCTGGCCACCATCGCCGCGGAGGAACCCGACCCCGAGGTGCGACTCGACCGCATGCTGCGGCTCACCTACGGGGAGGAAGGCCCCCCCGGAGCGGGGATGTCGCAAGGACCACCCGCCAGCGTGAACAGCCTGCTGGACGGCCCAATCGCCGCTTTATTGGAGACGTTCACGATCGACGGCAAGGAGGAGCATCCGCAGCTGGAGCCGCGGGAGTTTCAGCGGATGATGCGTCTGGTGCGCCAACGCACGGACGGGGGATCGGATCAGGAATGGGCAGCCATCAACGACTGGCTGGGGCTGGAGAATCCCAAGAATCCGCGGGAATTCGCCGAGAATTTCCGTGTCAGCATGTTGGGCGCCGGCTCTGGGTGGCTGGACTGGAAGGCGGATCAGCTGAGTGAGGTGAACAGCGTTGACGATCTCTACCTCAACCGTGAGGTGAAGGCGGTGAGCGAGTACCTCGAAAAGCTCTTCAGCGCCCCTTCCTGTCAGTTGCGGCCCAGGGGAGGCGACGTCAAGGACAAAATGGACACCTTCGTGCGGCTGATGACGATGAAGCAGCACATTGATTCCCAATGGCGGGAGGTGAACGGGCTGCTGGAGCGCTGCGGGCGCAGACGTCGGAAGCGGCCCAGCTGGCGCCTCGATCCCACAAGCCCCAACTCCGCGTCGCCCGACTTCGCCGGCAATCTGGCCAAAACGCTGGAGGTGATTCACGCCGACGCGTTCCCCTGGCCCAAGCCCCTCCAGCCACGGGAGCCCCAGATGGGAGTTTCTCGCCAGGCCGCCGCCGCCATCCCGCCTCAATGCTGGCAAACCTTCCTGGATGTGGAGGCTTTGGAGCGGGGCTTCGCCTTGCCCCTGGAGCGGGTGATCCGGTTGTTCGAGTCGATGAGGGAGACGATCCGCGGCGACGGGAACCCCGACAGCTGGGCGGCGATCCAGGAACTGCTTGGCCGGGCCCACGCCGAGCGCTGGGCCGCCGCACGGCGGGCGGTCCTGGCCCGATGCCGCGAAGGACTCAGCCCGGAGGCGGGCTTCGCCGAAACCCTGAGGGGGGTGGCGAGCGCCATGGAGGTCGGCGAAGAGGAGTGGCCCTTGGATGGCTCCCGTTCGGTCGACGACTGTTTGAGACTGCTCAGCCGCTGGCTACCAGAGGGCGGACTGCAGGCGCTCCAGCGCTTTGGGAAGCTGTTGAGGGCCCCGGGCACGGAGCCGCGGCCGCTCAGCTGGGCGGCGGTGGATGCCCTGCTGGAGCGGGCTCAGCGAGCGGAAAGCGGCGAGACGCCGCCGCCGCTCGAAACGGTGCGCTGGCGCCAATGGCACCGAGGGGAGCAACGGATCGACGCCAAGGCGATGGCGGCGGGCCAAACCCTGGCGCCGTGCTTCTGGACCGACCCGGCGGTGGAGCCTCCCGACCCGGAGGCTGGTGGCGGCTTTGCGGTGGCGAGCCCACTGCTGCGACTGGAGGAGGGAACCCGCACCCTGGAGGTGAGCCTCAGTTTCCTCGCGGAGGAGGGCACGCGGGATGGGCTGCTCGGGAGCCTGCGGGGCAGGGACGGGGGGACGGCGCGGGCCGACGACTGCGCCGGAGAGCCGCCCCGGGAGCCCGATCAACCGGGGTGGGGATTGAACCAGGCGCTGCTGGTGGAGGTGAGCACGGCGGAGGGCTGGCTGGCGGTGCCGCTGGCGAAGGGGAGCGTGGGAGCCGTGGAGTCTTCCAAACCCGCCCTCTGGAGGCTCACTCTGCGGGTGGTGCTGCGGGCCAGCGATCCGCCGCTCGCGCCGCTGGAGGGGTCCGACACGCCGCGACTGCGGATGCGGTTGCGCCCCCGAAACCCCCTGTGGCCTGGCGAAGATCCATGGCGCGGCTTCGACGGGCCGCGGGTGGCCAGCGCCGAGTTGCGGGTGAGGGTGGAGGGGCTCAAGGGGGTGCGGCTTCAGCGGGAGGGCGTGGCGGTGAATCCCCGTGAGCCCTTCCACCCGTTCGGGGCCAAGCCTGAGGTCGGCAACCACTTGTACATCAGCCATCCAGCGCTGCTGGAGGGCGACCTGGAGTCAATCCGGTTCACCGGGGAATGGGTGAAGCCGCCGGCGGATCTGGCGAAGCACTACGCGGCCTACCAGGGCTGGCCCGGTCTGGGGAGGGATGCCCGGGTGAGGGAGAGCGACTTCTTGATCGACGTGAGCTTGCGGGAGCGCCATGGTGCCGAGGTGTTCAGCAAGTCGGCGCGGTTGTTCGCGGGGGACGGGAACGGGAGACTGGAGATCACCTGCGACCCGCTCCCGCCACTGGCGCCCGGGCCCACCCTCACGGCGGAGGGAAATGGGGATGGGCGAAATCAGGGGCGGATGTGGTGTTGGCGGCTGGCCCCCACCGATTTCGGCCATGGGCTGTATCCAGCTCTCACAGCTCGCAAGGCCCAGGCGTTCGCGCTGGCGATCAGCGACCTGGCGGGACGCCAAGCCCTGGCGATGGCACACACGTTGAGCGGCGCGAAACCAACCGACACCATGGGCAGCCTGGAAGAGAGCTACAAGAATGCGCTAAAGGCGGCCAAAGCCGCGGACATCAACCCAGACGACTATGTGTTGCCAGAGCCCTACACCCCACTGTTGGGGGGCCTGGAGGTGGGCTACCGCCGAGTTCAGCGCCTGAGCACCGCTGAAACTGGTGGAGGCCAGCTGCTACGGGTGCACTTGTTCGGGGAGGAAGAACCGCTCGTCCTCCCCCCTCCGGGCGGAGACCGGGTGGAGGCGGAAGCCCCCCCGCTGCTGGCCAGCCATCCCCATCCCGGCGAGTTGTGGCTGGAACTGGAGAACATCCGTGCCGGTCAACCGCTGGCGCTGGCCTTTCAACTGGCGGAGGGAAGCGCCCGGGGGGCTCGACCGAAGGAAGCGCCGCGCTGGGAAGCGCGGCGGAATTGGCGCTGGCGGCCATTGCCGGTGCGAGAGGACGGCACCGACGGTCTGCTCCATTCCGGCATCGTGCGTGTGGTGGTGCCGGAGGCCGATGGGGAGTCCGCGTCGGACGCGGATCCACTCTGGATTCGGGCGGTGCTGATGGGACCCGTGGAGGCCCATGCCACGATCCTGGCCATCCAGGCTCAGGCGGTGGAGGCTGAGGCCATCACGCCCAGCGGCCAAGAGGTGCTCCCGCCCCATGGCATCACAGGGCTAGAGGAGAGCGTTCCGGGGATCGCGGGACTCCATCAACCCTTCAGCTCCCGGGCGGGGCGGGCCACCGAAACGGAGGCGGAGCTGCGGATCCGGGCGGCAGAGCACCTACGGCACAAGGGCCGGGCCTTGGCCCCGAGGGACTACGAGCGGTTGCTCTGGGAGGGGTTCGCCAGTCAGTTGCATACGGTGGTGTGCCTGCCGGCGCGAGAGGGGCGGGGAGTGGAGGTGGTGGTGATTCCCAACCTGCTGGAGCAGGTGCCCCGCAACCTGTTCGCCCCCGGGGCGCCGACCGACCAGCTGGCGGCGATGGAGGGCTATCTGCGGGCGCGATGCCCGGCCGAAGGGGCGCCGGTGGTGCGCAATGCCACCTACATGCATGTGACAGCGCGGTTGTGGGTGTGCCGGCGGGAGGGAGTGGATCCGGCGTATGCCGAGCGGGAGTTGGAGCGGGCGGTGATTCGGGTGCTATCGCCTTGGTGTTTTGACGCCGCCGCGGAGGTGCGATTAGGCGGCGAAGTGCGGGCCCTCGATCTGGTGGCGGCGGTGGAGGCGTTGCCGTTTGTGGCCCATCTGGAGCGGCTGCGGCTGTTCCTGGTGGATCCAGCCGGCAAGCCCCTGCGTCCGCTAGGGCGGGAGGAGGGATACGAGACGGTGTTGCGCGCACCCGCCCCAGACGTGGTGCTGATCGCCGCCCGGAGCCACACGGTGGATTTCGTGTCGGCCGGTGCCCCCTTACCCTTCCGGCTCGGGATCGGCGTGTTGAGGGTTGGCCTGGATTTCCAGGTCGCCTGAGATCCGTCGTTCCTGGTGCCGTCCTTTCCCGGTTCCCATTCTTCTTGCCGCCGCCATGCCCAGACCCACCACCAAAAGCCGCCAGGAGTTGCGTTCCCGCTTTGTGCGCAACGCGATCCCCACGGAAATGGATTTCGCCGATCTGATCAACGCCGGTTTGAACCAGGCGGATGATGGCCTGCTCAAGTTGCCCGACCAACCGCTGGGGCTGGTGCGGCAAAAGGCGGATCAACCGGTGCTGCGCTTCTTCGCGGATCCAGCGGCGGAGGCGGCGGCCTGGCAGGTGCAGATGGGAGCGGGCGACAAGCCCGATTTTCGCTTGGCCGGCCCGGATGGTCGGCCCGCGCTGGTGCTGGATGGGGCGACGGGCCAGCTGGGGATCGGCACGGCCAGCGGGTCGGCGGGCGGCAAGGTCACCGTGCAGGGTCCGTTCCCTTCACCGCGTGATCCAGACAGCGGCCTGACCAATGGCGGCCTGGTGGCGCTGAAGGGCCTCTCGCCGCAGCTGGATTTCATCGATACGGAGCATGGGGACTGGGCGATCCATGTCAACGAGGGCCGCCTGTACTTCATCCGCCAACCTTGGGAGCATGAGGATCTTGTCTTGGACGGCGAGGGCAAGGTTGGCATCGGGACAAAGTCTCCCGATGGCAAACTGAACATCCTCGAGCTGACAGGCACACCGGCCTCCGCAATGGCGGGGACCCTGATGCTGGACCATTTCAATGCCGGTGGTGCCAGCAGCATCGTCTTCCGCAGCAGGGTGAACTACACCAGCGATTTCGGCTTCATCGAATTTCGGGACAAGAATCCAGATCTGACCGGTGAGGATCCCCTCGTCAAGCTTGAGTCGGCCCTGATGACGATCGGCATTCAGAATGACGCTCAGGACCATATCGCTTTGATGCCATCAGGGAATGTGGGGATTGGAACGACCACCCCTCGCTTCAAGCTGGACGTCAATGGTTCCACAAGGCTGGGAGGATTCACGACTGAAGAGAAAGATGAGTGGCCCTTGTTGGTATGGTGTCGAGAACCGGATAAAGGATGGGATGAAGGTTTGATCAAGCACGGCAAGCAGAGAGGATTCTTTGGGCGCTCTGGTTATGGTGTTCATCTTGATCCTACGCGCAGCTTTGGGTTGTTTTCGACAGGCTGGAA